>NZ_JAXLWP010000014.1:0-190472 GCF_046328425.1 Kouleothrix sp.
GCCAGATGTGTCACCCCCTCCCCTGACAGGGGAGGGGGGAGGGGTCGAAAGACGTTGCACCAGCCCTAGGCAGTGTGGCGGTACGCGGCCGGGCTATACCAGCAGGAGTTTAATCAGGTAGTAGAGCACCGGCCCGGTGAAGAGCAGGCTATCGGCGCGATCGAGGATCCCACCGTGGCCGGGGATGAGGTTGCCGGCATCTTTCAGGCCAACCTGGCGTTTGATCATCGATTCGGCCAGATCGCCCAGCGGGCCGACAATGCCGCCGACAAGCCCGAGGAACAGCGCCTGTGCAGTGTTGATCGGCAGGCCAAATACCACCGCGAATCCAACCGATGCCAACACCGAGCCAACCAGGCCGCCAACCGCACCCTCCCACGTTTTCTTGGGGCTGAGTATTGGTGCCATTTTATGCCGGCCGGTATACTTGCCAACGAAATACGCCGCCGTGTCCTGGATCCAGGTAATCGCTAGAATGAGGTAGATCCAGGCCGCGCCCGAATCGAGTGGCAAGCCGAGCAGAGTAAACAGGTTAGGCCGCAGCGCGCTGCTGAGCATGCGCAGTGGAATGAACTGGCTGAACAGCCAGCCGAGGTAGAAAGCGCCGGCCAGCGTCAGCGCCCACGAGGCCACGCCGCCGCGCTCGCTGTGGCGCGTCAGCTCGAACACCAGGCTGGCGACGATCGCCAGGGTAATCAGCGGCATGACCAGATCGAGCGAGGTAGTGGCGCGGAGGGTGACAGCGCCGATCAGCGCCAGCGCCAGTGCGATGCCAACCGCGACGCGCGGCCGGTAGCCGCCCTGCGCAAACGCGCCGTACAGTTCGAGCAGCCCGACCACAGTTGCGGCGACGACGAGCACCACAATTGGCCAGACACCCCACCACACCAGCCCAATCACAATCGGCAGCAGTATCAGCGCGCTGATGACGCGCTGAGCCAGCGAGCTTTTATTTCTGGGTGAGGCCGCCGAAGCGGCGTTCGCGCTGTCCATAATCGTGTAATGCCTGGCGCAAAAGCTCAGGGCTAAAATCGGGCCAAAAAGTTGGCGTGACCCAATATTCGCTATAGGCCGCCTGCCAGAGCAAGAAATTCGAGAGCCGCCACTCGCCACTGGTGCGGATGATCAGATCGGGGTCGGGTATGCCGCCGGTCGAGAGGCGTTCCGAGATCATCTGCTCGGTAATCGCGTCGGGGGCAACGCCAGCCGCAACCAGCGCGCGCACTGCGTCGACGATATCGGCGCGCCCGCCATAATTAAACGCCACGCACAGGTTGATGCGCTGATTTTCGCGCGTCAGATCGAGCGCCGCTTGGGTCTTACGCTGGAGCGCAGGCGAGACGCCCTGCATGCTGCCAAGGTGGCGGATCTTAACGCCTTCGGCATGCAGCGAGCGCGTTTCGCGATCGAGAAACTCGCCAAAGATGCGCATCAGGCCCTCGACCTCGGCCGAGGGCCGCGACCAATTTTCGGTCGAGAAGGCGTAGATCGTCAGGTACTGAATGCCCAGGTCGGTGCACTCGCGCAGAATGCGCCGAATATTTTCGACACCGGCGCGATGCCCGGCCAGACGCGGCAGACCCCGACGTTTCGCCCAGCGGCCATTGCCATCCATGATGATCGCAATATGCCGGGGGATCTGCGCTAGTGCAGGCTTCTCCGACGTCATTCCATCCCCCATGAAGAAGTTTCGAGCAATGCGTTTCGAGCTTGAGAAGATCGCGAGGCGCTCAAAATCGTGCGCTCTAGACTTCCATCACCTCGGCTTCTTTGGCGGCGCCGACGTGTTCGATCTCACGAATATACTTATCGGTCAGCTCCTGCAGCTTCTCCTGGCCGCGGCGCTGGTCGTTCTCGGAAACCTGCTTCTCGCGCTCGAGCTTTTTGATCTGATCGCCGCCGTCACGGCGCAAGTTGCGCACCGCCACTTTGCCTTCCTCGACATGCGCCTTCACCTGCTTCGTGAGGTTGCGGCGGCGTTCCTCGGTGAGTGGCGGCAGCGCCAGCCGGATAACAATCCCATCGTTCGAAGGATTGATCCCCAGGTCGGAGTTCTGGATGGCTTTTTCGATCGCCTTCAGCGTCGTTTTATCGTACGGCTGAATGACGATCATCTTGGCGTCGGGCGTGGTAATCCCCGCCAGCTGATTCAACGGCATAGCCGACCCCCACGCCTCCACCTGCATATGTTCGACCAAGGCAGGCGACGCGCGGCCGGTACGAATCGTCGTCAGGTGCTGGCGCAGCGACTCGACCGACTTTTTCATTTTTGTTTCGGTCTCGCGCAAAATGTCGTTGATCATGGACTCGCTCCTTCAGATGGCGGCCGAGTCGGATACGAGCGTCCCAACCCGCTCGCCATTCACAATTCTGGCGATATTGCCCGACCGCATCGGGTCGAAGACAATGATCGGGATTTTGTTATCCATGCAGAACGTAAGCGCAGTGCTGTCCATCACGGCCAGGCCGCGCTGCAATGCATCCATATAGGTGATAAAATCAAAGCGGGTCGCGCTCGGGTCGCGTTTCGGGTCGGCGGTGTACACGCCATCGACGCCGTTTTTGGCCATGAGGATCACTTCGGCGTGGATCTCGGCGGCTCGTAGCGCTGCGGCTGAGTCGGTGGTGAAGTATGGCCTGCCGGTGCCGCCGGCCAGGATGATCACGCGGCCTTTTTCGAGGTGCCGAATGGCGCGGCGGTGAATATACGGCTCGGCGACCTCGTCCATCTTGATCGCCGTCATGGCTCGCGTCACCACGCCGCGGCCTTCGAGCGCATCTTGCAGGGCCAGCGCGTTGATAATCGTCGCGAGCATGCCCATGTAGTGCGACTGCGCGGTGTCCATGCGCCGCGCCGAGGCGCGGTTGCCGCGCCAGATGTTGCCGCCGCCGAGCACCACAGCAACCTGCGCGCCCACCGACAGGATCGAGATGATCTCCTGGGCGTAAAATTCGAGCACCTCGGAAGACAGCGCATCGCCATTCTCGCCGACGAGGGCTTCGCCACTGAGCTTGAGCAATACGCGATGATACTTTGGCTCAGCCATAGCACGCGCCGCAGCGCCAGAGCGAAGAGCCGAGAACCCTGCGCATACTGGCCGGTTCTCGGCTCTTGGTTCTTGGCTCGCGGCTATCCTCCAATCTCATAGCGCACGAACCGGCGAACAATGACATTCTCGCGTACTTTCGCGACGGTATCTTTGATCTTGTCTTCGATCGTCCGCGAGCCATCTTTGACAAACGGCTGGGCCAGCAGCACATACTGCTCGTTGAACTTCTCGGGCGTCTCGCCGCTCTCGGCCAGCACATCGGCAGGCACGTCCTCGGGCTTGAGGTAGCGCGGGTTCATGGCGGCCACGTGCAGCGCCAGATCCTTCGTCAGCGCGATAAAATCTTCGGTGCGCGCCACGAAATCGGTCTCGCAGTCGACCTCGACCATCGCGGCCATGCGCGAACCGGGGTGGATATACACCTCGACGCGGCCCTCTTTGGCCTCGCGGCCCTGCACCTTGTCGCTGACCTTCAGGCCCTTTTCGCGCAGCACCTCGAAGGCCTTCTTCATATCGCCGCCGGTCTGCACGAGGATGTCTTTGGCTTCCTTTACCCCGGCGCCGGTGCGCTCGCGCAGCTCTTTGACCATTTGCGCAGTGATCTCTGCCACAGCTCTGCTCCTTACAGATTGCGAGCCGCGCCCAGCATACCGCATAGTGGCAACCGGGCGCAAGCACTCGTGTGCATGATAAACATAAAAAGGGGAAGAGCGAAGGCCACACAGCCGTGCCGCCGCCTTCGATCTTCCTCAGTTCCCAGTTGGCGAATCGCTAGGCGTTCTACGCGACCGGCACGTCTTCCGACTCATCGGCGGCCTCGGGAGCCGCGGCCGGGCGTGGCTGATCGTAGCGCCCGCCGCGCATCAGGTCGGCCTGCGAGCTTTCGCGCCGATTCGCGCCCTCGATCGCCGCGTCGGCGATCTTGCCGGTGATCAGGCGGATGCTGCGAATGGCGTCGTCGTTGGTCGGGATCACATAGTCGATCACGTCGGGATCGCAGTTGGTATCGACCATGGCGACGATCGGGATGCCGACTTTGCGCGCCTCTTTCACCGCCAAATCTTCTTTATGCGGGTCGACGATGAACAGCGCGCCGGGCAGCCGATCCATCTTCTTGATGCCGGCAAACACGCGGTTCAGCTTCTCGATCTCTTCGCCAAGCTTGAGCCCCTCGGCCTTGGTGAGCCGGGAGAAATCGCCGCGATCGCGCTGATCTTCCAGATCGGCCAGGTAGCGCAGGCGCTTGCGAATAGTGACAAAGTTGGTGAGCGTGCCGCCCAGCCAGCGCTGCGTGATGGCGAACTGGTTCGCGCGCGCGGCCTCTTCGGCGATCGCCTCCTGGGCCTGCTTCTTGGTGCCGACGAACAGCACCTTCCCGCCTGCCGCAACCGTCTCGACCACGAAGTTGTAGGCCGACGTCAGGCCGACGATCGTCTTCTGCAGATCGAGGATGTGGATGCCATTGCGCGCCGCGAAGATATACGGCTTCATCTTCGGGTTCCAGCGCTTGGTCTGATGCCCGAAATGCGCGCCCGACTCCAGCAGCGACTTCATGGAAACAAGCCGTTGGGTTCCCTGGGTCATACGTGTACCATGCCTCCTTAATAGCTACCAGTCAAACGACTCCGCCACCCCCCTCTGCTCGCTGCGGAACCGGCGCGCCGCCGGCAGGGCCGCCGCGATCAGGGGATGTGTGTAATTCGGCGCGTTGGGACGCACCAGACGGTAGTATAGCATACAAGACCCATCGCAGCAAACGCGGGCCAAGCCAACGTTTGCTTATAGAGACGCCTAACAAATATAAACACCTTGCGGTGGCACCATAGGTTGGCGCGACCTGTAGAGCGACGTCAATATCAGCCCGATCAGCCTAGCCTGTGCTCGCGCACACCAGGGGCAGAGAGCGAGGGCACAGCGCACCGGTCTCTGGCGGCACCCTACACGGCCCCGCGCCAGGGCGCCGGGCATGCGAGGGATGCGGTATAATAGGCGCCAAACACACATACGCAGACAAGGATACCATGACGCAGCCGCCCGACCAGCCGCTGAACCTTGTGCTTGTCGGGCCGCCTGGCTCGGGCAAAAGCACGATCGCCGAAGCGCTGGTACACGCATACACGCTTGTGAGCATCTCGACAGGCCAGCGCCTGCGCGCCGAGATCCAGGCGCGCAGCGCGATCGGCCGCGAGGTAGTGCCGTATCTCGATCGCGGCAACCTCGCGCCCGACTCGCTGATGGATCGGCTGATGCGCGGCACGCTCGAGCGCCTTGAGCCAAGCCAGGGCTTTTTGCTCGACGGCTACCCGCGCACGCTGCGCCAGGCGCGCGGCCTGGTGGGCATGCTTGCCGACTTCAAGCGCGAGCTGCACGCCGTGCTGGCGCTCGGCGTGAACGACGAAGAGGTGGTGCGCCGGCTCAGCGGCCGGCGGATCTGCGAGGGCGCGGGCGAGCCGTTCCCGGTGCACATCGACGACCTTTCGAGCGTGATGCGCTGCCAGGAGCGCGGCGGGCGCCTCGTGGAGCGCGACGACGACCGGCCCGAGGTGGTGCGCCAGCGCCTGGCCGTGTACCACGAGCAGACGCAGCCGCTGCTCGAGTTCTACAGCGCCGCCGGGCTGCTACGCCGCATCGATGCCCAAGGCACGCCTGCCGAAGTGGCGCGGCGCGCGCTTGCCGCCCTGGGCCAGCTTCGCCCAGCGTAACGCCGATGTATTCGCCCATGCTACCGCGCGAGGAGCTATGCCAAACGCAGCGCTGAAGATCCTGCTGATGAGCGCCGAGGTGGTGCCATTCGCCAAAACCGGCGGCCTGGCCGACGTGGCCGGGGCGCTGCCCAAAGCGCTCAGGGCCGACGGGCACGACGTACGCGTAGCCATGCCGCGCTACGGCCGGATCGACCGCGCGCGCTTCGACCTGAGCGTCGCGCTGCCGCCCTACCCGGTGCCCATGGACGACCACGACATCGAGGCCGGGCTGCTGCAGACGCACCTCCCCGACCACGATGACATACCGGTATACATGGTCGATAACCAGCACTACTACGAGCGCGACGGCATCTATATGTACGAAGACGACGCCGACCGCTTTATTTTTTTCTGCCGCGCCACGCTTGAAGGCATCAAGCGGCTCGGCTGGCAGCCCGACGTGATCCACTGCCACGACTGGCACACCGCGATCGTGCCAAACTGGCTGAAAACGATCTACAAGCACGACCCATTTTACGCGCGCACTGCCTGCGTCTATACCATCCACAACCTGGCCTACCAGGGTATTTTTGGCTACCGCGTGCTCGAAGTGGCCGGCGTCGACGAGTACGGCTTTATTGCGCACCCCGATATGCCGCATCTCAACGACGTGGTCGACTTCATGGGGCGCGGCATCTACTACGCCGATATCATCAACACAGTGAGCGAAACCTACGCCGACGAGATTTTGCAACCCGATTTTGGCGAAGGGCTCGACCCGCTGCTGCGCGACCGGCGCGACCGGCTGTATGGCGTGCTGAACGGCATCGACGCCGAGCTGAACGACCCGGCCGCCGACCAATATATCGCGGCACACTACACCGCCGAGAACCTTGCCGGCAAAGCCGAGTGCAAGCTCGACCTGCAGCGCGAGGCCGGGCTGCCGCAGAGCCGCAGCACCCCGGTGATCGGCGCGATCTCGCGCCTGGCCGACCAAAAAGGCTTCGACCTGATCGACCAGATTGCCGAGCCGCTGCTGCTGCACAACGATGTACAGCTGATCGTGCTTGGCACCGGCGACCAGCGCTACCACGATCGGCTCAACGAGATCCGCGCGCGCTTCCCACAGCAGATCGCTACATTTCTGACCTTTAAAGCCCAGCTCGCGCAGAAGATCTACGCCGGGTCGGATATGTTTCTCATGCCATCGCGCTTCGAGCCGTGCGGGCTAGGCCAGATGATCGCGCTGCGCTACGGCTCGATCCCGATCGTGCGCGCAACCGGCGGCCTGGCGGATACGGTGCGCAACTTCGACCCAACCTCGGGCGAGGGCAATGGCTTCGCATTCCACCCCTACCACTCGATGGCTCTGTACACCACGATCGTGCGCGCGCTCGAAAACTATCGCTATCGCCACACCTGGCAGCAGCTGATGCTGCGGGCCATGCACGCCGACCACTCGTGGGCCAGCTCGGCGCGGCGCTATGTCGACCTGTACCGCCGCGCGATTGCCACGCGCAGCGACCGGCCGCCGCGCGAGGCTTACCAGAAAAACGCCAGCTAGCACACCCAAGCTGCCGGCATTGCCGCGAGGAAGCGCGCCGCAGCCTCCTCGCCGATTTGCTGCGGCCAGCCGCGACAACGCCCCGCTACAAAGCCGCTCACTTCCCGCCCTAAAGCCGCGTATCTACGAGCCCCTATCGTCGCATTTAGTTTATTACACAATAGACATACCCAAGTATGCAAAAAACGTGAGGCATTACGTTTTTGCTAGCGAAGGTAGTGCGGCGGCAACAACGAGCGGTATAGGTGAAGCGATGGCGACATATACGATCAATGGCCAGGTGCTGTATGTGCAAGAGGCCGGCCCGGCCAACGGCCCGATCGCGATCTTGATCCACGGCTGGTCAAGCTCGTCGTTCACGTGGGCGCCGATCCTGCCGATCCTCAGCAAGCGCTACCGCTGCATCGCCATCGACCTACCGGGGTTCGGCCAGTCGCCCGCGCTGGCGGCCAAGCCAACAATCGCCGGGTATGCCGAGCTGATCGCCCAAATGATCATGAAGATGACCGGCGATCAGGATCGCGCGGTGCTGGTGATGGGCCACTCGATGGGCGGGCAGATTGCCGCCACGCTCGCGCTACGCTACCCGGTGCTGGTCGACAAGCTGGTGCTGCTGAACCCGGCGCTGAGCGGCCGGCTTTCGACGCGCGTGAACCTGCTGATGAAGCCGCACGTGATGGCCGAGCGCTTCCGCGCGCTCGAGTGGCTGCTCTACCAGGCGGCAAAGACCCCGCTCGACTATACCGACTTCCTGCTGAAACCTTCGAACTTCGCCGAGCGCGCGCATATTTCCGAGCAAGCCTACGCCAAGATCCGCGAGGATGCGCGCCGCCGCGGCCAGGGCCAGGTGCGCGCCGCCTGCTTTGTGGCAATGCAGCAGGGCGACCTGCGCGGCCAGCTCGGGCGGATCGAGCCGCCGACGCTGGTGCTGTGGGGCGCGGAAGACAACATTGTGCCGCTCCGCGACGCCGGCGCGGTGGCAGAAGAATGGCCGCGCGCCGATCTGCGGCTGATCCCTAACGCCGGCCACTGGCCGCAATTCGAGCAAACAGGCGCGACGATCAAGCACATCTCGCACTTCCTGGGCCTGCCGCTCATGCTCGGCAGCGCCGACGCCGAAGGCGACCAGGACCTGGCCCACCTGCGCGAGATTGCCGAGTTTCTGAATAACTCGGAGATCGGCGAGCACCTATCCGAAGCCCAGCGGCTGCGGCTGGCGGCGCTGGTGCACTCGCACGGCTACGCCCCCGGCGAGAAGGTCGTGTCGATGAACAGCAACGGCGACGAGATGTACATCGTGAAAGCCGGCACGCTCGAGGTATGGCTTGACACTGCGGGCCGCTCGACGCGCCTGGCGTTTATGAACGCCGGCCAGGTAGCCGGCGAGCTGGCGCTGCTTGAGGGCGTGACGCGCAGCGCCGATTTGCGGGCCGGCGAGCACGGCGCACAGCTGCTGGTGCTCACCAAAGCCGCGCTCGACACCCTGGCCGAAGACGACCCAGCCATGGGCATGCGCATGATGCAGAACCTGGCGATCTCGCTGGGCAAGCGGCTGCGCTTCCAGAACTGGCGCGCCGCCCGAGCCGAAGAGGAGCTCGCACCCGCGCCAGCGCGCTGAGCTTCGCCCCGCCTGCCTGGCCCACACCACAGCCAGCCGTGCTATACTACCGGCACCCTGCGCACGGCAGTTTCAAAACCTGCTGCTTGAGCTTTACAACCCTGGGGTTCTTGGAAGGCTGACGCCCGCCAAGAACCCACACTCTTTGCCTGGGGTACGAAGCGCTGTGCGCCTCATCGCGCAGCACAAGCCAGTGTTTTGGGGCGGCAAAGCCGCCCAAGCCCTGCCGCAGTGTAACGAATGTTTGAAACCCACCTAACTTCGGAAAGAGAAGCCATATGAGCGGCAAGCTCGTCGCGTGCTACCGGCTGCCGACCGCCAGTGCCGTCAAGATCGGCCAGGTGCGCATTGTCAAAGATCGCAACGGCGTGTGCTATGCCGACGGCAGCAAGGTGCTGAGCGCAAACGTCACCGGCGCACACTCGGTGCTGAAGCTAGCCGACGGGCGTGATTTCTACGTGCTGACGGCCGAGCTGCAACAGGTGCCCAAGGCGAAATCGCGCGGATGAAGCCGATGCATGCGAAGCAACGAATTGCTCAGACGGCGCGCACGCTGGTGATCGCCAGCGGCAAGGGCGGCGTAGGCAAAACCACCGTGAGCGTGAACCTGGCGCTGGCGCTGGCCGGGCTTGGCGCGCGCGTCGGCATCTTCGACGCCGATATTTATGGCCCGAATGTGCCGCTGATGCTGGGCGTGCGCCGCAGCCAATCGGCGCGCGGGCTGCTGCCAATCGCGCGGGCCAGCAGCGAGCCGTATATCGACCCGCTCGAGCGCTATGGCCTTCAGATTATGTCGATTGGCCTTGTGGTTGGCGAAAGCGACGCAGTGATGCCCGACCCGCACGACGCGGGCAGGATCGTCACCCAGACGCTACGCGACGTACGCTGGAACGCGCTCGACTACCTGTTGATCGACCTGCCGCCCGGCACAGGCGAGCCGCAGCACAGCCTGGTGCGCGCATTCGCGATCGATGGCGCGGTAGTGGTAACGACGCCGCAGGATCTCTCGCTGCTCGACGCCTCGCGCTCGCTGGGGCTGTTCCGCCAGGCGCAGATCGCAGTGCTGGGCGTGATCGAGAACATGAGCTACCTGATCTGCCCACACTGCGGCGAGCAGATCGAGGTGTTCGCGCGCAGCCCGCGCCAGTGGGCCGTACACGACACAGCGCTGCCGCAGCTCGGGCGCATCCCCATGGATATTGCGATCAGCCGCGGGATCGACGCCGGCCACCCGCTGGTGCAAGCCCGGCCCGACGCGCCCGACAGCCAGGTATTTCGCACGATCGCGGCCACGATCGCACAGCTGCTGGCGCGCTAGAGCACTGGCACATTCCTGTAGTGGAGATAAAAATAGTGGGGGTTTGGGAGCCGCAGGCAATGCCCACGAATCAGGCGGCCGCCAAGGGTTACTCAGCGGCCGCCTGGGGATTCTTGGCGGGGAGGGTGGGATTTGAACCCACGAGGAGGTTGCCCCCCTACGGCATTTCCAGTGCCGCGCACTAGGCCACTATGCGACCTCCCCAGCATATGAAGCCGGTTCGTGCTGGCGCGCATTATAGCAAACAAGCCGCCTTCCCGCAATGCATCTAGCGCAGCAGATAAACAAAATCACATTTCGTAAGGCCGCGAGATGTGGTACAATCGGGGGCGTTGTGGTTCTGAACTGGGGCGCGCAAGGAGGGCACGCATGCGTGACGATATCACAAACATTGTGATCGAGGACTATCTGTCCAGCATCATGCCGCCGCGCGCCGGGGTGCTGGCCGAGCTCGAGCAGCGCGCACGCGAGCGCGGCCTGCCGCTGGTCGGCCCAGTCGAGGGCCAGCTGCTGTACCTGCTCGCCAAGAGCATGGGCGCGCGCGAGGCGCTTGAGATTGGCACGGCCACCGGCTACGCCGCCATGTGGCTGATGCGCGCCGTCGTGCCGGCCGGCGGGCGGCTGACGGCGATCGAGCGCCAGCCCGAGCGCTACAAGCTCGCGCAGGATTACATTACCCGCGCCGGGTATGGCGACCGGCTGAATATCATCGCCGGCGAGTGGTTCAGCGTGCTGGAAACCATACAAGGCCCATTCGACCTCATCTTCCTCGACATCCTCCGCAACCTCTCCAACGAGCACGACGCGGTGAAAGCACTTGAGCTGTGTGTCTCGCGGCTACGGCCGGGCGGCCTGCTGATCGGCGATAACGTGCTGTGCAATGGCCTGGTGGTTGAAGAAGACGCGGCGCCCACCGTTCGCGGCATCCAAGAATTCAACCGCGCGATCATGCAGCACTCGCAGCTTGAATCGGTTATCATCCCGCTGCGCGACGGCGTCGCGATCTGCCGAAAAAAAGACTGACGATAGGGTACAGAGTATAGGGACAGGGTACAGTAGCGAACCTACTTCCTGTAACCTGTCCCTTTCACCTGAGGCTATGCCCGCACTTACCGACGCCCAACAGCGGATCGCTGAGCTGACCACGCTCAACGAGCTGGCCCAAACGCTCAACCAGGCGCTCGACCTACGCGAGGCGCTTGATGCCGCGCTGCCCAAGATTGTCGAGATTATGGGGCTGCGCACCGGCTGGATCTTTCTGCGCGACGATGCCGGCGCGTTCAAGCTGGCAGCGCGGCACGACCTGCCGCCGGCGATCAGCTACCCCGGCCCGCCCTGGCTGGGCGACTGCAGCTGCCAAAATATGTGCCAGGAAGGCAAGCTGAACAAGACAGTCAACATGGTGCGCTGCAGCCGGCTGCGCCACGCGGTCGGCGATAAGCGCTCGCTGGCGCAGCACGCCTCGGTGCCGATCCGCGGCGAAACCGAGACGCTGGGCATCCTGAACGTCGCAACCTCGGAGTACGGGCGCTTCACCCCGCCGCAGCTCCAGCTGCTCTCGGCGATTGGCTTTATGCTCGGAACCGCGATCACGCGCACGCGCCTGCACGAGCAGGTGAAGGTGCGGCGCGTGCAAGAGCAGGCGGCCCTGCTGAAGCTCTCGCAGGAGCTGCTTGGCGCCGAGTCGATCGAGCCGGCGCTGCAGCGGCTGGTGCGCGTGGGGGCGCGGCTGCTCGAGGCCGATGCGTGCGCGTTTATCGAGGCCGACGAGCACGAAGGCCACGCAATGCTGGTAGCCGCGCACGGCTGGCACTTTCTGCCGAAGAGCGGGCTACCGACGCCGTTCGACGCGGTAAACCCACACCTGTGGTACCTGCCCGAGAGCAGCAGCAATTTGCCCGAAGACGCGCTCGACGACCTGCCACAGCTGCTCGCAGCCCAGCACTTCCAGGGCCATCTGGCGGTGCCGATCGAGATCGGCGGCGCGCCCGTGGGTACGCTGATGGTCAACACCACCACACCGCGCCGCTTTCTGATCGACGAGGCCCAGCTGCTCGGCCTGCTGGGCAGCCAGCTGGCCCAAACGCTCGAGCGCGAGCGGCTGCACCAGGAAGCGCTGGCGCGCCAGCGGCTCGAGCAAGAGCTAAACCTGGCGCGCGACATCCAGGCCAGTTTTCTGCCGGCCTGCTGCCCAATGGTGCCGGGCTACAATATTGCCGCATTCTACCGCGCGGCGCGCCAGGTCGGCGGCGATTTCTACGACTTCATCGAGCTCGCGCCCGAGCGGCCGGTCAATGGCGCCGAGGTGCTTGGCGAGCCAATGGCGCGTGGCCAGGCCCAGCCCAAGGGCGGCGCGGCGCGGCCCGACTCCAACCTGGAGTTCTGGCGCACTGGCAGGCTGGCGCCGCGCGTGCCTCCCAAGCCGTTGCAGGTGGCTACTCCGGCAGGGCCGGGGCGCCTTGGCATTGTGATTGCCGACGTGACCGATAAGGGCGTGCCGGCGGCGCTGTTCATGGCGCTCTCGCGAACGCTTATCCGCGCCACCGCCAGCGACGGGCGCTCGCCCATGGCTGTGCTCGAGCGCGCCAACCGCCTGATTCTCTCCGACGCGCGCTCTGGCCTTTTCGTTACTTGCTTCTACGCGATTCTCGATATCGAGAGCGGCGACTTGCTGTTCGCCGACGGCGGGCACAACTACCCGCTGCACTACCGCACCAACACCGCCACGGTCGAGCAGCTGCACGCCCAAGGGATTGTGCTGGGGATCGTGCCCGACCCGCGCTTCGAGCAGCACGCCACCGTGATCGAGGCCGGCGACGTGGTGTGCTTCTACACCGACGGCGTAACCGAGGCAATGAACCCGCGCCGCCAGCTGTTCGGTGAAGAGCGCCTGGCCGAGATCTTGCGGCGCTGCCACCACCTCAGCCCCGAGGAGATCATCGAGCGGATCATCGACGCTGTGACGAGCTTTGCGGCCGGCACGCCCCAGGCCGACGACATCACGCTGGTAGTGCTGAAGCGCGACGCGGCCTGATGCGCTACCGCACGCTGATCTACGCCCTGCCGCTGCTGTTCCTCGCGCTGTTTTTCTTCTACCCGCTGGCGGCGATCTTGCGCCTGAGCTTCGGCGGCGACGCGCGCCTGGCGCCGGCCGACGGCGGGCTTGCCCGGCTGCTGGCCGACAGCTACTACTTCGAGGTCATCTGGTTCAGCACCTGGCAGGCGCTGCTCTCGACCGCCCTGACGCTGCTGGTGGCGCTACCGGCGACATATGCGTTCGCGCGCTACCGCTTCGCCGGCAAGGCGCTGCTGCGCGCGCTGGCCACGGTGCCGTTTGTGCTGCCGACAGTGGTGGTAGCAGCGGCGTTCAAGGCGCTGATCGGCCCGCGCGACCTGCTGAATACGGCGCTGCAAAGCTGGCTTGGCCTGGCCGAACCGCCCATCCGGCTTGATCAAACGCTGGCGCTGATCTTGATCGCCCACGTATTCTATAACTACAGCGTGGTGCTGCGGATCGTCGGCGCGTTCTGGGGCGCGCTCGACAGCCGCCTCGAGCAAGCGGCGGCGGTGCTGGGCGCCAGCCGGCTGCGCGCGTTTCGCGAGGTGACGCTGCCGCTGCTGCTGCCGGCGATTGGCGCGGCAGCGTTGCTGATCTTCGTCTACACCTTCGCTAGCTTCGGCGTGATCCGCATCCTGGGCGGGCCGCGCTTCGCCACCGTCGAGGTCGAGATCTACCGGCTTACCACCAGCCTGCTGCGGCTCGACCTGGCGGCAGCGCTGGCGCTGGTGCAGATGGCCGCAACTCTGCTGACGACGCTGGCGTACACGTGGCTGCAGCGGCGCGCCAGCGTGCCGCTGGACATGCGTGCGCGCGCGGCCAGCGCGCGCCCGCTCGTCACCTGGCGCCAACGCGTGTTTGTCGCTGCAAATCTGGCGGCGCTGCTGGCGCTGATCGGCGCGCCGCTGCTGGCGCTGGCGCTGCGCTCGGTCACGGCGATCTCGCCAGGCGGCGCCAGCCAGCTCACGCTCGGCTACTACCTGCGGCTGAATACCAACCCGGCGCGCGGGGCGTTCGCGCTGCCACCGCTGATCGCCATCGGCAACTCGCTGCGCTTCGCGCTGGCAGCTACCGCGCTCGCGCTGCTGGTGGGCGTGCCGGGCGCGTACCTGCTGGCGGAGAGAACCAAGTACCAAGAGCCGAGAAGCCGGGGCGGCGCTGGCCGCTTCGCGTTCCTTGGCTCTCGGCTCTCGGCACTGCTCGACCCGATCTTCATGCTGCCGCTCGGCGCAAGCGCGGTGACGCTGGGGCTCGGCTATATTCTGGTGTTCGGGCGGCCACCGCTGAACCTGCTGGCCTCGCCCTGGCTCATCCCGGTAGCGCACGCCCTGCTGGCATTCCCATTCGTGGTGCGCGCGCTGCTGCCCACGCTGCGCGGGCTCGACCCACGGCTGCGCGAGGCGGCCAGCGTGCTAGGCGCGGGGCCGCTGCGGGTGCTGCGCGAAGTCGATCTGCCACTGCTGCTGCCGGCGCTGCTGGCAGGCGCGGCATTCGCGTTCACGGTGTCGATTGGCGAGTTTGGGGCCGCGCTGCTGCTGGCGCGCCCCGAGAACCAGACCGTGCCGGTGGTGATCGACCGGCTGCTGGGGCTGCCAGGCGCCGAGAACTACGGCCGGGCGCTGGCGCTGAGCACCATCCTGATGCTTACCACCGGCCTGAGCTTTGTGCTGCTCGAGCGCGTGCGCGTTGGCGAGGCGGGCGAGTTCTGATCCGCCACGAGGCTCGCGGCCGGCATTTCGCCTTCGGCAGAGCGGAGCTTTTCAGCGCTTCCGCTCATACCAGCTCCGTTTGATCGCGTTCGTTGTGTGATACACTCGTCGCTATGATCACGTATAGATTGTGCTGCACGCGTGTCGCCACGCAGTGCAGCCGGCGGCTTCGCCGCCCCGAACCCCACCAGAAGAAATAAAGAAACTCGGGGCGGCGAAGGTCGATAAGCAGACAAGGACGCTCTTGTGGTATGGTTGTTGTCGCCAAACCACAACCAAACACCGACAGGAGCCGCCCTGATGACGACTATACCACAGCTGGCCGCCACGCTTGCGGCGGTGTTGACCGAGGAAGCCGACCGTGCCGGCCGCCAGACCGGCTTTGTTCCGTCGGACGCCAAACTGACCGGCAGGTTCGTGCAACGCTCGTGTTGGCCTCGGGCCGACCCGCGGCGAGCTGAGCGCCCTGACGCAGACGAGTGCCGCCTTGGGCGTAACCATCGCCCGAAGCGCCAGCGGTTTGACCGAACCGCCGCCACCTGTCTGGAACACGTGCTCGGGGCTGATTGGCGAGGTGCTGTGTGCTGACCCACTCAGCTTGCCCATCCTCGACCGCTTCGCCGAGGTGGTGGTGCAAGATAGTACCACGATCCCTTGCCCGGGCGCTCGCTGCGGTCTGACCGGCTGCGGTAATGGCACGCCCGACGCCGGCAACGCGGCGCTTAAGCTCCAGGTCGCCCTCGACCTGCGCACGGGGCGCGCGCCCGACCCTGCACGATGGCCGCGAGTCGATGTCGCCACCCTGCATCACGATCTGCCGCAGGGCGCGGTCCGGCTGGTGGATTTGGGCTATTTGACCTCGCCCTGCTGGCGGAGTTGACGCGCGGGTCGTTCTCGCCATGCGGCACTGCCAGCCTGCAAACGGACGATGGACCGGTGGCGCCTGCACGACCTGCTGGCCGCCATGCCCGGCAACGCTCGATCGCCGGTGCGGCTGGGCGGAGGCGCAGGTGCGGGCGCTTGCTGGCAGTGCGGGCACCGCAGGGGGTCGACCAGCGCCGCCGCCGCTTGCGGAGGAAGCCAAAGCGCAGGCCAGATGGTCGCGCTGCTTGGCCTTGGCGGCGTGGAGCGTGTTTGTGACCACCATCCCGCCGGACGGACTGACCGTGACGGAGGCGCTGGTGCTGGCGCGGGCGCGCTGGCAATCGAACTGCTGTTTGCTGTGGAAAACCACGGGCAGATTGATCTGGTACGGACGTGCAGCCGTGGCGGGTGCTGATGTGGACGCTCAATCAAATTGTGCAGCATTGGCTGCTGCTCGTGAGCGGGTGACGCCCGCACGGAGTTGGGGCAAAGCGGCACAGACAATTCGTACGCATTGATCGCGCTGGCAACGGCGATGGGGCAGCCCGCACGGCTGCGGGACGCGCTGACGACGCTGGCACGCTGTATTCAAGCAGGCTGCCGCAAGAACCGGCGAAACATCCGTGTACCTTCCAGCGGTTTTGATGAGTACCGATAGCTGTGTGGCGTGATGCGCAGGGCGGCGCCGAACCACCAAGAAGAAATATGGGGTGCGTGTTACTGCCCGCGCCGCGCGTCGATCGACACATAATCGCGGCTTGGCTCGCCCGTGTACACCTGGCGCGGCCTGGCGATCTTCTGCTCAGGGTCCTCGAGCAGCTCGACCCACTGTGCCAGCCAGCCGACAGTGCGCGGGATGGCGAACAGCACTGGGAAGAACGGCGTCGGCAGGCCCATAGCCTGGTAGATCAGGCCCGAGTAGAAATCGACGTTCGGGTAAAGCTTGCGCGTGATGAAGTAATCGTCTTCGAGCGCGATCCGCTCGAGCTCGAGCGCCACATCGAGCAGCGGGTTACGGCCCGTCACCTCGAACACCTCGTAGGCCAGCTGCTTGACGATCTTGCCGCGCGGGTCGAAATTCTTATACACGCGGTGGCCGAAGCCCATCAGCTTGCCTTCGCCGCGTTTCACGCTGGCGATAAACTCGGGGATGTTCTTGGTGGTAGCGATCTTCGAGAGCATGCGCACCACCGCCTCGTTCGCGCCGCCGTGCAGCGGGCCGTACAGCGCCGCCGCCGCGCCGGCCAGCGCCACGTACGGGTCGGCATGGGCCGAGCCGATCGCGCGCATGGTGTTGGTGCTGCAGTTCTGCTCGTGGTCGGCGTGCAGGATGAACAGGATATCGAGCGCGCGCTCAAGCACGGGGTTGGGCTTGTAGTGGTGCTCGGTGCGCTTGAACATCATGCTCAGGAAATTGCCGGTGTAGCTCAGATCGTCGTCGGGGTACACCACCGGCAGGCCGCGGATATGGCGGTACGAGAAGGCCGCGATCGTCGGCACCTCGGAGATCAGCCGCACGATCTGCTCGTTGCGGATGGCCGGGTCGAAGATATTGGCCGACTCGGGGTGGAAACTCGACGACGCGCCGACCGCGCTGATGAACATGCCCATGGGGTGCGCGTCGTGGCGGAAGGCGTCGATCAGGTGCTTGATATTCTCGTGAATAAACCAGTGCTTTTTGATCTCGGCTTCGAGCTTGGCTAGCTGAGGCGCCGTAGGCAGCTCGCCGTTCAGGATCAGGTAGGCCGTCTCGAGGTGCGTGCTCTTCTCGGCAAGCTGCTCGATTGGGTAGCCGCGATACAGCAAAATGCCTTCGTCGCCGTCGAGGTAGGTGATCGAGCTTTTCGTCGACGCGGTGTTGGTGAAGGCTGGGTCGTAGCTCATCAGGCCATAGTCGGCCGGATCGAGCTTGAACTGGCGCAGATCGCTTGCGCGGATCGCACCATCGACAATCGGAACCTCGTATTTCTTGCCGGTTCGATTATCGGTTACGGTGAGTGTATCCGTCGACATTGGCGGTTGTAGTCCTTTCTCCTGTAAAGGGTTCTGGTTCCCATAAACGCAAACCTTGGCGAGCGCGGATATTATACCCCGATTTTATCTTTATAGACGATCAAGTGGTGCTATCATACGAGTCGCGCAGATCAGTTTTGTTACAGGTATGCCAATGCCCGAAACCTTTGTTCCGCCGCGCCGGGCGCTTGCGGTGATGGCCCACCCCGACGATATCGAGTTCATGGCCGGCGGCCTGGTGTCGCGCTGGGCGCGCGCTGGCACCGAGCTGCACTACTGCCTGCTGACCGATGGCAACAGCGGCAGCCGCGACCCGAGCCTTACGCCTGCGGCACTGGCGACGATCCGCCGCGCCGAGCAGCAGGCTGCTGGGGCGATCTTCGGCGTGTCAAGCTACGCGTTTCTAGGCCACACCGATGGCCGGCTGGTGGCGAGCATCGAGCTGCGGCTGGCAATCGCCCGCGAGATCCGGCGCGTGCGCCCCGACGCAGTGCTCACGTGCGACCCGCGCTTCTTCTATGGGCCGAGCTATATCAACCACCCCGACCATCGCGCCGCCGCCGAGGCGACGCTGGCCGCGGTGATGCCGATCGCCAACACGCGCCTGGCCGCGCTCGAGCTGCTGGCCGAGGGCCTCGAGCCGCACGATGTCGCCGAAGTGTACATGGCCATCCCCGACTCTGCAACGCTGTGGGTACCGCTGGAAAAGCAAGATCTCGACCGCAAGATCGACGCGATGCGGGCGCATGCCAGCCAGCTGGGCGGCTGGGACGCGGCCGCGATGATCCGCCAGTTCGCCGAAGGCACCGCCCAGCAGGCGCGCGCCAATGGCGTCGAGTGTGCCCTGGCCGAGGCGTACGTGCGCGTGGTGCTGCGCCAGCCACCGCCCGCCGACTGAGGCACGCATTGCCAGCTCATTGCACCGAAGGCGTACGGGCGCGATAGTTCGCGACCGCACCGTGTCAAGCCGATCATAGGACGTACGCGGTGTCCTCCCGCATGGGAGGCTTGGAGGGCTTGCGCCCTCCAAAATCATCTCTTTTTTTTGGCCGGTCGCGGCCACGGCGGTGGCCACGGCCGGCCAAAAAGGAAGTTTCGGGGCGACAAAGCCGCCCCCCGAACCCCACCGCGTAACTCGTGTCAATTCAATGGAGAAAACTATGACACACGAGACCGCCGCAGCAAGCATTGGCCACGCGCCGCTGGTGATCGAGCCAGTGGCCAGCGCACGCGCCAAATCGCGCTTCATCATGTTCCCCTGGCAGGTGTACGCCGGCAACCCGGCGTGGGTGCCGCCGCTGCTGAGCGAGCGCAAGCGCACCTTCGACCCGGCCGTCAACCCGTTCTTCAAGCATGCCGAGGTGCAGCTGTTTGTCGCGCGCCGTGGCAGCCAGGACGCCGGCACGATCGCCGCGATCGTCAACCACGCCTACACCAGCGTCCAGCACGAGGATGTAGGCTTCTTCGGCTTTTTCGAAGTGCGGCGCGACGCCGAGGCCGCCGCAGCGCTGCTGGCCGCCGCCGAGGATTGGCTGCGGGCGCGCGGGCTGCGCACCGTGCGCGGCCCGATCAACTTCGCCACCGACAACGAGTCCGGGCTGCTGCTCGACGCATTCGACCAGCCGCCGATACTGATGACCGCCTACAACCCGCCATACTACCGCGAGTATATCGAGGGCGCCGGCTACAGCAAGGCGATGGACTGGTACGCCTACATGCTCGACCGCGCCCACCTCGGCGGTGGTGCGACCGACGCGCTGCCGCCCAAGCTGCTGCGCACCGTCGAGATCGCGCGGCGGCGCAGCGGGGCAACCTTCCGCAAAGTGCGCATGAACGAGTTCGCCGCCGAGCTTGGGCGCGTGCGGACGATCTACAACCGCGCCTGGGAGCGCAACTACAGCTTCGTGCCAATGGACGACGACGAGATCGACTATATGGCTGCGGGGCTGAAGTCGATCATCGACCCCGACCTAGTATTCATTGCCGAAGTGCACGGCGAGCCGGTGGGCGTATCGATCAGCCTGCCCGACTACAACCAGGTGCTGCAGCATATTAACGGCCGGCTGCTGCCGTTCGGCTGGCTGCGGGTGCTGCGCGAGCGCTCGCACATCGACACGGCGCGCGTTTTCGCCATGGGCATCGTGCCCGAGTACCGCCAGCGCGGCATCGACGCGGTGTTTTATTTTGAAACGTTCAAGGAAGGCGTGCGCAAGGGCTACCAGCGCGCCGAGCTGTCGCTAATCGTCGAGAACAACCTGCCGATGCGGCGGGTGATCGAGGGGCTGGGAGCCTGGATCAACAAAACCTACCGGATCTACGAGAAGCGGCTGCCATAGCAGCGGAGAACACAGCGCAGGTTGCAGAACGAAATCTGCAACCTGCGAGCTTGCAAAGGAGCCTGGCACGGCGCCGCGAACCGGCCGGAGGTGGATCGGCTAGCCCTTCACCGAGCCGGCCAGCAGGCCGCGCACGAAGAAGCGCTGGAGGCTGAAGAATACGACCAGCGGCAGCAACATCGAGATGAACGCGCCGGCCGTCAGCAAGTGCCAATCCTGGCCGCGCGAGCCAGTGATATTGGCCAGCACCATCGTCAGCACTTGCACATTTGGCGTCGCGCCGATAAAGATCAGCGCCACCAGGTAGTCGTTCCAGACCCACAGGAACTGGAAGATCGCGAACGACGCCAGCGCCGGCACCGAGAGCGGCAGGATCAGGCGCGTGAAGATCGTAAACGGCGTCGCGCCATCGATAAATGCCGACTCAAGGATCTCGCGCGGCAGCTCGCTGATGTAGTTGTACAGCAGGTAGGTGGCCAGCGGCAGGCCGAAGCCGGTGTGCGCCAGCCAGACGGACAAAAAGGTGCCATTGATACCCAGACGCACGTAGTCGCGCAGGATCGGCACCAGCGCCAGCTGGAGCGGCACTACCAGCAGTGTCACAATGATCGCGAACAGCAGCTTGCGGCCAGGGAAGCGCATCCAGGCGAACCCATACGCGGCGAATGCCGCCATCAAGATCGGGATCACCGTCGCGGGAATCGACACGGCCACCGAGTTCAGGAACGCGCTGCCGAAGTCGGTACCCGCATCGGCTTTAACGACGCCATTCTGATCCTCGGCTTTGCCGGTGAGCACGTTTTGGTAATTGCGCAATGTGAAGTTGGTATCCGCGCGCGTTTGATAGCTTTGTACGGCGATCGAGCGCTGGCGGCGGCTGGCCCACTTGATCTGCCCGCCATCGGGCAGCGGGTAGCCGGCTTGGAGCTGGGCGTCAGTCACCGACAGGCCGCCAAGATCCGGAATAACCACCGGCTGATCGAGCGGCGTGGCGCGCGGCAGCGTAATCGTCTGGCTGGTGACCAGCTCGCTATGCGGGAAGATCGCCCACCAGCCACTGGTATTAATGTTATTACGCGGCCGGAACGATGAGATCAGCAAGCCAAAGGTCGGAACCGTCCAAAGCAGGCAGATGATCGCCAGCACAATATTGACGAACAGGGTGCCTATAAGCTGTTGGCGGCGTTTGCTGATGGCGCGAGGGCTGACCGCTGTAGCACTCATCTGAAGCCCTCCTGCTTACCTAACTGTCGCAGATTATAGTAGATCACCGGCGAAACCGCGATCAGCAGCACGATCGCAATCGCCGCGCCGCGCCCGAAATCGCGATTGGTGAAGAACTGGCGGTAGAACTGCGTCGCAATCACGTGCGTACCGTACTGGCCGCCGGTCATCACGATCACCACGTCGAAAATCTTGAGCGAGAAGATCACGATTGTGGTGGTGACGGTAATGATCGTGCTCATGATCGCCGGGATCATAATCTGGAAGAACACCTGCCACTCGGTCGCGCCGTCGACGCGCGAGGCCTCGAGGATGTCGGTGGGGATGCCTTTGATCGCCGACGAGAAAATCACCATCGCGAAGCCAGTCTGGAGCCAGATCATGATGATCACCAGGAACAAGTTGTTCCACGGCTGGAGCAGGCTCGTCCAGGCTTGCGGCTGGCCGCCCAAGCCGGTCACGATCGCGTTGAGCAGGCCGATCTGCGGCTCGCCGGGCGGTGCATAGTAGTAGATGAAGCGCCAGATCACGCCGGCGCCGACGAACGAGATCGCCATCGGCATGAAGATCAGCGCCTTGGCCAGATTCTCGAACTTGCTGCGGTCGGCCAGCACGGCGATCACCAGGCCAAAGATGACGCATCCGGCGGTGCCGAAGATCATCCAGATCAGGTTGTTACGGAACGACTCGAGCATGCTACGGTCGGTAATAGCAAACACATAGTTGCGCAGGCCAACAAACTGGGTCGAGTCGTTATTCAGCAGGCTCAGATAGATCGTACGCAGCGTGGGAAGGAACAGAAACCAGCCAAGCATAAAAACGGCGGGGCCAACAAAGACGAACGGCCGCAAGTAGGCTTTGGCTGCATCGCCGAACTGCTCGATCAACAGGTTGGCCGAGAAGAACAGCGCCGCCACGCCGCCGACGCCCCACACAATGGCTACGAGCGTCGTGACAATTTTTGGCGCCGTGTTTTGATTATCGCGCAAGAAAATAAAACCGTACCAAATTGCTATCAAGGTAACGGCCACCGCGAGAAGCGCCATCGCGATCCGACCAACCCCACCTTCCTGGGCTGCCGCCTGCCGTCGCGGCTCGATCTCCGTTAATCGTGCCATTGTTACTCTCCCTTAGCACCTGCGCATTCGGAGCGGCGAGTGTGTGCGGCACAGCCGCGCCGAGCCATCTGGTGGCAACGATCGTGAAAGTAGGCTGGGGCGCGCCGCAGGCGACGCACCCCAGCCTCCGACACTACTTCACGTTGGCCCAGCCGGCCTGGATCTCCTCCAGGGCCTTGTCCAAGTCAACCGTGCCAGCAACATAGTCGGTCATACCCTTCCAGAACGTGCCCGCGCCCACGACGCCCGGCATCAAGTCCGAGCCGTCGAAGCGCACGCTCTCGGCCTTCAGCAGGATGTCTGCCACGGCCTTATCGGTTGGGTTCGAGTACCAGTCGAGGTTCGAATCCTTGTGCGGCGAGGTCGCGCCGCCGGCTTTGACCCACTTCTCGATCGAGGCGCCCGAGCTAAAGAACGCTAGCGTCGCGCGCACTTCGGGCCGATCGGCGAAGCCGGAGTACAGGTCGCCCGAGAACAGCACGGGCTTGCCATACTGCGGATCGACCGGCGGGAAGTAGAACACGCCGTAGTCCTCGGGCTTGGTGCCCTCGGGGAAGAAGCTGACGATGAAGCTGCCCTGCTTGTGCAGGTAGCACTTGGGATCGGGCTTGTCGAACATCGGCTTGGGCGCATCACCGAAGCTGGTGGTGACGATCTTGGCGCGCCCGCCGTACACGTACTTGTCGTTGAACCAGATGTCCGACCACTTCTGCACGGCGGTCTTGACGATCGGGTCGGTGAACTTCAGCTCGCCCTTGACCCACTTGTCGTAGTTCTCGAGCGAGGTGGTGCGGAGCATCATCTCCTCGGTCCAGTCGGTGGCCGGCCAGCCGGTAGCTGCGCCCGACTCGATGCCGATGCACCAGGGGGTATCGCCGTCCTTCACGATCTGATCCTGCAGCGCCGTCAGCTCTTCCCAGGTGGTCGGGATCTTGTAGCCGGCGTCGTCGAAGGCTTTCTTAGGATAGAACACGACGCTCTTGGGGAAGGCGCGATGCCACACACCGGCGACGATCTTGCCGTTCGGGCCGTCGAGCGTCGCGATATCCAGGTAGCTCTGGTTGTAGTTCTGCTTGTACCATTCGGGCTTAATGAACTTAGTAACGTCGATGATTTTGCCGCTCTTGGCAAAGCTAGCAGCAAGGCCTGGCTGCGGGAAGTCCGCAATATCAGGCGGGTTGGCGCCATCGACGCGCGCCGCGATCGTGGCCTCGAACTCCTTGGTACCTTCGTACTGGATGTCGATACCAGTCATGTCCTCGAACTCTTTGATCGTATCGTTGAACTTATTGGCATCTACATCGACAAACGGGCCGGTCATGGTGACCTTGGTGCCCTTGAGCTTGCCGTCGAAGGCATCAACCAGATCCTGGCTGATTGTGGCGGCTTTAGCCTTCAAGTCGGCCATTGCCGAGCTGCCTTCGGATGACGCGGCTGCGGCGGTCGGCGCGGCCGTCGGGGCCGGCGCAGCGGTAGCCTCAGGGGCAGCTGTCGGGGCCGGAGCGGCCGTCGGGGCTGGCGCAGCCGTGGGCTGCTCGGCCGGCGCGGGAGCCTGCGTCGGAGTTGCCGCGGTGCCACCACCGCAGGCGGCCAGGATCATGCTGGCCAGCATTGCCAGTAGAACGAGCGAGAAGCTCTTCGTTCGCATGGATCTGTCCTCCTAACATTCATTGTAACCGAGGATCATCAGACAAACTGAAACGCGGGTGATGCCCCATGGCAGCAGTTCTGGGCCGGCTCACCTCCTTTCAAGTCGAATAACAACCCGGTATATGCAAAGCGCAGCGCATCCAACGTCGAAGGCCAGGTGCGAGCCGCAGCCAGCGTGGAAGCGCGCATAGCATACATCCAAAACCATGATTTGTACACTAAACCACTGCACGAAAAAAACACGTGCCCAGCCAACACAGCTCTATTGCTTCAGGAAGCCTAACGCGCCTGGCGGCCGATGTGTCAGGCGGTTTCGCGCCGCACGATCTCCAGCTGTAGCGTCACGCGCTGCACCGGCCGCGCCCGGTCGGCAAGGCGCGCCAGCAGTAGCTCAACCGCCACGCGCCCCGACTCCTCCAGCGGCTGGCGCACCGTCGTCAGCCCGATGTAGTCGGCCACCTCGACATCGTCGAAGCCAATCACCGCAAGCTCACTCGGTACCGCCAGGCCGCGCTCGCGAGCGGCCTTGAGCACGCCCATCGCCTGCGTATCGCTCGGCGCGAAAATCGCGGTTGGCGGGCCGGGCGCCTCGAGCAGCTGGTGCGTCAGCTTGCGCGCCTGCTCGAGGCCATGCTGCCCCGTCCGCACGTGCTCGGGCTGCAATTCGCAGCCGGCCGCGCGCAGCGCGCGCTGGTAGCCCAGAAAGCGCCGCTCGCTGGTGTGGATCGCGTAGTCGGGCACGTTGGCGTCGCCGACAAAGCCAAAGCGCCGGTGGCCACGTTCGAGCAGGTAGCGCGCAACCATCTCGCCGCCGGCATCGTCGTCGATCTCGACGCTGCTGAACCACGGGTTCGTACATTCGATCAAGACTGTCTCGAGGTTATGCATCCGCAGGCGTTGCGCCGCAGCCGAGCCAAACGGCAGCGCCATCACGATCAGGCCATCGAGCCGGCGCGTCACCGGCAGTGTTGAAAGGTAGCCATCGCGCCGCGAGGCCGACTCGACATTGTAGATCACCATCTCGTAGGCTGCGTCGGTCAGCGTGGCAACACCGCGCAGCCGCTGTACGAACGACGGGTAGGTGATAAACGGGGCAAGCACCCCGATCCGCCGAGTGCCTTTACGCGCCCGCGCCGTCGCCTCGGCTTTCGGCACGAAATTCAGCTGGTCGATCGCCGCCAGCACGCGCGTACGCGTCGACTCGTTCACCTGGTCGGGCGAGTTGAGCACGCGCGATACTGTCGAAATACTCACGTTGGCCAGATCGGCTACGTCGTAGATCGTCGGGTCTGACATCGCTAACCCCATCTCTCTGCGATCACGGATGGGGAATCATCCACACTATACACTTGCTCGTTCTTTTATGAAAGCACTTTCATTATAGCATAGCTTCGCAGGCTTGTCAATATCATTGCGCAAAATCCCTGACCCTGAAGGCTTCGCGTACGCAATCGTTTACTCAGCACATGTGAACGCATTGTGAACATATAATGAAAGCGCTACCATATTACGCGAATGGCACGATTTTGTCAAAAACCTTTTTATTGTCGAGAGTATTATCAGGCAGGCTGCGGCGATCGCTCGCGCTTGCGGCGAAGTTTATGAAATCGATTTCACGGAAAACCAGGCTCTAATACTCGTACAGCAATTCTCTTGCCATGCTTTGCCAGGCCATTGACAAATACGGCGAGCTGCGCTAGAATATTTATTGTCATATTGACAATAAATATTCGCAAAGGACGATCCCATGAGCATATTCGACGGCCAGCGGCTCAACGACCAGACGTTCAAGCTCGACGCCGAGCGCATGCGCGCCGGCTGGTATTCCGACAAATATTTCGAAAACATTGTGGGCATGCTCGGCGACCTATCGCGGCGCGGCTACCGCTTTGGCGGCAGCTCGACGCGCCTGGCGGCCATCGGCGTCGACCCGCGCGGCATCGACGTAGGCGATCTCGTCGTCGAGATGCAGTGGTTCACGCGCCGCCAGCCCTGCTCGGTGGTTGCCGGCGTCGACAAGGCGCTGGCGATGCTGAAGTGCTGCACTGGCTACTTCTCAGACGGCAGCTTTGTGAACACCTACGATCAGCTTGAGGTCGAAGCTGTGCACGACGGCGCGATCGTGCGCTACAGCGGCGACCCGCTAAACGTGCAGCCAGTGCTGAAAGTGCGCGGGCGCTATCGCGACTTCGCGCTGCTCGAAACCCCAAGCCTCGGCGCGCTCACCCGCGCCACGCGGATCGCGACAAACGTGTACAATGTGCTGGTGGCGGCGCGCGGCAAGCCGGTGCTCTTCTTCCCGGCACGCTTCGACGCCCACGAGGTGCAGGCGGCCGACGGCTACGCCTACAACATCGCGGTGCAGCGCTTCAACCACGACCACGGGCACACGGTCAGCTCGTTTATTTCGACCGACGCGCAGGGCGACTGGTGGGGCGGGCTGGGCGGCGGCACGGTGGCGCACGCCGCGATTGCCGCGTTTCTGGGCGATACCGTCGAGTGTATGCTAGCCTTCGCCGAGACGCGCCCGGTCGAGATCCCGCGGATCGCGCTGATCGATTTCGACAACGACTGCGTCGGCACGACCATGGCAGTGATGGACGCGATGTTTGCGCGCTACCGCGAGCTGACCGACGCCGGCCAGCTGGCCGAGGCCGAGCGCTACCGCCTGTTCGGCGTGCGCCCCGACACCAGCGGCACCCTGCGCGACAAGAGCGTGCCGCCCATCGGCCAGAAGGATCTGGACATGGGCGTGACGCCGCGGCTGGTGTTCTACCTGCGCCAGGCGATCGACGACGCCTGGCAGCGCTGGCAGCTCACGCCCGCCTGGGCCGCGCGCGCGCGCCAGTGGTGCCGCGAGGTGAAGATCGTAGTGACGGGCGGTTTCGGGCCACGCAAGATCCGGCGCTTTGAAGAGCTGGGCGTGCCAGCCGACATCTACGGCGTCGGCTCGTCGCTGTTCTCGAATAGCGACGAGGAAGGCACCAACAACGACTTCACCGCCGACATTGTGCGGGTGAAGGTAGCTGGCGCCTGGCACGATCTGGTGAAAACCGGCCGCCGCGCCTGCGATAATCCGGATCTCTCGCTGGTGACGCGGTAGCGCTTACTGTGGCAGGGCGCTGCTATCCGATGTATTGTGTGCAGTTTTCCGCGCTCCACGCGGAAAACTGCACGCAGAGCTGCCGCAGGCGAAAAAGCGCACCTGAGGAAGCCGAGGCACACAGCGGCGCAACCGCCACGCCGGGCGCAAGCAAAGCACCGCCTATGCGCGACGCAAAAGCTCTAGCCGAATACCTGCGCCAGCGCAAGCCGCTGACCAGCGTGGTGAGCTACCCTGGCCGCGGGCCATGGGGCGATAATCGCTACCCAGGCAACTGCTCGGGCTACCTGCTGATCGACCTGTGCGCGACCTTCCGCCCCAGCCGCGTGCTCGATCCGATGGAGGGCGGCGGCACCAGCCGCGAGGTATGTGCCGATCTGGGCGTCGAGTACGCCGGCTTCGACCTGCACTCCGGCACCGATAGCCTGCGCGACCCAATCGGCGCAGGCTACGACCTGATCTTCTGGCACCCGCCCTACCACGACATGAAGCTCTACAGCGACGACCCGCGCGACCTCAGCCGCGCCGGCTCGCTCGCGGCGTTTCAAGCGCTGCTGCGCGCGGCCTACTGGCGCTTTTTCGAGCTGCTGGCGCCGGGCGGGCGCATGGCGATCCTCATGGGCGACCTGCGGCGCCAGGGCCGCTACGAGCCGCTCACGCACGACGTGGTGCGCCTCGACCGCCCGCACCTCGAGGGCATCGTCGTCAAAATGCAGCATAATGTCAGCTCGAACACGACGCAGTACGGCGGGGCATTCGTACCGATCCTGCATGAGACACTCACGATCTTCCGCCGCCCAGCCAGGTAGCAGCCACACACACCGCAGCCGCCGCGAATACTGCTCGCGGCGATCGTTTCTATATAAAAACGCCCGCGCTTGCCACCTGCGCGGGCATTCGGGCGTCAGATCAGTCGGATGGCGCTAGAGTACCAGCGAGAGAAAGCGCTGCACCAGAGTGGGCGATGTGCGCCGGGGAGGCGGCGCGGGTGCTGCGGGCCGGCACGAGGGGCAGTGCTGCAGGCCAAGCGCGACCTTGGCGGTAAACAGGCCGCCGCAGCCCGCGCAGGGCAATCGGTGGTTTGCCTCGCGCTGATGATAGCGCCCGTGAGACGCACACCATACCGCGTGTGGCCGGCACGTGCGGCACAAGTGCTGCGCCTGGCCCTCCGGCCCATCGCAGACGCGCCGCCAATCCGGGTCGAACAGCGCGCTGGCGCCGCCACACAGATCGCAGGCGACCAGCGTCCCATCTTTTGGTGTATCGATAAAGCTCACGCTATCACCTTTGGCTTCGTGGTATTGGCGCACGCCGCACGATGTACTGCTGTGCTTTCGCAGAGCGCCTGCGCGAAATACTGTTATTGATTATATACAACTATCACCCGTTTTCAATTGTGCATTTTGTCTAACTGAGCTACGCTAAGCACTGGAAACAGCGAGATGCGGTACAGCTTTTTGTACAAACGACCTCGATATCAGCATACACCGGCGGCCGGGGCGCAAGCGGCGGCGAGCGCAGCGCCAGCCGGCGCATCGCTGGCGTGGCTGCTGATGAGCATCCCAGGCGGCGCGCTAGCTGCGCTGGTAGTAGCCGGGATCGTCGCCGGCCGAATTGGGGTGCCGATCAGCGGCGCGCTGCTATTAGTCGCGGCCGGCATTGGCGCGCTTGGCCACGCCGCCGCGCTAGCGCGCTCGCCAGTGGCGTTACGCCCGGCCGAGCTCGCCGCCACGACCCTCGGCGCCCTGGCAACCGCCGGCATGGCGCTGGCGCTGGCGTGGCCCAGCCTGCTGCCGCTTGGCATTTCGGTCGACGCGGTACACCACTTCCAGATGGTCGACTGGATCGCCGGGCACCGCGCGCTGCCGCCATTGAACGACGACACGCGCGGCCTGCTTGGCGAGATGAGCGCGTACCCGCCTGGCTTCGCGCTGCTGGTGATCGCGCTGGCACGCGCCAGCGGCCTGCCGGCGCTCGAGGCAATGTACCCGGCGGCGGCGTTGCTTGGCGGGCTGGTGGCCGGCATGGCGGTTCTGCTCGCCGCGCAGGCCGCGCCCGACGCCGGTGCGCGCCGCAGCGCGGCGGCCGAAGCAGCGCGGGCGCTGGCGCTGCTGATCGGGCCGCTGCTGCTCCTGACGCACCGCACATTCTCCCTCGAGGCGCTGATCGACCACAGCTACTACACCATGGTGTTCGGCGTGTTTCTGACGCTGCTCGCAATTGGCCACGCGACTCCAGCAGCGGACTGGACGCCCGGCGCAGCCGCGCGGTTTGGCCTGGCGCTCGCAGCGCTGGTGGCTACCTACCCGCTGTGGGCGCCGCTGCCGGCCGCGCTGGCGGCCCTGGTGCTCTACCGGCAGCGCCGCACCGCGCCACTCGCCGATGCGCGCCCATGGCTGGCCTTTAGCCCCGCCCTGGCGCTCGCGCTGCTCGATCTGCCAGAGCGGATCGGCGCCGGGCAGGCAGTGCTGGCGCACCAGGGGCTCGTGGCAACGCCAACCGCCGAGCGCCTGGTGCCGCTGCTGCTGGCGCTGCCTGGCGCGGCGCTGCTGCTGGCCTCGCGAAAGGGCTGCGGGCTCGTGCGCGCCGCCGCGCTGGCCGCCGGCGCCGCGCTGCTGCTAGCCATTGCAAGCGGGAGCGGTGTTGTCGCAAGCTACCACGCCTACAAGCTGCTATTTGTGCTGACGCCACTGGCGGCCGCGATCGTGGCGGCTGCCGCAGCGTACCTGCTCGCGACGCCAGGCTGGCCGGCGCGCGCACTGGCTGCTGGCGCGCTCGTGCTGGCGCTGGCACTGAGCGGCAGCTTCCAGATCGTGCCGGCGCGCCCGATCCAGCTGCTCACGCCCGATACCGTCGCGGCGGCGCGCTGGCTACGCGAAGCCAACCCCTCTGCAGCCGCCAGCGCGCCGCTGGTGGGATCGCCGCTCGGCCCGCTCGCCTACTGGGTGCAGATCGGGCTGCTTGGCCAGCGCCGCGACAGCGCCGACATCGCCCGGCGCGATCTGACCGCGCCGCAGCCGGCCACCGAGAGCTGGCTGATCGATACCAAGCAGCCGAAGATCGCCATCCTCGCCGGCGCCGAGCCGATACCGACCGGCGCGCACCTGCTGCGGCAGTTCGGCACGGCCGCGATCATCGAACGCGACCACCCGCTCGACATCGCCGCGCTCAACCCGCTGACGATTCGCTATCGTACGTTCTGGGAAGATGGCCGGCTCAAAACCGCGATCGAGCTGCGCCACCCGCTCGCGGGCCGCCTGCCGCAGCTCGAGGTCGGGCTGTATGCGGGCGACACGCCCGTCAACCGCTTTGTGCTGGTGCCCGACGAGCAGCGCACGCGCACGCAGTACCTCGGCGCCGACATGCTGCCGGCGACACTGGCCGGCGAGGGCTACGTGAACGTAAGCGCGTACCCCTCTTTCGCGGCGCCGGCATTCCAGCCAACCGGCGCGCTGACGCTGACGCTGCGCCTACTGATCGATGGGCTGAGCGTCGACGAGCGCGCGCTGGCAACATTCTCACGCGCGACCGACGGCCGGCTCGAGCAGCTTGTAGCCCATAGCGGCGAGCTGGTGTATGTGCGCCATACCGCCGCCGGCACAGCCATGCACAGCAGCGCGCTAGCCTTCGGCGACAGCCTGCGGCTGGACGGATGGGGCGCTCCGCAGCGCGCGCGGGCCGGCGCGCCGCTGGCAATTGGCCTGCGGGCAGGCCGCCAGGCGTATCGGCCGGGCGCTGTTCCCCGAGGGGCGCCTGCTCGACGCCAGCGGCGCGCCGGTCGCCAGCAGCCTGGCCGCGCCACAGGATGGCTTCTACCCCACCTGGCTGTGGCGCCCCGGCGAGAGCGTACCCGAGCAGCGCACACTCGCGCTGCCGGCCGGGATCGCGCCCGGCAGCTACCGCCTGAGTGTGCGCGTTCACGATTTCGCGAGCCGGCAACTGGTTGGCAGCGAACAAGAGCTGGGCAGCGTGGCGATCGAGTAGGACGACAGCGCGCCCACGCCACAAATATGCTACAATAGCGTACACACCAGCCCCGCCACAGCCGATATGGTTAGATAATGCGAGGGGACGGCTCGATGCAGAGCGCAACGATTCTTGTCGTTGACGATGAACCACCTATCCTCGATCTCATCGCCAGCTACTTGCGCGCCGATGGCTTTGCCGTTTCGACCGCCCAAGACGGCCCGACTGCGCTTGCCCAGGCGCGGGCAATCCGCCCCGATCTGATTGTGCTCGACGTGATGCTGCCCGGTATGGACGGCCTGGAAGTCTGCCGCCGCATCCAGCAGGAGTTCGACGTCTACGTGCTGATGCTCACCGCGCGCGCCGAAGAGATCGACAAAATCGTCGGCCTGTCGGTCGGCGCCGACGACTACCTGACCAAGCCGTTCAGCCCGCGCGAGCTCGTGGTGCGCGTGAAAACCATCCTGCGCCGCAGCCGCACGCTCGGGCCGCGCCAGGTGCAGCACGCCCCCGAGCGGCCGGCGCTGCGCTTCGACGACCTGGTGATCGACCCGGACACTCGCGAGGTGTGGCACGACAGCAGCCAGATCGACCTGACGCCGCGCGAGTTCGACCTGCTGTACGCCCTGGCCGAGCAGCCTGGCCGCGTCTTCAACCGCGACCAGCTGCTCGAGCGCGTGTGGGGCCACGATTTTGCCGGCATCGACCGGGTTGTGGACGTGCACATCGGGCTGCTGCGCCGCAAGCTCGAAGACGACCCCACCAACCCGGCAATCATCCAGACGGTGCGCGGCGTCGGGTACAAGTTCGTCGGGCGGCGCCGCTGATATCGCGGTTCGCAGATCTGCGCCGTAATCTGCAATCCGCAATCTACAAATTCGTATGGGCTGGCTAAGGCACCTGCGCTGGAAGCTGTTTGTCTCGCACCTGTCGATCCTAGTGATCGGCGTGCTCGTGCTGCTCGCTACCGCACACTTTCTCGCCAGCACCCAAATGGTGCCGGATCCGCAGCTGAGCCTCGGGCAATCGGCCTCGGAAACCGGCCAGGTGACCGACGACACCCAGCCGGCCGGCGCGATCAGCCAGCAGGTACACTTTCAGGCCGTGGTCGACCAGAGCATGCTGATCTCGGCATTCGCGGCGCTGGCGGCGGCGGTGGTGGTGAGCCTGTTCGTCTCGCGGCGGATCGTCGAGCCACTGCAAGAGCTGACCTTCACCAGCCAGCGGCTGGCGCGCGGCCACTACCACGAGCGCACCACCACGCGATCCGACGACGAGCTGGCCGACTTGAGCCAGAGCATCAACCAGCTGGCCGAGGCGCTGGAGCAGACCGAGCAGCGCCGCCTGGCGCTCCTGGCCGATGTTGCACACGAGCTGCGCACCCCGCTGACCACGATCGAGGGCTATATGGAAGGGCTGATCGACGGCGTGATCGCGCCCGAGGAGCATATCTTCGCGATGATCCAGCACGAGGCCGCGCGGCTGAAATGGCTGATCGAAGAGCTGGCGCTGCTTTCGCGCGCCGAGGCCGGCCAGCTGCGCGTGGCGCCCCGGCCGCTGGCGCTGCGCGTCAGCCTGCGCCACGTGATCGCCCAGTTTCAGCCGCAGTTCAACGCCAAAGGCGTATACCTGGCCAGCAACCTACCGCCCGACTTGCCCGAGATCATGGCCGACCCCGACCGGCTCGAGCAGATCCTGATCAACCTGCTTTCGAATGCCCTGCGCTACACTGCGGCCGATGGCCAGGTGACAATCGCCGCCGAGGCGCACGATTACTTCGTGCAGATCAGCGTGCGCGACACCGGCATCGGCATCAGCGCCGAGCACCTGCCGCATATCTTCGAGCGCTTCTACCGCGTCGATAAATCGCGCGCGCGCCACAGCGGCGGCACCGGTATCGGCCTGACGATCACGCGCCACCTGGTGTACGCCCAGGGCGGCGAGATCTGGGCCGATAGCGATGGCCCAGGCCGCGGCACCACCTTCTACCTGACACTGCCAGTGCACGACGCCGTCGCGGCCGCCGCGTAACCAAACCTAGCCGACAGCAGAACATATGCAACAGGTGCTGACATTCAACTGGATCGGCCTGCTTCAGCTGATTGTGCTGTGGATGCTGATCGTCTTCGTGGCGGTGTGGGTGCTCGACTGGCTGTTTCCGCCGCTGCACCGCGACGAAAGCGAGCTGCCCACGTCGGGCAGCGCGCGCCAGCCGAACCGGCGCGCGCGCCTGCGCGTGCCGGGCCGGGGGCAGCCCGCGCCCGCAAGCCCAGCCGCAGCCAGGCCAGCCGGCCAGATCGACCAGCCGGCCTGGCGTGCAAACCTGCGCCTGATCGGCCTGATGCTGCTGATCTGGGCCGGCGTATCGTTTGTGCCGGCCGCGCTCTCGCCGCAGCTCAACCAGCTGCAGATCCTGACCGGCTTCCCGCTCGGCTACTACATGGGCGCCCAGGGCTCGCTGGTGGTGTTTCTCGGGCTGATCACCGCCTACGCCTGGCGCGCAGCCCACCTCGAGCGCCGCCTCACCGCGCTGCGCCTGCCCGAGGGCACGCGCGCCGGCCGGGCCGGCATCCGCCGCCTGGGCATCATCTACATCCTGTTCACCGCCGGCTTCATCCTGTTCGCGCTGCTGGTGGGCACGCTTGAGCAGCGCTTCAGCCTGCCGGCGGCCTTCAGCGGCTGGGCGCTGATGATCGTCATGATCGGCTTGTACGCGGTGATCGGCATCGCCAGCCGCACCCGCAACCTCGACGAGTACTTCGTAGCCGGGCGCCGCATCCCGGCCTTCTTCAACGGCATGGCCATCGGCGCCGACTGGATGAGCGCGGCCTCGTTCATTTCGCTTGCCGGCACGCTGTGGCTGCTGGGCTACGAGGGCCTGGCCTACATCATGGGCTGGACGGGCGGCTACGTGCTGCTGGCGCTGCTGCTGGCGCCCTACCTGCGCAAGTTCGGCCAGTACACCATCCCCGATTTTGTGGCCACGCGCTACGAGGGCCACCGGCCGCGCGTGGTGGCGGCGGTGATCGGCGTGATCATCTCGTTCACCTACCTCACCGCGCAAGTCACCGGCATCGGCATTATCATGAGCCGCTTTCTGGGCGTGAACTACCTGGCCGGCGTGACGATCGGCCTCGGCGCGGTGCTGTTCTGCTCGTACCTCGGCGGCATGCGCGCGATCACCTGGACGCAGGTGGCCCAGTGCATTGTGCTGCTGATCGCCTACCTCACCCCCGTCACCATCCTGTCGTTCCGCTCGACTGGCGTGCCCATCCCGCAGATCATGTACGGCGAGGCGCTGCAGCAGATCACGCAGCTCGAAGCGGCGCAGGGCATCACCAGCTCGTATGTCACGCCATTCAACAACTGGACGCCCTGGAACTTCATGGCGCTGATGTTCTGCCTGATGGTCGGCACCGCCGGCCTGCCGCACATTCTGATCCGCTTCTACACCGTGCCCGATGTCGGCGCGGCCCGCCGCAGCGTGGCCTGGGCCATGCTGTTCATCTGCCTGCTGTACTTCACCGCGCCGGCCTACGCGGCGTTCTCGCGGCTCGAGGTGATGAAAAATGTCGTCGGCAAGCCGGTCACCGCCGTGCCCGAGTGGGCCGTCAACTGGGCGAATGTCGGCCTGATCGAGTACACCGACCTGACCACGCTCGAGCACACGCCGATCGCGCAGCTGCCGCGCTGGGCCGACCGGCTGGTGCAGAGCGGGGATCTGGTGATCGACGACCGCGACGGCGATGGGCTGATCGGCATGAGCGAGCTGAGCGGCCCGGCCACGCGCCCTACCGCCACCGCCAACCCGACCGATGGCATCCTGCAGTTCGATGAGCTGAAGATCGACCCCGACGTGGTGGTGCTGGCCACGCCCGAGATCGCCGGCCTGCCGCACACCGTCGCCGCGCTGGTGGCGGCCGGCGGGCTGGCGGCGGCGCTCTCGACCGCCGACGGGCTGCTGATGGTGATCGCCTCGGCGCTCTCGCACGACCTGTACACCCGCACGTTTTACCCGGCCAGCGCCACGCGCGAGCGCCTGCTGATCGGCCGCGCGATGATGTTTCTGGTGGCGGTGGCGGCGGCATTCGCGGCCACGCGGCGCCTGCCGCTGATCGTGCAGCTGGTGGCGTGGGCGTTCTCGTTCGCCGCGGCGACGTTTTTCCCCATCCTGGTGCTGGGCATCTTCTGGAAGCGCGCCAATGGCCGCGGCGCGGTGGCCGGCATGATCGCCGGGCTGCTGACGACGCTGCTGTATATGCTGCTGAATGTGCGCGACCCGGATTTCAATGTGCTTGGCATTACCAATGTGGCCGCTGGCGTGTTCGGCGTGCCCGTAAACTTCCTGGTGACGATCATCGTCAGCAAGCTTACCCCCCCGCCCTCGCCCGAGACACAGCATCTCGTCGATACGCTACGCTAGAGCTAGGGCTTTTTGCTATAAGAGCCTGTTTGAACAGGGGTGCGCGAGGGTGTCATAGCCCCTCGCACTGCCCTTCTGGCGGGTGGCGGCCACATTCGTGGCCGCCACCCACCAGAACGAGTGATAGTTGGAGGAACTTCGTCCCTCCAAACTACCCTTTTCAGACAGCTTCCCAGGACAAACGCGGTTGGCGCGCTCTGCCGCAGGCTCAATCGCATACCCTGAGGAAGCTGAATCACGCAGGTGCGTAACTCCTAGCTGTTTACGCTGCCGCCAACCTTTACACAATCTTTACAGATCATAGCGGCTGGGCTTGCTGTGACGCACTCGCGCTGTGAAGCGCGCGCCGCGCATATTTACACAAAATTCACCATAACCTTGATCGGGCTTGACAATCAGCCTCTATTATTCCAGCATCACGAAACGACCCTGAAGCAAATACCTCTGGCGCTCGTGTGCGCATGCCCGCAATGTTTTGGCCAGAACAGTGCGCTGCGTACCCGCCAGCTATGCTCAGCACCGGCGAGCGCGAGTGGCGCGACACTTGGCGGCGAGCCGCGGCACAACAACGGCAGATATTGCTTGAGTGTGGCATGAAGGAGGTTAATGGCACACATAGCCCTGGCTCCCGAACCATCGCAGACCGCCGAAACCGAACGCATCAACGCAGTGACGCAAAAGCCGTAAGCTCAAAGGAGACATTTGTATGGCTACGATGGCACGCGCCGTACCCTCTACCGCAGTCGACACCCGCACAATCTGGAAGGTCATCCTTGCCTCCGCGCTGGGCACGATGATTGAGTGGTACGACTTCTACATCTTCGGCAGCTTGGCGACAGTGATCGCCAGCAAGTTCTTCCCAGCCGAAAACGCCACCGCGGCACTCCTCTCGACCCTCGCGACTTTTGGCGCCGGCTTTGCGGCGCGCCCGTTCGGCGCGCTGGTGTTCGGGCGCATCGGCGACCTGGTTGGCCGCAAGTATGCCTTCCTTGTGACGCTGCTGATCATGGGCGGCGCCACCACGCTGATCGGCTTGCTGCCGACCTACGCGTCGATCGGCATCCTGGCCCCAATCCTTCTGGTATTCATCCGGATCATGCAGGGCCTGGCGCTCGGCGGCGAGTACGGCGGCGCGGCAGTGTACGTGGCCGAGCACGTGCCCGACAACAAGCGCGGCTACTACACCAGCTTCATCCAGATCACCGCGACGCTGGGCCTGTTCGTGTCGCTGGCGGTGATCCTGATTGTGCGCGGCTCGATGCCGACGGCTGCCTTCGCCGACTACGGCTGGCGCATTCCGTTCCTGCTGTCGATCCTCTTGGTGGGCATCTCGGTGTACATCCGCTCGAAGATGAAAGAGTCGCCGCTGTTCACCAAGCTCAAGAGCGAGGGCAAGACGTCGACCGCGCCGATCAAGGACAGCTTCGGCAAGGCGCGCAACTGGCGCACGTTCTTCATCGTGCTGCTGGGCGCGGCCGCCGGCCAGGCGGTGGTGTGGTACACCGGCCAGTTCTATGTGAACACCTGGATGAAGAGCGCGCTCAAGCTCAACGCCACCACCGCCGATACGATCGTGGCGATCGCGCTGCTGATGGGTATGCCATTCTTCGTGGTGTTCGGCGCGCTCTCGGATCGCTTCGGCCGCAAGAAGATCATGATGGCCGGCAACCTGCTGGCGGCGATCGGCTTCTACCCGATCTTCCAGGGCATCAAGGCTGCCGCCGGCGCGATCACGCCCGAGGTGAAAGACGCCGCCGGCAAGGTGGTGACGCCGGCCGTGGCCGCGAACCCCGACACCGTGACGATCACGCTGCTGATCTTCCTGATGCTGCTGTTCGTGACGATGGTGTACGGCCCGATCGCGGCGTTCCTGGTCGAGTCGTTCCCGGCCAAGATCCGCTACACCTCGGTGTCGCTGCCGTACCACTTCGGCAACGGCTACTTCGGCGGCTGGCTGCCGTTCATCGCCACCGCGCTGGTGGCCAGCACCGGCAATATCTACGCCGGCCTGTGGTTCCCGATCGGCGTGGCGATTATGACCTTCGTGGTCGGTATGATCTTCCTGAAGGAGACCAACCACGTCTCGATCCACGACGAGACCGAGGAGTCGTACCCGTCGCCGGCCTAGCGATACGCTGAGCGGCACAAACAGCCGGCGGCTGGCCAATGGCCAGCCGCCGGCTTGTATGTTGGCGAGCGTGCGGCGCTATGGGCGCGCTCGGCCGCGCAGGTAGCGCAGCCCAAACGTCAGCGCCAGCGCCAGCACCAGCGCGACCAGCCAGGGCACCGGCGTGCGGGTCAGCATCGACACGCCGTAGAATACCCCGAGCAGCACGGTGAAGATCATGGCAAACGCCAGGATCAGCCCCTCCCAATTCGGCCCCTGTGATGGCATGGTTGGTTCCTTTTGCTTCCCGCCCGATGCGGCCCAGTATACCACGCGCCCAGCTCGCGCGGGCTTGCGCCCCAAGCGCCGAAAGCGAGGTTGGTGGTATCCGAAAAGCCGGCGGCGCATGCCTCGTGGCGCGCTCGGCAGAACCGTGCCACAGCCAAACAGCCAAAGCAATGCTTGCCCACGGCAATCCATAATGCTATACTTACCCGTGCCCAACACCTATCGCGCCGATCAGCGAAGCCACTACAACGTCAAGGAAGGTATCATGGCCGTTGCGTCCGAGCTGGCTCCGCCGCCCGAGCTGCTGAGCCCATACCACGATCGCACCCGCTATATCAACCGCGAGCTTAGCTGGCTCGAGTTCAACCGCCGTGTGCTTCTGGAAGCGCTCGATGAACGCCACCCGCTGTTCGAGCGCGTGAAGTTCCTCTCGATCTTCAGCACCAACCTCGACGAATTCTTCATGATCCGCGTGGCCGGCATCAAGCAGCAGGTCGCCGCCGGCGTCGCCGGCCGCTCGCCCGACGGCAGCACCCCCGCCGAGCAGCTCGCCGCCATCCGCCGCGCCGTCCTGGCGCTGGCCGATCAGCATCGCGCCTGCTGGCTCAACGACATCCAGCCGCGCCTGCGCGCCCAGGGCATCCACGTGCTCGATTACGACGAGCTGAACGCGCGCCAGCGCGCCTACTGCAAAGATTATTTCGAGCGCGAAGTGTTTCCGGTGCTCACGCCGCTGGCGTTCGACCCCAGCCATCCCTTCCCGCAGATCTCGAACCTGAGCATCAACCTGGCGGTGGTGATCAACGACCCCGAGGAGGGCGAGCTGTTCGCGCGCGTCAAGGTGCCGGCGGTGCTGCCGCGGCTCATCCCGATCGGCGGCAGCTCGTGCGCCACGCCCGAGCACATCCCGCCCGAGCGGCGCTACTGCTTTGCCTGGCTCGACCAGGTGATCGCCGAGAATGCCGACGCGCTGTTCCCCGGCATGGCCGTGACCGAGGCGTATGTCTTTCGTATCACGCGCAACGCCGATGTCGAGATCCAGGAGGAAGAGGCCGCCGACTTGCTGCGTACGATCGAGCAGGGCGTGCGCCGCCGCCGCTTCGGCGCGGTGGTGCGCCTGACGATCCAGCCGAACATGCCCCAGCGCATCCGCGACCTGCTACTGGTGAACCTGAAGCTCACGCCCGAGGATCTGTACGAGGTGCGCGGCCCGCTCGGCCTCGCCGATGTGATGGCGCTCACCAAGATCGACCGGCCCGACCTGAAAGACCCGCCGTTCTACCCCAAGGCGCCGCCGATCTTGCGCCACGCGCGCACCAGCGCCGAGATATTCGGCGCGATCCGCCAGCAGGACATCCTGCTGCACCACCCCTACGACTCATTCCAGCCGCTGGTCGAGCTGATCGAGGCCGCCGCCGAAGACCCCGAGGTGCTGGCGATCAAGCAGACGCTCTACCGCGTCGGCAGCAACTCGCCGATCGTCAAGGCGCTGATGCACGCCCGCGACCAGGACAAGCAGGTGACGGTGCTGGTCGAGCTGAAGGCGCGTTTCGACGAGGAGAACAACATCACTTGGGCGCGCGCGCTCGAGCGCGCCGGCGTGCACGTGGTGTACGGCCTGGTGGGGCTGAAAACCCACGCCAAGATCGCGCTGATCGTGCGCCGCGAGTACGACGGCCTGCGCCGCTATGTGCACCTGGGCACCGGCAACTACAACGCCGGCACCGCGCGCGTGTACACCGACCTCGGGCTGCTGACCTGCCGCCCCGATATTGGCGCCGACGTGTCCGACCTGTTCAACTTTCTCACCGGCTACTCGCGCCAGTCGCGCTACCGCAAGCTGCTGGTGGCGCCGGTCAACCTGCGCGAGCGGCTGACGCTGCTGATCGAGCGCGAGATCGCGCATGCCGCCAGCGGGCGCGCCGGCCACCTGATCTTCAAGCTCAACGCGCTGGTCGATCCGGCGATGATCGACCTGCTGTACCAGGCCTCGGCGGTGGGCGTGAAGGTTGATCTGAATGTGCGCGGTATGTGCTGCCTGCGGCCGGGCGTGCCGGGCATGAGCGAGAACATCAGCGTGCGTAGCGTGATCGGCCGCTTCCTCGAGCATAGCCGGATCTACTACTTCGCCAACGATGGCGCGCCCGAGGTGTACCTGGGCAGCGCCGACCTGATGCAGCGCAACCTCGATCGCCGCGTCGAGACGCTGTTCCCGATCGAAGACCCGGCGCTGGTGGCGCATATTCGCAACGACTTGCTGGCGGTGTATCTGCGCGATAACACCCGCGCCCACGTGCTTCAGCCCGACGGCTCGTACCTGCGCGCGCGGCCCGGCGAGGGCGAACCGACGATCGACAGCCAGGCCGCATTCTCGGTTGGCCGCCAGATCCCGCCTGAATGACAGGACGTACGCGGTCGCCTGCGATATCGGCTTGTTCTGCCTGCGGCAGCATGGTACTCGCTTTCTTGTGTGCTGAGATGTTGGCGCAAAGCGCCAGCATCTCAGCACCATCCATGAAAAAGTACCGCTCTGCCGAAGGCAAAAACCCGCACCGCGTAAGTCCTGTGAATAGGATACGGATAGGAGATTGGCGCGCGGCAGATCCACGCGCCACAACCTGCAACCCGATGAGCTACCGCCTGTTTATCGCCACACCGCTGCCGCCGGCCGTGAAGGCCGCGCTTGCGGCAGCCCAGACACGCCTGGGCCGAGGCGGCGCGCCGATCAAGTGGGTCGCGCCTAGTTCGATGCACCTCACGCTGCGCTTTCTGGGCGAAACCGACACCACGCTGCTGCCAACGATTGGCCCGACAATCCGGCAGAGCATCCAGGGCTACCCGGCGTTTCAGCTGAGCCTGACCCACGTGAGCGCGTTCCCAAACACCCGCCACCCCAACGTGGTGTGGGCCGGCGTCGGCGGCGCGGTCGAGGCGCTGGGGCGGCTGGCAGGCGAGATCGAGCGCGCAATGGTCGCGATCGGCTTCCAGCCCGAGAAGCGCGCGTTTCGCCCACACCTTACGCTGGGGCGCGCACGCCACGGCGCCGCGCAAACAGCGCTCGAGCGGCTGGGCGACACCATCCGCGCGCTGCCGCAGCTGCCGCCGGTCGCATGGCTAGCGCAGCACGTGAGCCTGCTGCGCAGCGAGCTGCAACCCGGTGGGCCGATCTACACCGAGATTGCAGATTGCCAACTGGCGGGCGATCCGCAGTCGGATATCACACTCGCTTGAAGTGGCGCTGGCGGCCTTCCGCCCAGCCAGCCGGTAGTGCTCCGCGCGGCGGCACGGCGCGACCCACCGCAAACCACGGGCAATCAGGCGAGTATGAAATGGGGCAACGATGTTGGGCGATCGTCTCCAGCGCATTCTGGTGTGGATGCTGATCGTAGCAGTGTCGGTGTACCTGCTCGAGCGGCTGTTCTTCCTGACGGCGCTGTTCGCCACGCCGCTGCTGCTGTTTGGCCTGGCCTGGCTGGCGTCGCTCGTCCTCAAGCCGCTGGTCGACTGGCTGACCATGCTCACGCTGCCGGTGCCGTTCGTGTCGCACCGCGCCGCCACCGGCGCAGTCACACCCACATGGCGGCTGCCGCGCGCGCTGGCGGTGTCGCTGGTGTATGTGGCGATCATCGCACTGGTGGTGGTGCTGGTAGTGTCGCTGGTGCCAATCATCGAGCCGCAGCTGGTTGGCATCGACGAGACGCTGCCAAACGCGGTGAGCCAGATCTCGCTGTGGATCACCGGCCTGGAGAGCGAGCTGCAGCGCGTAGGCTTTCGCGGCAACATCGCGCGCATCGCGCAGCCCGAGGCGCTGGCGCAGCAGGCGACGACTCTCGGCAGCACGCTCATCCAGCAATCGCTCGGCATCGCCAGCGGCATCGCCACACTGCTGATCGACCTGATCCTGGTGCTGATTCTCAGCTACTACATGACGCTCGACGGCCCGCGCATCGCCGACAAGTTCTTGCAGCAGCTGCCCGAGCAGTGGCGCGACGACACCGTGCGCTTCTTTACGATCGTCAACCACACCTTTGGCGGCTTTCTGCGCGCCCAGCTGATTCAGGGGTTTATCTACGGCATTGCCACGGCGATGGTGATGACCGGCCTTGGGCTGGACTATGTCGCGCTGGCGAGCGTGATCGCCTCGATCATTGTGCTGGTGCCCATCATCGGCAGCGTGCTTGGCGTCATCCCACCGCTGGTGATCGCGATCATCGACCGGCCCGACAGCGTGCTGCTGATGGTGCTGGTGCTGGCGGTGGTGCAGCAGGTGTTGTTCAACATGATCATGCCGCGCCTGATGGGGCGGATCGTGGGGCTGCACCCGCTGCTGGTGTTTGCCGCCATCCTGGTGGGGGCGACGGTTGCCGGCGGCTGGGGCATTCTGTTTGGCATTCCAATCGCCGGCGTGGTGGCGGCGGTGCTGCAGTTCATCTACGGGCGCACGACGATCGCGCCGGCCCCACCAGCTCCACCCGAGCCGCAGGCCGAGCCGCGCAGCGACCCGCGGCCATCCGCAGGCGACCACCGGTCGATTTGATAGGCTTCTAGAAGTTACGCACTTGCGTGATTCGGCTTCCTCAAGCGACGAGATTGAGCCTGCGGCAGCATGGTGCTTGCTTGATCTTCGGTGTGCGGTTTTCCGCGCCCCGCGCGAAAACCGCACACGATACGGAGAATTGTACCGCCCTGCCGAAGGCTGAGGGCGCCAAGCAAGTCCTAAGAGCCTGTTTGAAAAGGGGTGCGCGAGAGGCATAGCCCCTCGCACTTCCCTTCTGGCGGGTGGCGGCCACATTCGTGGCCGCCACCCGCCAGAAAAGTGGAAACTTGGAGGGACAAAGTCCCTCCAAACCACCCTTTTCAAACAGCTTCTAAGGCTTCATTGGTGGGGGTTTGGGGGCACTATGCGCCCCGGCGCGTCTGCGCGGACACCCGCTCGACGATCGTCGCGGCAAGGCGCGCCACCGCCGCAGGATCGACCACCCCGGAAGCCTCGCGAGCAGCAACCACATCGCTCAGCCAGCCATAGGTCGAGTCGGCCAGGGTGATCAGCAGTTCCCACTGGTTATCGGCCAGCCGCGTGACGCGCTGGCGCGGCGCGGCCGGCTCGTATGGCGTGAGCGGCTGGCTGCCGGTGTAAGGCGGCGGCTCAGGCGGCATGGCCGGCTCGGGCGCCTGCGTGCGCGCGGCCAGGTGGTACTGGTAGGTCGCCTCGAACTCGCGCAGCGCGCCGATCGCCAGGTGAAAGTAGTCGATCATGCCGTAGTACTCGCCGCGCTTGACATCTTTGCGCATCGCCTCGGCCATCAGCGCGTCGCGCCGATCGACCAGCGACTGCCAGCGCAGCAGTGCCGGCGATTCGTCGCCGAACACCAGCTGCGCCACATTGTGCACGGCCGTCTCCCACGCCTGAAACTCGCTAAAGCGCATCATCACGGCCGAGGGAACATTCTCGCGGCCGCGCTCGGCGCTCTGGTGCAGGCGCCCGATCATATCGCGCGCGTCGTCGATCAGTGGTTGAAACATGCAATCTTGCTCCTCGGGCCACAGCAGCCAGATCCCGCCCTGCCGCTCATCGAGCATAATCCTAGCAGGTAGCCGCGCGATGTCAAGCGCATGCGCGCAAGCTTCAGGGCTGGTGCAACGTCTTTCGCCCCTCCGCGTGGCCACTTGCCTGATAGGCGAGCGGAGTGAGAGCCGGCGTTGCACGGGCCATGGCGCAATTTGACGCGCCTGCGGCTCTCCCCTATAATACGCGCTTGCCAGGTGCTACCGGTCATCGTACGCTCCCCGGCGATTTCCACGTTTTCTAGAAAGTGCACGGACCAAGCGGTATGGTCGCTCCAGAACGACGAAAACCGATGATCGCCGTCTGCGGCGCCGGCCAATGCGATAGCGGCACCGCCGCGCTGGCCGAGATGGTTGGCCGAAGCGTCGCCGCAGCCGGCGCGACGCTGGTATGCGGCGGGCTGGGCGGCGTGATGGCGGCGGCGTGTCGCGGGGCGCGCGGCGCCGGCGGCACCACGGTTGGGATCCTACCGGGCAACGACGCCGCCGCAGCCAACCCCGACGTGCAGGTGCCGATCGCCACTGGCATCGGCGAGGCGCGCAATGCGATCATTGTCTGCAGCGCCGACGTGGTAATTGCGATCGGCGGCGAGTACGGCACGCTCTCGGAGATCGCCCTGGCGCGCAAGCTTGGCCGCCCGGTGATCGGGCTGCGCACCTGGAACCTGGGCCGCGACGACGCTGGCGAGCCGCACGTGCTGGCGGTCAACTCGCCCGAGGCGGCGGTGGCGGCAGCGCTGTCATACTGCAAGCGCCGCTAGCAGCTCGGCAGCGCTGCGTGCCCGGCCCGCGGCCAGCGCCGCATCTCCACCAAACGCCATGATCCGGCTCCACGCCCCCACTAGATTAACCCAACGGTAATCGCTCTATCAGGCGCCCGTCAGCGGCGCGTCAGCCATGCGCAATATAATCGCCTATACAGCGCCGCTAACGCCCGTGCCGGCGAACTCAGGGTACTCTCACTAGAGGAGCAGACAATGCGGAACCGTGCCTTTGCCGCCCTTTTGATCCTTTCGATCCTCAGCGCGTGGGTGGCCTGGCCGAGTGCCGGCGCCGCCGCGCCCCGCCGGCCCGAAGACGTGCCCGACACGCTGCCGCCGTTCATGTCGCAGTACTTCAACGAAACACAGCACGCGGCCATGAACTCGTTTCTGGCATTCTGGCAGCGCACGCCGAACGCACTGTTCGTGCTGGGCTACCCGATCTCGCAGCCGTTTATCGAAGAAAGCTTCACCAACCCCGGCGAGTTCTACCGCGTGCAGTACTTCGAGCGCGCCGTGCTGGAAGAGCACCCTGAGAACGCCGGAACGCAGTTCTACATCCTTGGGCGCCTGATGGGCAACCAGATCATTCGCGGCCGCGAAAGCCAGGCGCCATTCCAGCCGGTGGCCGACCCTGGCGACGGCACGTTTGACGCCGCGACCAGCCACACGCTGCGCGATAGCCCGGCGCCGTTCCGCAGCTTCTGGCTCGGCAACGGCGGCCTCGAGGTGTTTGGCCGGCCCAAATCCGAGCCGTTCCAGGAAGTCAACCAGGCCGACGGCCGCACATACTGGGTGCAGTACTTCGAGCGCCAGCGCATGGAGTGGCACCCCGACGAGCCCGACCCGCGCTACCAGATCTTGCTGGGCCTGCTGGGCAACGAGTACCGCGACGCCAAGCACAAAGGCGAGGCGGCGTTCCAGCCGATCGGCCCCGACCAGGTGCCCAACCCGACGCCCAACCCGCAGACGTCGTCGTTTGTATATGGCTTCAACGCCATCCTGTACGGCCAGGGCCAGCCCTGGCAAGATCGCCAGCGCGTGCTGAACGCCTCGAAAGGCGCCGGCGTCGGCTGGATCCGCCAGCAGGTGCGCTGGATGGATCTGCAGGGCGCGCCGGGCACACCATGCTTCCAGATCTGCTGGGGCGAGCTCGACAACATCGTCAACGACTCGGCCAACGCCGGCGTGAAGCTGCTGATTAGCGTGGTGGCCGCGCCCAGCTGGGCTACCCCCGACGGCCGCAACGGCATGCCCGCGCGCGAGCACTTCAACGATTTCAATAGCTTCATGGGCAATATGGCGCTGCGCTACCGCGGCAAGGTGCAGGCGTACGAGATCTGGAACGAGGAAAACCTGGCCCACGAGAACGGCGGGCGCGTCGCCAACGCCAGCTTCTATATGGATATGCTGGTGGGCGCGTCGCAGGCCATCCGCGCCGCCGACCCAGGCGCGATCATTGTGTCGGGCGCGCCTTCCTCGACCGAGACGAACCGCTCGGACGTAGCGATTAGCGACATCACGTTTCTGCGCCAGATGTTCGCCGACGGCCGCTTCCGCGCGAGCGTCGACGTGATTGGCGCGCACCCCGGCGGCCAGGCCAACCCGCCCGACACCTTCTGGCCCGATAACCCCGGCCCCGGCCCGGGCTGGACGACCAGCCGCGAGTTTTACTTCCGCCGGCTCGAAGACGTGCACCAGGCGATGGTCGACAGCGGCCTCGGCGACATGAAGGTGTGGGTGACTGAGTTCGGCTGGGCTACGCGCAACAACACGCCGGGCTACGGCTTCGGCAACAACACCTCGCAGCAGGAGCAGGCCGACTACATCGTGCGCGCCTTCCAGATGGGCCGCCACGACTACGCGCCGTGGGTCGGCGGGATGTTCTTGTGGCAGCTGAACTTCGCGACGCTGTGGAAGTTCCAGGGCAACGAGCTGCACGAGCAAGCCTCGTTCGGCGTGCTGAACGGCGACTGGAGCCCGCGCCCGGCGTATACCGCCATCCAGCAGATGCCCAAAGACTAGGCAGCAGGCAGCCAGAGACGCCTGCAGGGCAACCATTCAAGAGCCGAGAACCACGCGACGCCGGGTTCTCGGCTGTTGATTCGCGGCCCGCCACTTCGCTTGATTACTGACACTTTGGTGAGGGTTTGGGGGGCGGCTTCGCCGCCCCCAAATTTCGTATTGTGTTGCACGACGTGGCGAAGCCACGTCGTGCAACACGATCTCTACGTGATCAAGCGAACAGCGTATTACGCACTTGCGCTCTTCGGCTTCCTCAAGCGACGAGATTGAGCCTGCGGCAGCAAAGACAGTGATCATACGGAGTTGGTGTAACGCGCGCGCCGGCTCATACGTCATCACTTCCGGCGCAACCAGCCGTCAGCTTGCGCTCAGGGGGCCGCGTTTCAGCCCGCGCGCGAATTCGTGTACAATACGGCCATTACTACAAAGCATTGTCGTATCAAGGAGATGCTTGTGAAGACGCCTTTCGCACATATGCGAAGCATTGCCGCAACAGCGCTGCTGGTGCTGCTGCTGCCCACGCTGGCAGCCTGCGGCGGCGCGCCCGACACTGCCGCAAACCCAACCGCCGCGCTGCCGACCGCCGCGGTGGTGGCCACTGCCCAGCCCACGGCTGGCGCGCCAACCGCCGAGGCAACCGCCGCCGCCGAGCCGACCGCTGCGGCCGAGCCGACCGACGGCGCCCCGGCCGAGCCGATTGTCGAGCCGGGCAAACCGATCAAAATGCCACACCTGAACTTCGGGATCGTCAACCACCTGTACTATACCGACCGCGACCGCGTGCTGACGCTCGACGGCATCGCCGGCTTCGACTGGGTGCGCCAGCAGGTCGTGTGGAAAGACGTTGAGGGCCCCAACCCCGGCGACTACGCCTGGGGCGAGCTCGACAAGATCGTCGACGACGTGGCGGCCAAAAAGTTCAAGCTGCTGGTCAATATCGTGCAGGCGCCGGCGTTCTATAACGAGACGAACGGCCTGCCAAGCGACCCGGTATCGATGGGCAACCTGGTTGATGCCATGGTGAAGCGCTATGGCAAGAAGATCGGCGCCTACGAGATCTGGAACGAGCAAAACCTGGCGCACGAGAATGGCGGCCGCGTGACCGAGGCCGACGCCGGACACTATGTCGACATCCTGGTCGAAAGCTATAACCGGATCAAAGCGATCGACCCGAGCATCATTGTGCTGGCCGGCGCGCCCTCATCGAGCGGCGTGAACGACCCGGCAATCGCCGTGTCGGACGAGAACTACTACCGCGCGATGTACCGCTACAAAGACGGCATCATCAAATCGCACTTCGACGCGCAGGGCGTGCACCCCGGCGGCTCGGCCAACCCGCCCGACACCATGTGGCCCGACAACCCGAGCAAGGCCGACGGCTGGGTCAACGACCCGACGTTTTACTTCCGGCATGTCGAAAATGTGCGCAAGTTCATGGAGCAAGAGGGTGTCGGCGATCACCAGATCTGGATTACTGAGTTTGGCTGGGCAACCAAGAACGACACGCCGGGCTACGAGTTCGGCAACCAGGTGTCGTTCGACCAGCAGGCCGAGTATATCGCCGGCGCGATCAAGATGGCCTACGATAAATATCGCTACGACGATGGCTCGCCGTGGATGGGCAATATGTTCCTGTGGAATATGAACTTCGCGGTGATCTGGGCGCAGAACAACCCACCCAACCCACTGAACGAGCAGGCTTCGTTCGGCATCCTGAACCCCGACTACAGCCCGCGGCCGGCGTTCAACCGCCTGCAGGGTCTGCTGGCGCAGCTCAAGAAAGACCAGGGGCGGTAGAGATTACGTCAACTACACGCAGCCAGGGCGCCTTCACCATCGGGCGCCCTGGCTTTTTTGTGGAACCCGCCAGCGGCGTGGTATCATGCCCGCCATGACGATAAGCGAACCACAATCGATCGCGCTGGTAGACTCGGCGCTGGCGCACACCGACGCCACGGCGCTGCGCGAGGCGCTGGTGGCAGTGCTCGGCGGCCCCGGCGCGGCGCTGCGGCTGCGCGCGCTCGACCACGCCGGCCTGCTGACGCGCGCCATCCCCGAGCTCGAGCCGGCCCGCCACACCGACCAGCCGATCGTCCACTTTCTCTCGGTGCTCGACCACTCGATCGAGACCGTGGCGGCAGTGGAGTGGCTGCTCGCGCAGATCGACCAGATCGCGCTGCCCGACGAGGCGCTGCCCGCCGCCATTCGCGCCAACCCCAGCCTGGCCTACCGCAGCCGCTACGCCGCTCAGCTGCGCGAGCATATCACCCAGCCAGTCGGGCGCTACCCGCGCCCGGCGCTGTTCAAGCTCGGCGCGCTTCTGCACGATATCGCCAAGCCGCAGACCAAGCAAGACAAGCCGGGTGGCGGCGTCAGCTTCCACGAGCACCAGACGATCGGCGGCGAGGTGGCCGCCGGTATCGCGCGGCGGCTGGGGTTCGAGCCAGGCGAGGCCGGCTACATCCGCGCGGTCGTGCGCGAGCACATGCGGCCGGGCCAGCTCGCCGCGCAGGGCGAGGTGACGCTGCGCGCGGTACAGCGCTTCTTCAGCGCCACCGGCGACGCCGGCCCCGACGTGCTGCTGCACCTGCTGGCCGACCACATGGCCACGCGCGGGCCAAACCTGAGCGTGCGCAGCTGGATCGCTCAGGCGCAGTGGATCGACGCGCTGCTCGAAACGATCTGGGGCGAAGAGGTCGCGATCACGCCGCCGCTGGCGAATGGCGACGACCTGATGCGCGAGCTTGGGCTGCGGCCCGGCCCGCAGATCGGGCAGCTGCTGGCGGCGATCGGCGAGGCCCAGGCCAGCGATACGATCGCGACGCGCGAAGAAGCACTGGCGCTGGCGCGGCGCATGTTGGAGCGGGCCAGGCGCTAGCCACCAGGCGGCAAGTTGCGGCCGTGAAGCGTATTCTTCAGGCGCTACCACACCCGCCGAGGCACGCGCCGGGCATACTCGGCGTACTCGGGGTATTTCTCGCGCAGCCACAGCTCTTCGCGGCGAGCCTTGCGATCGAAGAACAGCGCCAGCAGCAGGCTAAGCAGCAGCGAGGGCGGGCTGGCGCGCAGCAGCGACCACGCCAGGGCTATCAGCAAGATGCCACTGTAGATCGGATGGCGCACCACGCCATACACACCGCTCTGCACCAGCTGGCCCTGCTCGCGCGGGCGCGGAAACGGCGTAAGGTTCGGGCCGAGAGCGCGCGCGCCGGCCAGCGCCACGCCAGTTCCAGCCGCGCCCACGGCAACCCCGGCAAGCCCGAGCGGCGTACGCACGGCCTCGGGCAGCTCGGGCAGGCCCGGCAGCCGGCGCGGCGCCAGCACAACCGCCGCGAGCAAGACAGCCTGGCCGGCAACCCAGATCTCGCCGCGATCTTGCTTCACCTTCATAGCCATCGCTCCCTCGCTGATTTTCATTTTGCGAAATAGCGCCTGTACAAAGCTATTGCGAACCGCATCGCGGCGTATTATACTTCAGAAGCCCTTGATTTTACGCAAGAACACGCCATGCATGCCGCTACGTTTGCAACAATTGCGGATATCACCGATATGCTCGCAAACCACGAGTATATCGCCGACGTGGGGCTGAGCACCAGCCTGTTTCTGGCGCTGCGCATGGGCAAGGCGCTGCTGCTTGAGGGCGAGCCGGGCGTAGGCAAAACCGAAGTGGCCAAGGTGCTGAGCGCGAGCTTCGATACGCCGCTGATCCGGCTGCAGTGCTACGAGGGCATTGATGTGGGCCAGGCGGTGTATGAGTGGAACTACCCGCGCCAGCTGCTCGAGATCCAGGCGCGCCAGCAGCGCGCGCCGGGCGAGCCGGGCAGCGCCACCGGCGAACTGTATACCGAAGCATTTCTGCTGCGCCGGCCGCTGCTGCAGGCGATCGACCAGAGCAATGCCAAAGCCCCGGTGCTGCTGATCGACGAGCTCGACCGCGCCGACGAGGAGTTCGAAAGCTTCCTGCTCGAGCTGCTCTCCGACTTTCAGATCACCATCCCCGAGCTAGGCACGCTGCGCGCCGCACATCGCCCGATCGTGATCATCACATCGAACCGCACCCGCGAGCTTCACGACGCACTCAAGCGGCGCTGTGTCTACCACTGGATCGATTACCCGCCGCACGACAAAGAGCTCGCGATTGTCCGCCGCAAGGCGCCCGGCATCGGCGCACGCCTGGCCGCGCAGGTTGTCGGCTTTGTGCAGGCGCTGCGGCGGCAGGAGCTCGCCAAGCACCCCGGCGTGGCCGAGACGCTCGACTGGGCCGCGGCGCTCGAGCACCTGAACGCGCAGGCGCTCAGCCCCGAGCTGGTGCAGGCCACGCTCGGCATCATCCTGAAGTACCAGGACGATGTCGATAAGCTGCGCGGCCCGCTGGCCGCCGAGCTGCTGGAGCAAGCCGGCGGCTAGGCGCTAAGCGCCCACAGGTTGCGCAGATTCCACAGATAAAGTCAATCGCCCATCTGCGTAATCTTTAAGAGCCTGTTTGAAAAGGGGATGCGCGAGGGGCTATGCCTCGCACTTCTTCTGGCGGGTGGCGGCCACGAATGTGGCCGCCACCCGCCAGAAAAAGTGGAAACTTGGAGGGACAAAGTCCCACCAAACCACCCTTCTGCGGAAGGCTGAGCGCGCCAACTGCGTAAGCCCTAACAATGATTGCCACACATGGAAACCCAAGGCCGCGCGTTTCTGAATAACTGTGTGCTGTTTGCCGGGCTGCTGCGCCAGGCCGGCATCCCAATCGGCACCGACCAGGTGCTCGAGCTGGCGCGCGCGCTGGAATGGATCGACCTGGGCGAGCGCGAGCAGGTGTACCACACCGCGCGCAGCCTGCTGATCCGCCGCCACGAGCACCTGCGGCTGTTCGACGCGATCTTCAGCCGGTTCTGGCGCCGGCCGAGCGCCGAGCTGGCGCGCGCGCGCCAGACAATGCCACGCGCGCCGCGCCACAAGCGCCGCGAGCAGCCGTTCACGATCGTGACGTATATGGCCTACAAAGCGCGCCTGGGCGACCCCGAGGTCGACGTGAGCGATAAATCAGGCACAGCCAGCAGCGCCGAGATATTGCAGCGTAAAGACTTCTCGCAGATGACGCCCGAGGAGCTCGAGCAGATCAAGCGGCTGATCGCCCGGCTGCGCTGGCAGATCAGCCTGCGCGAGACGCGGCGGCGGCGGCGCGACCGCGCTGGCGATCAGCTGCACATGCGCGCGATCGTGCGCGAAGCGGCGACACATGGCGGCGTGCCGCTGCAGCTGGCGTGGCAGCGCCGCACGCTGCGCCAGCGCCCGCTGGTGCTGATCGCCGACATCAGCGGCTCGATGGAAAAGTACGCCCGGCTGCTGCTGCAGTTCCTGTACAGCGTGGCCCACAGCCTGGCGCGCGTCGAGTGCTTTGTGTTCGGCACGCGGCTGACGCGCGTCACCGGGCAGCTGCGCGTGCGCAACATCGACCAGGCGATCGACGCAGCCGCGCGCGAGGTGGTCGACTGGGCCGGCGGCACGCGCATCGGCGAAAGCCTGCACACCTTCAACCGCCAGTGGGCCGGCCGCGTGCTCGGGCGCGGCGCGGTAGTGCTGGTGATCAGCGATGGCTGGGAGCAGGGCGACGGCGCCGTGCTGGCGCGCGAGCTGCGCTTTCTGCGGCGCCGCTGCCACCGGCTGATCTGGCTCAACCCGCTGGCCGGCCGCGCCGGCTACCAGCCGCGTGTCGGCGGCATGCGCGCGGCGCTAGAGCAGGCCGACGACCTGCTGCCGATCCATAATTTTCAAAGCCTGGCCAACCTGGCGGATCAGCTCGGCCAGCTTGGCCGGGCGCGCAGCCGCTGATTGTGCCGAATTCGGCGTAGCAGCGCGCTATAGTGCGCCACAGCTCGGCAAGCGAAGAAAGGAGCGCAGCCAACCGACATCGCCATCGCAACCACGCCATCGAATGGTTCAGACCTGAACGCGAAGGGAGCAATGATGATCCCAGGAACCTTCGACTACCTTGCGCCGAGCACGATCGACGAGGCGATCGCGGCGCTGGCGGCCCACGGCGACGACGCCAAGATCCTGGCCGGCGGCCAGAGCCTCATCCCGGCAATGCGCTTTCGGCTCGCATCGCCGACCGTGCTGATCGACATCAACCGCGTGGCCGGGCTTGAGTATCTGCGCGAGGAGGCCGGCTACCTCGCGATCGGCGCGCTGACGCGCGAGCACGCGCTCGAGCACGCCGCCGAGCTGATGCGCGGCTACCCGCTGCTCGCCGACGCCGCCCGCGTGATCGCCGACCCGCTGGTGCGCAATCGCGCCACCGTTGGCGGCAATATCGCGCACGCCGACCCGGCCAACGACCACCCGGCCGTGATGCTGGCCTATGGCGCCGAGATGGTGGCGCGCGGCCCCGGCGGCGAGCGCCACATCCCGATCGACGATTTCTTCCTCGGCCTGTTCGAAACCGCGCTCGCCCACGACGAGCTGCTGACCGAGATCCGCATCCCCAAGCCCCAGCCCGGCGCCGGCGGCGCCTACCTCAAGATCGAGCGCAAAGTCGGCGACTACGCCGTGGCCGCAGTGGCCGTGCAGCTGGCGATCGACGGCAGCCGCGTATCTGCCGCGCGCGTGGCGCTCACCAACGTCAGCCCGGCGCCCATGCGATCGGCGGGCGCCGAGGCCGCCCTGGTGGGCCAGGAGCTGAGCGAGGCGACGCTCGAGGCAGCCGGGCGCGCCGCCGCCGCCGAGTGCGACCCTTCATCGGATCTGCGCGGCACCGCCGAGTACAAGCGCGACCTGGTGCGCGTGCTGGTGAAGCGCGCCGCGCGCAAGGCCGCCGAGCGAGCATCCGCCCGACCGTAAGGGCGAATGCTTCGCCCCACCGAGACGATCCGGCGACCGTAAGGGCGAACGCTTCGCCCCAAGAAATCGATCGCGAGGAAAGCATCCATGAGCAAACACACCATCTCCGTCACCGTCAACGGCGAAACACGCGGCGGCGAGGTCGATAGCCGGCTGCTGCTGGTGCACTACATCCGCGAGCAGCTCAGCCTCACCGGCACACACATCGGCTGCGATACCACCAGCTGCGGCGCGTGCACCGTGCTGCTGGACGGCCGGCCGATCAAGAGCTGCACCATGTTCGCGGTGCAGGCCGACGGCCATAGCGTCGAGACGATCGAGGGCGTGGCGCAGAGCGGCAACCTGCACCCGCTCCAGGAAGGCTTCTGGGAGCAGCACGGCCTGCAGTGCGGCTTCTGCACCCCCGGCATGATCATGACCGCGAAGGCGCTGCTGGCCGCCAACCCCAACCCGAGCGAAGACGAGATCCGCCACGGCATTTCGGGCAACCTATGCCGCTGCACCGGCTACGTCAAGATCGTCGAGGCGATCCAGTACGCCGCTGCGAAGCTGCGCGAGCAGCCCGAGGAGGTGGCGGCATGACCGACAACCCGATGCATGAGCTCGATCTGAGCGGCGGCCGCCACCTCGACGACCGCTTCGAGCACCACACGCCCAAGCCGGCCGGCACCTCGGCGAACGTGCCGACGACCCACGACGTGCGCGTCACCACCCCGGCGAATGTGTGCGGCATGGGCCACCGCATGAAGCGCAAGGAAGACCCGCGCTTCATCCAGGGGCGTGGCAACTATGTCGACGACGTAAAGCTGCCGGGCATGCTGTACATGGACATCGTGCGCAGCCCCTACGCGCACGCCAAGATCAAAAAGATCGACGCCAGCGCCGCGCTGAAGATCCCCGGCGTGCTGGCCGTGATCACCGGCGAAGACCTGAAGAACGCCGGCAACCTGCACTGGATGCCCACACTCATGTCGGACACGCAGATGGTGCTGCCGATCGAGAAGGTGGTGTACTACGCGCAGGAGGTGTGCGTGGTGGTGGCGACCGACCGCTACACCGCCGCCGATGCCGTGCAGCACGTCGACGTCGAGTACGAGCCGCTGCCGCCAGTGGTCGACCCATTCGAGGCGCTCAAGGACGAGGTGATCGTTCGCGACGACAAGGCCGAGAAGACCAACCACATCTGGCACTGGGAGGCCGGCAGCCGCGACGCGACCGACCAAGTGTTCGGCCAGGCCGCGCACGTGGTGCGCCAGTACATGCACATCCCGCGCATCCACGTCGCCTCGATCGAGACGTGCGGCATGGTCGCCGACTTCAACAAGGCTACCGGCAAGCTGCGGATCTACATGACCTCGCAGGCGCCGCACGCGCACCGCACCGTGTTCGCGCTGGTGAGCGGCATCCCCGAGCAGAAGATCCAGATCATCTCGCCCGACATCGGCGGCGGCTTCGGCGGCAAGGTGCCGGTGTACCCCGGCTATGTCTGCTGCGCGGTGGCCAGCATTGTGACCGGCCGGCCGGTGAAGTGGATCGAGGATCGCAGCGAGAACCTGCAGGCCGACTCGTTCGCGCGCGACTATCACATCACCGCCGAGATGGCCGCCGACGCCAGCGGCAAGATCACCGGGCTGCGCGTGAAGACGCTGGCCGACAACGGCGCTGCCGACGCCGCCGCCAACCCCTCGAAGTTCCCGGCTGGGCTCTACAGCATCTGCACCGGCTCGTACGACATGCAGGCCGCGCATATTGCCGTCGACGGCGTGTACACCACCAAGCCGCCGGGCGGCGTGGCCTACCGCTGCTCGTTCCGGGTGACCGAAGCCGTGCACATGATCGAGCGCATGGCCGATATCATGGCGCACGATCTCGGCGAAGACCCGGCCGCGTTCCGCATGAGAAACTTCATCCAGCCCGAGCAGTTCCCGTACAAATCGCCCACCGGCTGGGAGTACGACAGCGGCAACTACGCCGAGGCGCTGCGCGTGGCCATGGAGCTGATCGGCTACGACGACCTGCGGCGCGAGCAGGCCGAGAAGCGCGCGCGCGGCGAGCTGATGGGCATTGGCATCTCGAGCTTCACCGAGGTGGTAGGCGCCGGCCCCTCGCGCGACTACGACATCCTGGGGATCAAGATGTTCGATAGCGCCGAGATCCGCATTCACCCGACCGGCAAGGCAATCGCGCGCTTCGGCACCAAGAGCCAGGGCCAGGGCCACGAGACCACCTACGCCCAGATCGTGGCCGAGGAGCTGGGCCTGCCGGCCGGCGATGTCGAGGTGGAGGAGGGCGACACCGACACCGCGCCCTACGGCCTGGGCACCTACGCGAGCCGCTCGACGCCGACGGCCGGCGCGGCGGCGGCCATGGCCGCGCGCAAGATCAAGGCCAAGGCGCGCAAGATCGCCGCCTACCTGCTCGAGGTGAGCGAAGACGACCTGGAGTGGAATGTCGACCGCTGGCAGGTGCAGGGCTCGCCCGACCAGGCCAAGACGATCCAGGACATCGCGTTCGCGGCCTACACCAACCACCCGCCGGGCATGGAGGCCGGGCTCGAGGCCACCGACTACTACGATCCGCCGAACCTGACCTTCCCGTTCGGCTCGTATATCGCGGTGGTGGACATCGACAAAGGCACCGGCGAGGTGAAGATCCGGCGCTTCGTCGCGGTAGACGACTGCGGCAATATCATCAACCCGCTGGTGGTGGAGGGCCAGATCCACGGCGGCCTGACGATGGGCCTGGCGCCAGCGCTGTTCGAAGAGATCGTCTACGACGAGAATGGCGTGAACCTGACCGGCACATTCTCGGACTACCTGCTGCCGACAGCGGTGGAGACGCCGAAGTGGGAGCTGGGCAAGACGATCACGCCATCGCCGCACCACCCGATCGGCGCCAAGGGCGTGGGCGAGTCGCCGACCGTGGGCGCGCCGCCGGCAATCGCCAACGCGGTGGTCGACGCGCTGTGGCACCTGGGCGTGCGCCACATCGACATCCCGATCACGCCGATGAAGGTGTGGAAGCTGCTGCGCGAGCACGGCGTAACTGACTAAAGCTGTTATTTCACCACGGAGACACAGAGCGCACGGAGATGCCATATTTTGGATCTCTGTGCCCTCCGTGCCTCTGTGGTGGAAATTCTGGTGCTCTATGGCTGATAATTTCTTCGCACGTGCGGCCGAGCTGAGCGCGCGCGGCGAGCCATTTGTGACGGCGACGGTGGTGCGGGCCGAGCGGCCGACCTCGGCCAAGCCAGGCGACCGGGCGATCGTGACGGCCGGCGGCGAGCTGCACGGCTGGGTCGGCGGCAGCTGCACCCAGCCGACGGTGCTGGCCGAGGCGAAGCGCGCGCTGGCCGACGGCCAATCGCGGCTGCTGCGGCTCTCGACCGCGCCCGAGACGCAGGCGCCGCGCGCCGGCCTGATCGACCTGCCGATGACCTGCTTCAGCGGCGGGGCGCTCGAGATCTATCTCGAGCCGCAGCTGCCGATACCGCGGCTGGTGGTGGTGGGCGACGGGCCGATCGCGGGTGCGCTGCTGCGGCTGGGCGCACTGATGCGCTACCGCGTGCTCGCGGCCGATCTCGACAGCGCGCCGGCCGACGGCGCCGAGCACATCGCCGAGCTGAGCCAACTGGCGGCGCTGGCGACGCCCGAAACCTACGCCGTGGTGGCGAGCCACGGCGCCTACGACGAGATCGCGCTGGGCTACATCCTGCGCGGCGCGCCGGCCTACGTAGCCCTGGTGGCAAGCGCGACGCGCGCCAACGCGGTGCGCGAGTACCTGGCCGGCGAAGGGCTTGCGCCCGAGCAGCTGGCGGCGCTGAAGGCGCCAGCCGGGCTCGACATCGGCGCGGCCGGCGCCGAGGAGGTGGCCGTAAGCATCATGGCCGAGATCATCGAGCGGCGGCGGCACGCGCCGGCCGCCACAGCCGCGCCGGTTGCCGTAGCAGTCGCGCCGCCGGCCGAGGCGATCGACCCAGTGTGCGGCATGAGCGTGACGATCGCCGGGGCCAGGTACACCCACGAGCACGACGGGCAGACCTACTATTTCTGCTGCCCTGCATGCCGCAAGAGCTTCGCGCGCGAGCCCGAGCAGTACCTGGTACAGAAGTAGCTGGTTTGTGGCGACACAAGGCAAGGGCGAGCGACGAAGGAGCAAGATTTCGCCGCTCGCCCTTCGAGGTTGGCCTAGTCTTCAAAGAGCGAGTTCGGCGCATCCAGGCTGGCGCCGGGGTGCACCGACACGCCCATGCGCTGCACCAGCTCGCCGCCAAACCAGCCGACCGCGCCAAGCGCGGCGCCGCCCAGCAGCGCCAGCACAGTTGCCTTCACCGGCGGATTCTCGGGGTCGCTGCGGCGCAGCAGCCAGCTGGCGAAGAACAGGTTGACGGTGGTATCGCCGATGATCGCGTGGATCAGGCCGACGCGCTTGGCGCGCGTGCCGCGCGGCAGAAACCACCAGTCGACCGCGCCGGGCAGCATCGAAGCCCAGCCGCTCAGGCAGCCGGCGAGCATGTTCCAGAACGCGACCTGGCGCCACTTCTTGTCGCCGGTGATCAGGCCGAGCAGATCGAAGCCCAGCGCGCTGGCCAGCAGGCCGATCGGCAGCGCTACCAGGATGGGGTGGGTGCCATGGCCAAGAATCTTGACGCGGCTCTCCATACGATTACAGCCTTTCGCCAGTGTTGAACAGAGCGTAGCCACGAAGTCCGGGCTATGCGTCGGGCGCGAGCGCCGGGCGGCGGGTGTGCCAGTCGGTCACGCGCTGGTAGGCGTCGCCGGCGCGCAGCAGCGTAGCCTCGCCGAACGGCCGGCCGATCAGCTGCAGGCCCACCGGCAGCTCGCTGCTGAAGCCGCACGGCACCACCAGGCCGGGCATGCCGGCGAGGTTGACCGGCAGCGTACACACGTCCTCCAGGTACATCGCCAGCGGGTCGTCGGTCTTCTCGCCGATCTTGAAGGCGACTGTGGGCGCGGTAGGCGCGGCGATGATGTCGACCTGCTCGAACGCCTCGGTGAAGTCGCGGCGGATGAGCGTGCGCACCTGCTGCGCGCGCCTGTAGTAGGCGTCGTAGTAGCCAGCCGAGAGCGCGTAGGTGCCGAGCATGATCCGGCGGCGCACCTCGGCGCCGAAGCCCGCGCCACGCGTGCGCTCCAGCTCGTCCCAGTAGCTGTCGCCGGGCTGCTTGACGCCGTAGCGCACGCCGTCGTAGCGCGCCAGGTTGGCGCTGGCCTCGGCCGGGGCGATGATGTAGTACACCGGCAGGGCGTACTTGGTGTGCGGCAGCGATACCTCAACGACCTCGGCGCCGCCGTCGCGCAGCACATCGAGCGCGGCGCGCACCGCGGCCTCGACGCCGGGCTCGATGCCGTCGACGAAATATTCCTTCGGCACGCCAACGCGCAGGCCGCGCACGTCGCCGCTCAGCGCGGCGGCGTAGTCGGGCACCGGCTGGGGCGCCGCGGTCGAGTCGCGCGGGTCGGCCCCGGCGATCGCGCCGAGGATCAGCGCGCAGTCGCGCGCGGTGCGCGCGAACGGCCCGATCTGGTCGAGCGACGAGCCAAACGCGACCAGGCCGTAGCGCGACACGCGGCCGTAGGTCGGCTTCAGGCCGGTGACACCGCAGAGCGAGGCGGGCTGGCGGATGCTGCCGCCGGTATCGGTGCCGAGCGCGCCAAGCGCCTCGCCGGCCGCCACCGCTGCGGCCGAGCCACCGCTTGAGCCGCCGGGCACGCGCGCGAGATCCCAGGGGTTGTGGGTCGGGAAAAACGCGCTGCGCTCGGTCGACGAGCCCATGGCGAACTCGTCGCAGTTGGTTTTGCCGAGCAGCACGGCGCCGGCGTCTTTCAGCCGGGCCACTGCGGTCGCATCGTAGGGCGGCACAAAGTTCTCGAGGATCTTGGAGCCGCAGGTAGTGGTAAGGCCGGCGGTGGTGATCACGTCTTTGATCGCCAGCGGCACGCCGTCGAGCGGCGAGGATGGCCCGCCTGCGGCGCGGCGCGCGTCGGCGGCGCGGGCCTGCTCGATCGCCAGGTCGTCGCTGATCGCCAGAAAGGCGCGCACCTGGTTCTCGACGGCGGCGATCCGGTCGAGCAGCGCCTCGGTAAGCTGCACCGATGTGATCTCGCCGCGATCGAGCCGCTCGCGGGCCTCGGCGATGGTGAGTTCGTAGAGTTCGGGCATATCCTCGTCTCTTTTCAGATCATTGTTCACAGGTGCAATTGGTATAAGAAAGCCTTTTTTGCCTGCGGCAGCGTTGTGCGGTTTTTCCGTGCTGCGCACGGAAAAACGCACTGATACAGAAGGAGGTACCGCTTTAATAGCCCCGGTTCTCGCCCTGTAGAATGGCAATCGCCGTCTGGATGATAATCTTGATATCAAACAGCAGCGACCAGTAGTCGATATAGTAGAGATCGTAGCGCGTGCGCTCCTCGATGCTGGTGTCGCCGCGCAGGCCGTTCACCTGGGCCCAGCCGGTGATGCCGGCCTTGAGCTTGTGGCGGCGCATGTAGCGCGGGATGCTCTGGCTAAACTTCTCGACCCACACCTGCTGCTCGGGGCGCGGGCCGACCACGCTCATCTCGCCGCGCAGCACATTCATAAACTGCGGCAGCTCGTCGAGCGAGTAGCGCCGCAGAAACGCGCCAATGCCGGTGACGCGCGGGTCGTCTTTGGTCGTCCAGTTGCCGAGCGCGGGCGCGTCGACGCGCATGGTGCGAAACTTGATCGTCGGGAACGGCTTGCCGTCGAGACCCACGCGCTCTTGGGCGAAAAACACCGGCCCGCGCGAGTCCAGGCGGATGAGCGCGGCGATCAGCAGCATCAGCGGCGACGAGAACGTGAGCACCAGCACGGCCACCACTATGTCGAGCATGCGCTTGAGCGCGCGGTTGAGTGGGTTATCGAGCGCCACATTCTTCACGCCGATCAGCGGCAGGCCGCTGACATCGCCGATCGACACCTCGTTGTTGGTGATCAGCTGGAACGCGTCGGGGTAGAGCTTGATCTCGACCGACTCGTCCTCGGCCAGCGCGACGATATCGAGCACCTCGTTCGACGATCGCCCCGACAGCGCGATGATCACCTCGTCGGCGTGGGTGGCGCGGATCACCTTACCGAGCGCCTGGGTGCGGCCCAGCACCGGCACGCCGTCGATCAGCGTGCCGACGGCGGTATGGTCGGAGAGAAAGCCCTGGATGCGGTAGCCCAGCCGCGGGTTGCGCCGGATCGTCTCGTACACCAGGCGGCCGGGCTCGCGTGCGCCGACGATCAGCACGCGGCGGGTATCGACGCCGCGCTGGCGCAGCAGCGCGAGCATGCGCCGGTACAGCAGCCGCAGCAGCATCGTCAGCACAATCGCGGCCAGCCAGGCCAGCGCCACCACCTGCTGGTCGATCGGCAGATCGTCGCCGTTGAACAGGCCGAGCGAGAGCAGCGCGTTGGCCAGGTAGAGCACGAACGCGCTCAGCGAGAGCGCCACCACCACTTTAAACGCCTCGTCGACGCGCGAGGCGCCGCGCTTCAGCGCGTACAGCCCGGTGGCGGCGAAGGTGGTAGCGACGATCACGTTATACAGCAGAATAAAGATCCGCGCGGTATACGGCCCGCTGGCGGCCAGCTGCGTCTGCAGATCGGAGTTGGCGGCGAGCCCCCAGCGGTACGCGCCGATAAACGAGCTATTGATCGCCAGCGCATCGCACCCCATCAGCACCAGCGTCAGCAGCAGGCGCGCGACCCACGGGCGCGGGCGCAGGCGGTTACCCGACGCGGCGCGCGGCCGAGGGGCGGAGGAGATTGCGGCCAAGGCTCAGATACTCCTTCAGCGTAATGCCGGCTTCGATCAGCATGTTGAGCGGCGCCGGGGTGCTGGCCGCGTAATGCTTGCGGTGAAACACGCGCATCGCGTCGTAGAACGCGCGGATCGAGCGAAACGGGCGCTGCCGGCTCGAGGCGCGCTTGTAGTGATGCACCGTGGCGCTCGGCACATACATGATCTTCCAGCCATACTGCTTGATCCGGTAGGCCCAGTCCAGATCTTCGCCATACATGAAGTAGGCCTCGTCGAGCAGGCCGACCTCGCGCACCACGCCGGCGCGCACCAGCATGCACGCGCCTACCACTGCGTCGACTTCGGTCTCGACCTCGGGGCTGAGGTAGGTCATGTTGTAGCTGCCAAAGCGCCGGCTGCGCGGGAATAGCTTCGAGAGGCCCAGCGCGCGGTACACGAACGCGCTCGGCGCCGGGAACGAGCGCCGGCACGCCAGGTCGAGCGAGCCGTCGGCCAGCAGCAGTTTCGGCCCGCAGGCGCCGACATCGGGGTGCGCTTGAAGGTAGGCCACCAGCGTCTCGAGCGCGCCGGCCGGCACCACCGTGTCGGGATTCAGCAGCAGCACGTAGTCGGGGGGCGGGAGCTGCGACGCGGAGGCTGGGAGAGTGTTGGCCGCAGCCGCCGGCTCCGCGCCCGCGAGCGCCAGCGCCGCGCGCAGCGCGAGGTTATTGGCGTAGGCGAAGCCACCGTTGTGCTGGCTCACGATCAGATGCACATGCGGAAACTCGGCGCGCACCATCTCGGCGCTGCCATCGGCCGAGGCGTTATCGACCACCCAGATATCGCGCGCCAGCGCCGACGCGCCCGGCGCGATCGAGCGCAAACAATCGCGCAGCATGTCGCGCGTGTTATAGCTGACGATCACAATAGCCAGGGTGGGCATAGGCAGCCCTTTCCGATCTGTTTGACGCGCCGCGTATTATACCATAGGTGATTCTACCGCCACGCGGCGTTGCTGCTCTACGCCGCCAGTACGGCGTTGCGCGAGCCCTAGGCTCAGGCCCTGCGCGCCAGGCAGGCCAAAAACTCTGTGCTATAATAAGGCCGATGGACCTGGTTGTAGCCCACAAGGAACCCTAGCTATGGCGCAGCGACGCATTCTTCAGATCGAAGACCCCGACGACAAGCGCATACTCAAAACCCGCGCGCACCCGATCAAGCAGTTCACGCCGGCGCTGCGGGCGCTAGCCGCCGACATGTTCGAGACAATGCACGCGGCCAATGGTGTCGGGCTGGCCGCGCCGCAGATCGGCATCAGCCAGCGCATCGCGGTGATCTGGATCCCGGCGGAAGAAGAGGAGCACCCCGACGGCACGATCGTCGAGGTGGCGCCCGAGCAGAACTATGTGCTGATCAACCCCGAGATCATCAAGCACAGCGACAAAGAAGAGATCGGCCAGGAGGGCTGCCTGAGCCTGCCCGGCCGCTACGGCGACGTGCCGCGCGCCAGCTGGGTCACCGTCGACTACACCGACCTGAACGGCAAGCGCCAGCGTATCCGCAAGGCCAACGGGCTGCTGGGCCGCGCGCTCCAGCACGAGATCGACCACCTCGACGGCGTGCTGTTCACCGAGCGCATGCGCGACCTCTCGACGCTTAAAGACATTCGCGAAGACGCCGACGCCGCGCCGATCGAGGCCTGAGAAATTGTCTGAGAAGTAACCACCAAGACACGAAGACACCAATCTGCCGAAGGCTGAGCACGCCAACAACGTACGCCCCACACTTATAGATAATGTTGCACTGCGTGGCTGCGCCATGCAGTGCTTTTTCGCGCCCAGGCAGAGCGGCGGCTCTGCCTGGGCGCGAAAATCAGATCAGCGCTACTGCTCGATCGTAATTGGCGCCCCGCGCAGAATATCCACCTCAAAGGTGTGGCGCACGTCGTCGAAGCCGGCGCGGCGCAGCACCACCTCGATATGCCAGCGCCCGCCCATGGTGGTGAAGTTGCCGCGCGCGACGTAGCGCTCGCCGCCGCTGGCGGCCGCCTCGGTCTGCAGCTTGTTCATCTGCATGCCCTGCATATCGAAGCGCAGCAGCACCTTGGTTTGCGCCGCAGCCGCGCCGGGCCGCCGGTCGCCCACATCCACCGCGAACTCGTTGTCGCCGATCTGCGCCGGTGCGATCCGCAGCGTCAGGCCGACATCGCCGACGCTGGCCGACTGCGCGATGCCCTGCTGCTCGTGGGCCTGCCAGGCAGCAACGCTGGGCGCTACGCTGGTGAGCGCGCCGGCAAGCAGCAGCACCAGCGCCCCAACGGCGATCTCGGCGCTTACGGTGCGGCCAAACGCGCGCGCCTGCGGCTGGCCGGCCCGCCGGATCCGGCGGGTCAGCACCAGCAGGTTGATCGCGCCAAGCGCCACCAGCAGCACGAACAGCGCCAGCTTCAGCGAGAGCGCGCGGCCGTAGGTGGTGGCCGCCAGCAGATCGAGGCTGCCGACGTGCAGGTAGTAGTTGTACAGCCCGGTCAGCGCGAGCGCCAGCACGCTGGGCAGCGACACGCGCGTAAAGCCGGGGATCAGCAGCGCCAGCGGCATGGCGCGCTCGGGCGAGCGCCGGGCGCGCGCCAGCGCCGCCAGCAGCGGCGGCAAGCCACCCAGCCAGGCCGCGCTGGCCGCGAGGTGCAGCCAGTCGACCAGCACGGCGACCGGGGCCTGCTGGCTGGCCGCGGCGTGCGAGAGCATGCTCATCGTCAGCAGCGCCGCGCCGCCGATCAGCAGCGCGATCCACCACAGCCGCGCCGCGCCGCCGCCGGCCAGCGGCATGCGCCACGAGAGCACAATCAGCTGGGCGATCAGCGCCAGGCGCGCCAGCCACAGCAGCCCGGCGCGGCCGCTGAGCAGCTGGAACAGCGGCAGCCCGAGCGCTTGCGCCAGCGATACATTCGCCGCCGCTGCCGCCTGAGTGAGCAGAAACAGCATGTTGCTGAGCACAAACGCCAGCCCGCCAACCAGCAGCAGGCGCCGCAGAAACGTGGTGATCGCCTGGTCGGCCTCGCCCCGCCGATCGGCCGCGTCTGGCTCGGCGGCGGCCCAGCGCCGGTAGGCCGGCCGCCACACCAGCAGCGCAAACGGCACCCCGCCGAGCGCTACCATCGCCGCCAGGAAGTTCAGCCAGCGCGCGGCGGTATCGAGCGGCGGCGGCGGCAGCGTTGCAGGGTCGGGCGCGCCAGGCGGCGGAATCAGCGAGCCGGCGGCCGGCGGCGTGCCAATGCCAAACGGCACGCTGCCCTCGGTGATATGCCCGTCGGCGGCGGAGCGCACGCGCCACAGCACGGTGTAGCTGCCCTTGGCCAGGTCGGGGATGATCAAGCGCAGCAGCTTCGAGTTGGCCGGCTCGACCTGGCCGGGGCCTTTTTCGATCAGCTGGTTCTGGCTATCAAATAGCTGCGCGCTGCTGAAGCTCGCATCGAGTTCTTCGCTAAACTCCAGCTCGATCGAGGGCGGCGCGGCCTCCAGCGTGGCGCCGGCCGGTGGCACCGAGCGCACCAGGTTGGCGTGCGCCTCGGCCGGCAGCGCGAGCAGCAGCAGCGCTGCCACGGCCAGCGCCGCCGCTACGAGTCGGTATATTCGTGGCATGGTATTCCTTTGCTGCTGCGGTGCTGATGAGCGGCGATTTCGCAAACCGGCGACAGCGCGCCTGGGCGCGTCAGCCAGCTTGCGGGCGCGGCGGCCTGCGCAGCGGGGGAAAGAACACCAGGGCCGGGAACTGCGCCAGCGCGGCAGCATAGCGGCGCACCAGCGTCGCCAGCGGCACCAGCACCAGCAGCGCCAGCACGAGATCGTGGACGGGCGGCTGCGGCATGTGCGCGGGCACGCCAGCATCGCCGCGCATCTGGCACTCTGCGGCGCGATCGGCGGCGTGGCCCGGCCCAGGCGCAGGGGTTCCGTGCAGATGGTGGTGCTGCGAGTGCTGGCTCGCGAAGTAGCGGCTGAACTGCAGCGGCAGCCAGATCTGGCAGTGCGCGACGCACAGCAGCGGCTCGCCCAGCGCCAGCAGCAGCGCAAGCAGCGGCAGGGCAAGCGCACGAGCGGCGCGCGGCCGACGGCGCCAGCAGCGAACCAGCGTATTCTGCAAGCGGCGCGGGTGCTTCACGGCATATTCCGGCTGGATGTTCACGAGCGTAGTTATACCCGATAGCCGCGTGCTGTGTCAATCGGCCGGTTGCGCGGCGCCCGCCTCCGATGGTATAGTGTGCGAAGGCTTCACGACGACACAGAAACGCGCCCGTAGCTCGCGACGATGGGCGCCTGGGGCGAACGATGAGCGACAAACGCACTTTTTTCCACTTTCAGGAGCGCGCGCTAGGCGGCCTGTGGGCCTGGGGGCTGGCCAGCATGGCCGCCGGGCTGGGAATGCTGGCGGTGCCAAACCGCGCGCTGCGCCACGCCGGGCTGCAGGCGCTCAGCTGGGGCGCGATCGACGCGCTGCTGGCCTGGCTTGGTCGGCGCGGGGCGCGCCGCAGCATCGCGCGCGGCGCGGCCGACGGGCCACGGCAGGCTCGGCGCTTCCGCGCGATCCTGCTGGCCAACGCCGTGCTTGACGCTGGCTATATCGCCGGCGGGCTCGCGCTGATCCGCAGCGCGCGCGGCCGGCCCGAGCGCGCCGGGATGGGCGTAGGCATTGTACCGCAGGGTCTGTTCTTGCTATGCTACGATCTGCTGCTGGCCTGGCTGGCCGGGCCGTGGGCCAGGGAGCTGCCTGAAGATCAGAATGTGTGAGAAGCTGCCTGATGCCGAACGAAACGATACTAGCGGCCATGCGCCAGGTGATGCAGGCATCGCAGGTGCCGGGCATCGTGGTGGGCATCGCGCGCGGCGACCAGCCGATTGAGTATGTGCAGGCCGGAACCGACGCGCGCGGCGCCGAGCTGCGCGCCGACACGCTGTTCACGGTGGCGTCGATCAGCAAGCTGGCGACTGCCCTGGCGGTGCTGCGCCTGTGCGACGCGGGCGTGCTGGCGCTCGACGACCCGCTCGGCCAACATCTGCCCGAGGCGCTTGCGGCGCAGCCCGGCGTCACGCTGCGCGCGCTGCTGTGCCACACCGCCGGGCTGCCGATCGATGTTTCGCCGCGCCACGCCGCCTACGCCCCCGGCCTCGACTGGCATGCGCTTGGCATGGCCTGCCTGCTGACACCGCCCGACGGCCCGCCTGGCCGGCGCGTGCAGTATGGCAACGTTGGCTATGGCCTGCTGGCGCTGGTGGTCGAGCGCCGCGCCGAGCTGCCATTCGCCGAGGCGCTCGGCCAGCTGGTGCTGCGCCCGCTTGGCGCCGAGGCATACCTGGGCGCCGAGCCGCCGCGCGCGCCGGCTAAGCTTGCGCATGTGCGTGGCCAGCACGCCGGCACGCCGCTTGAGCCGTTCAACTCGCGTTTCTGGCGCAGCCTGGCGCTGCCATGGGCCGGGCTCGTCACCACCACGGCCGGCGCGCTCGCGCTGGTGCGCGCGTTTCACGATCCGGGGTTGCTCAGCGCCGGCCTGCGCGCCGATGCCACGCGCGACCAGACCGGGGGCCTGAATGGCGGGTTTGTCGAGCCGCTGTACTGGGAGCCGTGCCCGTGGGGCCTGGGGCCTGAGATACGCGGAAACAAGTCGCCGCACTGGGTCGCGGCTGCGGCCGGGCCGGCGTCGTTCGGCCACAGCGGGGCCTCGGGGTGCGTGGCGTGGTACGTTCCCGGCAGCGACACCGCCTTCGCGATCGCGGGCACGCGCACTGCCGACAGTGGCTGGCTGCTGCGGCGCGCCCCGGCGATCGGCGCGGCGGTTCTGGCGAGCGCGCCGGGCTAAGGCCCTTCCTTTTGTAGATGACTTACATTTTTGGTGGGAGTTTGGGGGCGGCTTCGCCGCCCCCAATTTTCTTTTGTGTTGCACTACGTGGCGAAGCCACGTAGTGCAACACAAACTTAGGAGTTACGCAGTTGCGGTATTTGGCGTCTCGAAGCCGCACCTGTAGCCTGCGGCAGCATGGTATTTGCCGATCAATTTGTGTGCGGTTTTTTGCGCTACGCGCGAAAAAACCGCACACAAAGAAGATGTAAAGTACCGCTCTGCCGAAGGCTCGGCACGCCAACTGCGTAAGTCCTATTTGTGTTGCACTGCGTGGCGAAGCCACGCAGTGCAATGCAATCTATACGTGATCAAGCGAAGAGCGTATTATAGCAGATGCGGCGCCGGCGGCGTATGCTAGAATACGCCAGTGGCGGCATTGCGCAGCCACCCACGAGCACAGCTGGAGGCCACATGAACTGCTGGCACTGCGAGCGGCCGGCGCACGGCGCATGCCGGTTCTGCGGGCGGGCGATCTGCAAAGAGCACGCGCAGGAGATGCCGCATATCGTGGCGCTGTACGGCGACGCGCGCGCCGGCCACAAGGCGATTGTGACGGCGCGCGCGCTGTTCTGCGGCGTATGCGAGCCGCGCGAGGATCCGGTGGAGCTGCCCGAGTTGAAATAACACGCCAGCGCGGCTACTGGCAGCTCTGCTGCTCCATACCATACTGCTTTAGCTGGTCGCAGGTGAGCTGCGGCACGTACAGGCTTTGCCTGGCCCAGGCCACCAGATCGGGCGCGCGGTCGAAGCGCCAGAAGCGCACGGTGCTGTCACTCGCGGCCGAAATGACGCTGCGGTCGTCGGCGCTGAAGGCCACTTTGCGCACCGGCCGGGTGTGGCGGCTAAACTGCCGAACCGGCTGCTGCTGCTGCAGATCCCAGATAAACACATTCACATCGACGGCCGCAGCGGCGTAGCGGCCATCGTGGCTGAGCGCCACCGCCGCCACCTCGGAAGACTGCTTCGGCGACTGCCAGAGCGGCTGGCCGCTCGCCACGTCCCACAGCACCAGCGTGCCATCCTTCGAGCCCGACACCGCCCTGGTGCCGTCGGCGCTGAGCGCCAGCGCGTTGACGGTAGAGGCGTGAGCTGGCGCGAAATCGCGCACGCGCGCGCCCGTGTCGATATTCCACAGGCTTATGCCCGCGCCCGAGGCCACCAGCACCTGCTTGCCGTCAGGCACAACCTGCAGCACGTTCACGCTATCGGTGAGGCCGAGGAACTGGCGGATCAGCGTGCTATTCTCGACATCCCAGAGCATGAGCATGGTGTTGGTGAGCGCCGGGTTGGCCTTCAGATCGAGGTCGACCGGGATCAGCGAGCCGACGATCGCGCGCTTGCTGTCGGGCAGAAACGCCACGGCATTGACGCCAAACGTTTCGGTGATTGTGTCGGAGCGCAGGATGCGAACCAGGCTGCCGGTGCGCGCGTCGGCCAGCGCCAGCGTGCCATCGTGCTTGTCGCCGCCGGCCAGGATGTACTTGCCGTCGGGGCTGAACGCCACAGCCTTCGAGCCACGGGTCTGGTAGGATTGATCGAAGAGCTGCTTGCCGGTGCGCGCATCCCACAGCACGGCGTGGGCGCCATTGCTCGAGTCGGCGGTGCCGCCGAGAACGAACTGGTTGTCGGGGCTAAACGCGACATCAAGCAGCTGGCCCGGCCCCTTGAGCACCGGCCCTTCGACGTGATTGTTAAGCGACCAGAGCCGGAGCGTGCCATCGGCCGAGCACGAGATGATCTGCTTGGGATTCTGCGGATTCAGGCCGACCTCGCGGATATAGCCGCCGTGGCCGCGCAGCTGGCTGGCGATCGAGCCGCTCTTGATATCCCAGAGGATGATCGTGTTGTCGGCTGACGACGAGAGCATCTGCTTGCCGTCGGGCGTGACGGTGATGTCGTACACCAGCTTGGTGTGGCCTTTATAGAGCTGTGCGGGCTGGTCGCAGAGTGTTGGCGAGGGCGCAGCGCAGCTGAAATCCCAGCGCGCCAGCACGCCACTTTCGCCGCCGGCCACCACGCCGCTGTCGTCGGGCAGAATAGCCACGCCGCGCTGCTCGTTGCGGCCGTCTTTCGGCTCGAAGCGCTTGAGCGGCTGGGCGCTATCGACATCCCAGAGGATCAAGCTGCCGTCTTGCGAGGCCGACACCGCGCGCTTGCCGTCGGAAGTGAAGGCGACATTGTTCACCTCCTGGGTATGGCCTTCGTACACGCGCGCTGGCGTGGTGCAGGTGTCGGTGCCTGCGCCGGCGCAATCGATATCCCAGAGCTGCAGCGTCGACTCGGCCGAGGCGACCATGAACTGGTTGCTATTCGGGCGCAGCGCGAGGCCTTTAACCTCTTTCAGCTCGCCGGTAGACGAGACATAGGTGCGCAGGCGCTTGCCGGTGGCGACATCCCAGAGCATGATTGTGCCGTCGGTCGAGCCCGAAAGCACGCGCTTGCCGTCGGGCAGAAACACGGCCTGGCGAATATCGAGGGTATGGCCGGCGAGGCGTTGCAGCTCCTTGCCAGTTGCCAGATCCCACACGATCACCAGGTGGTCGTCGCGGCCGCCCGACACGGCCATGGTGCCGTCGGGGCTAAAAGCGACGGTATTGACGATACCTTTGTGGCCCTTGGCTGGCCCACCCGGCCGCGGGTAGACGTTCAGCGTGGTTGCCGAGCCGATCGCGTCGGCGAGGGTGCGCTCGGCGAACGGCAGCGGGCTGGGCTTATCGGCGGCCAGCAGCGCCAGCTGAAGCGCCTGATCGGGGTTGCCGCGCGAAAGCTCGGCCTGTGCCGCATACGAAAGCGTGAGATCGCGCGAGACATCGGCGCTCTGGTTGGCGCGCACGGCCTCGCGCTGGGCGATAGCCTGGGCGGTGGCAGCCGTGTCGGCGTTCGCCTGCGCCTCCTGCGCCTTCGCGTCCGCCCGCGCCGCATTCGCCTCCGCCAGCCCCCGCTGCCCAAACGCATACACCGCCAGCACCACCCCCAGCACCGCCGCTGCCCCCGCCACCCCCACCAGCCCCCGCAAGAACCCCCGCGACCGCGCCTCCAGCCGCGCCTCCCGCAACGCCCGCTCCTCCTCTCCCGCCCGCTCCTCCTCCCGCGCCGCCACGCTCGCCGCCAGGTACTCCCGCTCCTCCTCGTTCAACCCCAGGTGCGTCTCCGCTGCCCACCCCGCCAGCTGCTCCAGCCGCGCCCCCCGCGCCAGAAAGCTCCGCTCCTTCCCGCTCCCCGCCCACTCCCCCGCCGCCGCTCCCAGCCGCCGCTGCACCCGCACGTCCTCCCGGCTCGCCTCCAGCCACCCCCGCAGCCGCCCCCACGTCCGCAGCAGCGCCTCGTGCGCCACCTCCACCGTCGGCGCTCGCGTCTCCGGGTCGTGATCCCCCGTCAGCAGCCGGTACCCGCTGTACGCCTCCAGCACCTCCTCCAGCACCTTCGCCTCTCCCCCCGTCCCCGCCAGCTCGCTCCGCCGCACCCGCCGCCGCGTGTCCTCCACTCCCTCCCCCAGCGTCACCAGCCGCAGAAACACCTGCCGCGCCGCCTCCTGCCCCGCCGCGCTCAGCCCCCCGTAGATCTCCTCCGCCCGCCGCCCCAGCGCTCCCACCACCCCCCCGCTCGCCGCGTACCCCTCCAGCGTCAGCGTCCGCCCGTTCCGCCGCGCAAACACCTCCGTCAGCGCGTACTGCAGCAGCGGCAGCGCCCCCGGCTGCTCGCCCACGTCGCTCACGATCGCCTCCACCAGCTCCCCCTCCACCCGCACCCCCACCCGCTCCGCCGGCCCCACAATCGCCGCCCGCAGCTCCTCCTCCGCCAGCGGCACCACCACCTCCGTCCGCTCCCGCATCAGCCCGCTGAACCCCGCATACCGCAGCGGCCGGTCGTAGAAGTCCGCCCGCAGCGTCACCACCACCCGCACCCGGCTGTACGGGTCGCTCACCGTCCGCAGCAGCAGCCCCAGCACGTGCGCCCGCACCCCCTCGTCCTCCACCAGCGTGAACAGCTCCTCGAACTGGTCCAGCACCAGCACCACCTCGGTCTCGTCCCCGCCCGGCACCACCTGGTCCACCACCCGCAGCAGCCCCTGCGCGTCCAGCGCCAGCGGCTCCAGCAGGTCGCCCGGCGGGTTCACGGCGATGCGCAGCAGCGCCTGCGCCAGCTGCTGCAGCGGCTGCGCGCCGGGGAAGCACTCCAGCACGAACCAGCGCTCCGAGCCCGGCAGCGCGCCGCGCTTGAGCGCGGGGACGAGCCCGGCGCGCACCACCGAGGACTTGCCCGAGCCCGACGGCCCGACCACCGCGAGGAAGCGCGCGTACTCGCCGGTTTCGCGCAGGCGCTCGAGCAAGCGCTCGACGAGGGTCTCGCGGCCGAAGAACTCGGCGGCGTCGGCCTCCTGGAAGGCGCGCAAGCCCTTGTAGGGGTTGTCGAGCGGCGTGGGCGGGACGAGCGGCGCGGGGATCTGCAGCAGCGCGGTCTCGTAGCTGGTGCGGCGGGGTGTGGGCGAGGGCGTGGCGCCGTGGGCGCCGGCAGGCCAGGCGGTGGTGGTGGCGGCGGCGCCGAGGGCGCGCTTGAGCTCGGCGATGAGGGTGGGAACGTCGGGGTAGCGGTCGGCAGGGTTCTTGGCGGTGGCGGTGTGGATGACGGCGGTGACGGCGGGGGGCAGGTCGGGGCGGTGGAGGGCGAGCGGGGGCATGGGGTCGTGGACGTGCTTGAACATAAGCGCGATGGGGGTGGGCGCCTGGAAGGGCAGCTGGCCGGTGAGGATCTCGTAGAGCATGACGCCAAAGCTGTAGATATCGGTCTGGGGGGTGATGGCGGCGGCGCGGACCTGCTCGGGGGAGATGTAGGCGGGGGCGCCGACGACGCTGGTCTGGTCGGTCTGGTAGGGGGAGAGCTGCTTGCCGAGGTCTTTGGCGATGCCGAAGTCGGCGAGGTAGGCGTTGCCGTCGTCGTCGAGGAGGATGTTGGCGGGCTTGAGGTCGCGGTGGATGACGCCGCGGCGGTGGGCGGCGGCGAGCGCCCCGCCGACCTGGTCGAGCAGGCGCAGCAGCTGGGTAGTATCCATGGGGCCGCGCGACAGCGCATCGTGGAGGCTGCCGCCGCGGAGGAAGCGCATGACCAGGAAGGCGCCGGAGGGGTCGCGCCAGTAGTCGTAGAGCGGGACGATGTAGGGATGTTCGAGGCGGGCGACGAGCTGGGCCTCGCTTTCGAAGCGGCGGATGAACTCGGGGCGGTTGGCGTGCTGGGGGAGAATGATCTTGATGGCGACGTCGCGGCCGACCTGGGGCTGCCAGGCGCGGAAGACGAGGCCGTAGCCGCCTTCGCCGAGCGGCGCGCGCAGCTCGTAGCCTTTGATCGTCTGCTCAATACCCGCGTCGATCATATCTCCTCCAGGCCCGCACGTCTTCTTGCGCCCCGAAGACTCCAGGCGATAATGCATGTTTCATTTGACTTGACGCAGCGGCGCGATAGGCCGCACCCGTACAGTGGCAAGCTAGAATCCTCTGCATTGAAGCATGCCGATTCTTGCAATATATACAAGTGAACGTTGTGAGTAGTGATTTTGCACGTATCGGCCTCTCGCGGCGGGCGAGCTATGGCCGCTGAGCGCCGCCGCCGGCTCTTTCCGGGCAGCAGCAGGCGCCACTAGGCAGCAATGGTGTCGGGTAAGCGCACGGCGATGATACACGATCTGCGGCGAATAATCTAGTGTTTCGGGGCCGGGGCAGCGCGGGATGCGCTGTGCCACAGCGCCGAGCACGCGCGCAGACGGCAGTTTCGGGCGGCGGCGGCACCGTGCCGCGCAAGCTACGAGCGCGCATCGTAAACACCTACGCGGATGAAACTTTACACATCGTCGTCGTTTCAGTACTTCTTTCCTAGTTATATGGCTTGATCAGTGTGATAGAATAGGCCAACAGTAGACCCCATAATAGTATTATTCTCTGACGTTTGCATCAGGAGAGGAGCGTCCTCATGATCCGCACCCGCCGCACTCTTGCCTGGTCGCTCATTCTTGCGCTGCTATGCGCATCGCTCACGATCGCTCAGCGACCACCGAGCGCGCGTGCGGCCGCCAACACCTATGTCGTCGACAACGCCAGCGACACCGACCTCACCGGCGCGGCGTGCAACAGCGGCGTCGCCGACGACTGCTCGCTGCGCCAGGCGATCAAGCTTGCGAACGCCGACAGCGGCTCGAGCGAGATCGACTTCGACATCCCGGCCGACGAGAACAACCCGCTGTACGGCTACAACCAGTCTACCGGCCGCTGGACGATCGTGCCGCAAAGCTCGCTGCCAGCGCTGAGCGCGGGCAGCACCACGATCAAGGGCCGCAACGACAACGCCGTCGGCACGCCGCGCATCGTGATCGACGGCTCGGGCCTGGCTGGCGGCGGCGTAGGGATCCGGCTCAACTCCTCGAGCAACGTCATTTTGAACCTGATCATCGGCGGGTTTGGCGGATCGTCGACGGCCGGCATTGGCATCCGTATCGACGGCCCGAACACGGCCAACAACCAGGTATACGGCAACTACATCGGCAACTTCCCAGGCGGGGCCACGCTGCCGAACGCCTACGCCGGCGTGCAGATCGACAACAACGCCCACGACAACACGATCGGCATCGGCAGCAGCCCCGGCGAGCGCAATGTGATCGCCGGCAACAGCGGCGACGGCATCCGGCTGCAAAATGCGGCGAACAACAAGATCTACGGTAACTACATCGGCCTGGGCCTGAACGCAAACTTCAGCACCATGCTGCTGCCGAACAGCGCCAATGGTATTGAGATCATCGACAGCAGCGGCAACCAGGTAGGCGGTATCCAGAGCACGCAGCGCAATGTCGTATCGGGCAACGCCGGCGACGGGATTGTGCTGACGGGCGACGCCTCGGCGAACAACCAGATCGCCGGCAACTACATCGGCACCAACGAGATCGGCTCGACCGACCAGGGCAACAGCGGCAACGGCGTGCGCATCGCCAGCGGCGCGAACAACAACGCCGTGTTCGGCAGCGCTGGCGTCAGCACCGTGATCAGCGGCAACGGCGGCTACGGCGTGCTGCTCACCGACGCGAACACCAGTGGCAACCAGGTGTACAACGCCTACATCGGCATCAGCGCCGGCGGCAGCACCGCGCGGCCGAACGACCAGGGCGGCGTGTTTGTGCGCGACAACGCCAGCAACAACCGCATCGGCCTGCCCGGCCAGGGCAACACGATCGCCGGCAACACCGGCTATGGCGTGGCATTCGGCCGCACGGCTGCGGGCTACACCGCGATCTACTCGAACACCGTAGCCGGCAACCTGATCGGCCTGAGCGCGCTTGGCACCAGCGTTGTGAGCAACACGCTCGGCGGCGTGCTGATCGGCAGCGGCGCCAACTACACCACGATCGGCGGCAGCATTGCCTCGGCACAGAATGTGATCGCCGGCAACAACGGCCCAGGCGTCAGCATTGGCGGGTCGTCGGTGTTCAGCAACACCGTGGCCGGCAATATCATCGGCCTGCGGCGCGGCGCGGCCAACGGCCCGTTCACCAGCGCGGCCGGCAACGCCGGCGATGGCGTGCTGATCAACAACGGCGCACAGTACACCCGCGTGGGCGGCAGCAGCGCCGAGGCCAACACGATCGGCGCGAACACCGGCAGCGGCGTGCACGTGGCCGGCGCCACCACCAAGCCGACTACGATCAAAGCGAACTATATTGGCGTGGCCTTCAGCGCGAACGCATATACCGCCGCCGGCAATGCCGGCGACGGCGTGCTGGCCGACAATGGCGCGCAGCAGGTGGCGATCCTGAACAATGCGATCTCGCGCAATAGCGGCAAAGGCATCGCGCTCTCGCCGAACATCGCGGCGCCTGGCGGCAGCGCGGCCAACCCGAACCACGATATCGACCCACCGACGCATATTCGCCTGAACCAGAACGGCCAGCTGACCGGCCAGGTCGGCACCAAGGGCACCACCGACGCCTGCGTCACGCCCTGCACCATTCAGGTATTCACGGCCGACCCGAGCGCGCTCGACGGCCAGGGGCGCAGCTTCGTGGGCCAGCAGATCAGCTCGAACGGCTACTTCACCTTTACGCTCGCCAGCCTGCCCGGCCAGATCGCGCTGACCGCCACCGACAAAAACGGCAACACCTCGGAGTTCGCCGGGCTGACCACCCAGATCGGGCCGATCGACCTGCTCGACGCCGTGCCGAACGCCCAGAACGCCATCCCCGGCCAGGTAGTAACCTACACGCACCAGCTTGTCAATAATGGCTCGATCGACCTGGTCGACCTCAAGGTGAACGCGGTGTCGTCGCGCAAGCTGGCGGTGAAGACCGTGCCGCCGATCGGCACGCAATTCGCGCTGGCCGCCGGCCAGACCAAGCTGGTGACGGTGACGGTGACGCTGCCGCTCGGCCCCGACAAGCGCGTGCTGGCCGGCCCGCCGCCCGACGTCACCACGGTGAGCGTCAGCTCGACCAAGTACGTCACGGTGACCGACAGCGTGACCGACACCACCACGATCCTGCCGAAGTTCTTGCTCGACGTGACGCCCAAGACGCGCACCGGGCTAGGCGCGCCCGACTCGCCCAGCAGCATCGTGCGCTATGTGCACAAGCTCACGAACAATGGCAATGTCACGCGCACCGTCAACGTGCAGATCCGCACGGTGCGCGGCTGGCAGACCGAGGTGAACACTGACACGATCACGCTCGAGCCGGGCGACGACAAGGCCAAATTCCTGACGGTGAGCGTTACGATACCCTCGGGCACGCTGCAGGGCACCACCGAGACAACCTATGTCGACCTGAGCGTGCCGGACGAGCCATCGCAGAACCAGACGATCACCGACACCACGGTAGCCGACCTGACATCGAACGCGCTGCTGACGCACGACGGCGATGTCGACGGCGAGGCCGGCGCGGGCCAGAAGGCCACATTCTTCTACATCGTGGAGAACCGCAGCAACGGGCCGGCCACCTTCTCGCTCGAAGGATCGGGCGCGCTGGGCAGCAAGGTCACCTTCCGCCGCACCGACGGCGGCAGCTTTGGCGCGAACTACTCGTTCACCGTCGGCAACACGCCGGGCGCGAACACCATTCGCTTCGCGATGGAGGTGACGCTCGAACCCAAGCTGACGATCGGCACGACCGAAACCGTGACAGTGCTGCTGCTCGACAACCAGAGCCGCATCCGGCAAGCCGCGCAGAACCGCATCCTGATCAACAAGAACGAGATTGCGCCGCGGCAGTACATACCAATCGCATCGAGCTAGAGCGCCGCTAGGAAATCCGTGCCTCCGCGCGAACCGACACGCAGAGCGAGCCTGCGGTTGGCGCGGGGGCGCGGTGCAATCAGGTGCTGCCGCTGGCACACCAAAGGAGGAGCGCCGTGTCGCTTGTGTTCCGCCGCTTCGGCCTGCTGGCCGCTCTGGCGCTGCTGGCCGCGTTCGCGCCGATCGCCGGGCCGGCCGCCGCCGCCGGGCCGTACATCGTCACCAAAACCGCCGACACCAACGGCACGTGCGCCTCGGGCAGCAACTGCTCGCTGCGCGAGGCGATCAGCGCCGCCAATGCCGCGCCCGGCGAGATCCAGTTCAACATCCCGACCAACGACGCGGGCTACCAGGCGGCCGGGGGCTACTGGCGCATCACCGTGCAGGGCTCGGCGCTGCCCGCGCTGAGCGGCGGCGGCATCACGATCAACGGGTTGGGCGGCGATGGCAAGCCCAAGATCGAGATCAGCGGCGGCGGCGTGCTGGGGCGCCAGGGCCTGCTGATCACCTCGGCGAACAACACCGTCAAGGGCCTGATCATCAACAGCTTTATCGCCACGCCGCAGGGCGGCTATGGCATCTGGCTCAGCGGCGCCGCCGCCACCGGCAATACCATCACCCAGAACTACATTGGCACGAATGGCACCGGCAGCGCTGCGGCCGGCGGCAACGCCAGCAACAACACCGGCGGCGGCGTGGCGCTGCAGTTCGGCGCCAGCAATAACACGATCGACAATAATACGATCTCGGGCAATGGCGGCTACGGCGTGTACCTGTTCACGTCGGTGTTCTTCAGCACCACCGACCGGCAGACCGCCAACGTCATCAAGAACAACCGCATCGGCGTGAGCGCCGACGGCAGCTCGGCGATCGGCAACCGCAGCAGCGGCGTGTACGTAGGCGACAACTCGCCGGACACTCAGGTGGGGCCGGGGAATGTGATCAGCGGCAATGGCGCGGCCGGCGCCGACACCGTGTTTGGCGTGAACGTGGGCGGCTACCAGGGCAGCGACACCACCTACCTGAGCGGCACGCGCGTGATCGGCAACCGGATCGGCACAAACGCGGCAGGCACGGCTGCGCTGCCCAACGCCGGCGGCGGCGTGCTCGTCACTTCCTCCGACGCGACGGTGATCGGCGGGCCGAGCGGCAACCCGGCCACGCCCGGCGGCGATGGCAACCTGATCTCGGGCAACACCAACAGCGGCGTGCTGGTGAAAGACTCGCCGGCGTTTGGCTCGGGCACTACCAATATTCAGATCGAGAATAACTGGATCGGCCTCAACGCCAGCGGCACCGGCGCGCTGCCGAACACCGACGCGGGCGTGTACCTCTCGACCAGCGCGAATACGATCAAGATCGGGCCGAACAACAGCATCAGCGGCAACGCCACCGACGGCGTGCTGATCGAGGCCGAGGCCAACCGCAGCGGGCAGCCGGCGGTGCCGAACGCGCGCCAGGTGCGGCAGAATACGATCACCGGCAACTACATCGGCACCGACGCCAGCGGCAACGCGGCTGTGCCGAACGGGCGCTACGGCATACAGCTGCTCGGCGGCACGTTCGCGAACGTGCTCAGCAACAACCGCATCGCCAACAACCCCACCGGCGGCGTCTACCTGGCCGCCGACGCCGGCACGCCGCCGGCCGCGCCCACGCAGAACAAGATCAGCGGCAATACGATCAAGGCCAATGGCGCGGTGGGCATTACGCTCACGGCCGGCAGCAACAACAATATCGTCGGCCAGAGCGACGCGGGCGCCGGCAATACGATCGAAAGCCACAGCAGCAGCGGCGTCGAGATCCAGAGCAGCGGCAACACGCTGAAGGCCAACGAGGTGCGCCTGAACCAGATCGGCATCACGATCAACGGCGCGGCGAATAATACGATCGGCGGCGCCACGGCGGCCGAGGGCAACGTGCTGCACAACAACACGCTGCACGGCATCTTCATCAACGGCTCTGGCGCCACCGGCAACCGCGTCAGCCACACCACGACCTACGCCAATGGCGGCAAGGGCATCGCGCTCGCGAGCGGCGGCAACGCGCCGATCGTAGGCGCGACGATCAGCGCCACGCCGCCGTCGAGCGGCTTCACGCTCAGCGGCACGGTGAGCGGCTGCGCCGCGCCGGGCTGCACCGTCGAGATCTTCACCGACGACAGCCCGCCAGGCGACGAAGGGCCGGCGTTCCTGGCCAGCACGCAGCCGGGCAACGGCGGCGCCTTCAGCGTCGACATCAGCGGCTGCAAGCACTACCTGATCTTTACGCTCAGCGATGCCGCCAACAACACCTCGGAGTTCATCGGCGCCACCGGCACTATCGCGCAGTGCGTGCCGTCGGCGCCGGGCGTGCAGATCACGACTGCCGACCCGCAGCCGCCGCGCAGCGTGTCGCCGGGCGCCACGACGATCTACACCCACACCGTGACGAATATCGGCAGCGGCACGGGCGCAGTGACGGTTGATCTCAGCCAGTCGCCCAACAGCTGGGCCACGCTGATCAACAACGACTGCGCCGGCAAGACGCTCGCGCCGCAGGCCAGCTGCACTTTCGCGCTGCAGGTGAGCGTGCCGGCGAACGCGCAGGCCGGCGACTTCAACCAGAGCACGATCACCGTATCGATCGGCGCCGCCAGCAAGCAGCAGGTCGACCGCACCAATGTGCTCTCGCAGGCCGGGCTGACGTTCACGCCCTACCCAACCCCCGGCTCGAACGCCAAGACCACCGTGCCGGGCCAGCCGGTGAGCTACCAGCACCAGCTGACCAACACCGGCAACGGCCCCGACAGCTTCACCATCATCGCCGCGCCGCCGGCCGGCTGGGGCTACGCGCTCGCGCCCACGAGCGTGAGCAACCTGCAGCCCAATGCCTCGGCGCTCGTCACGCTGGTGCTGACGCCAACCAACGGCATCAGCAGCCCGCCCGACTACGAGGCGACGGTGACGGCAAGCTCGGTGGCGAACCCAAGCGCGTCGGCCAGCATCACCGACACCACGACGATCACCTCGTCGGCGGTGCCCGAGATCACTGGCAGCCTGGTGACGCCGCCGAGCGTCGACCCTGGCGCGCAGGTAGATGTGGCCTACACCGTGAAGAATGCCGGTAACCTGAGCGGCACGTTCGATCTGCAGCTCGCGCCGCCGGCCGGCTGGAGCGTGCTGGTGCCGATCTCGAGCACGGTGGCGCTCACGACCGGCGCGAGCATTGTGGTAAGCGCCACGCTGCAGGTGCCGCAGGGCGCGCTGGGCGGCGCGTACCCGGTGAAGCTCACCGCGACCGACCAGGCCAACCCCGGCGCGAGCGCCAGCCTGGCGGCGATCGTAAACGTGAACAAGCGGGCCGCGCTGACGCTCGGCCCCGACATCGACGACCCGACCCCGCGCGCGCCGGGCCAGGTGGTGACGTACACCGCGACGCTGCAGAACGCCGGCAACTTCACCGACACCGTAAGCCTGGCGGCGAGCAGCTCGCGCGGCTGGCCGCTGCAGATCACGCCATCGGCGCCGGCGGTCGGCCCCGGCGCGAGCCAGCCGATCACGATCGCGCTGAGCATCCCGCCGGGCCAGCCCGCGCTGCCGGCCAATATCGCCACGATCACCGCCACCTCGTCGCTGCCGTCGGTGCAGGCGAGCATGCAGATCACCACGACGCTGGCGGCGGTGGCGGCGGCCGACCTGACGCCCGACACGCAGACGCAGCAGCTGATCGACACCAAGCCGGTGACGTTCAGCTTCACGCTGCGCAACACCGGCAGCATCACGCAATCGTACGCGCTCGACGCGGCGAACGTGCCGGCCGGCTGGCAGAGCACGCTCGCGCCAACCGAAACCCAGGTGCTTCAGCCAAACGAGACCGTGAGCGTAACTCTGGTGCTGAGCGCGCCGGCCGGCCAGCCGAACGGCCAGCAGTTCACCATTCTGGTGAACGCCAGCTGCCGCGAGAATAGCTGCGGTGGCGACAGCGCGCAGGCGATCGTGCGAACCGGGCCACCGGTGCAGATCGGCGGCACCTGCGACGTATCGGCACGGCCGGGCGCAACCGTGACCTGCCTGCACCAGCTGACCAACAGCAGCGGCGTGACCGACACCTTCGTGCTCACGCCGATCTCGCTGCTGGGCTGGCGCGCCACGCTCTCGCCGCAGATCGTGGTGCTAGGGCCGGGCGCCACGCGCAGCTTCACCGCCACCACCACTGTGCCGCCGGCCACGGCGGCCGGGGTGGCCGAGCGCCTGAAGATCAGCGCGAAGTCGACGGGGGCGCCCGGCACGGTGCGCGAGGTGGTCGACACGATCACCGTGCTGCAGTTCGCGCGGCTGAGCTTTGTGGCCAGCCAGGGCCGGCCGCTGGTGCCGGGGCAGACGCTGACCTTCCGGCACCAGCTGGTGAACACCGGCAACAACAACGACGCGTTCACGATCACCACCACCCAGCAGCTCAACTGGAACGTGACCGTAACGCCGACGACCACGGCCGCGCTGGCGCCGGGCTTCACCTACCCGGTGACGGTGATCGTGGAGGTGCCGAACGGCACCGCAGTGACAACCGTCAACAGCATCACAGTGCGCGCCACGTCGGTATTTTCGCCCACCGTGTACGACGAAGTTGTCGATATCGTCGGGGTGCAGCGCGCGCCCTCGACGCTGATGTATTTCCCGATCGCGCAGCAGTAGCGCGCGAGACTCGATATATTTAGCTGGCAGGCTCGGTACTCTGTAAACAACGTTACCTTGTATTTCATTGGCATGTTGTGCGAAGCGAACCATCTCGATGCGGAATCGGCGATGTTCCATCGAGATGGTTCGCTGCGATCACCATGACACTGATATGCGAGGAAACCTCGTTGACTGAGTACTCAGCCTTCGGATGCAGAAGCAAGAATGAAGATACTACTGCTGCACGGCCCAAACCTGAACATGCTCGGCCGGCGCGAGCCGGCGATCTACGGCCACACCACGCTGGCGCAGATCGACGCGGCGGTGCGCGAGCGTGCCGAGTCGGCCGGCGCCACGCTGCTGGCGCTGCAATCGAACCACGAGGGCGCGCTGATCGACTTCATCCAGGCCGAGGGCTGGGATGCCGACGGGGTTATCATCAACCCCGGCGCGCTGACGCACTATGGGCTGGCGCTGCGCGACGCGCTGGCGAGCCTGAGCGCGCCGATCGTCGAGGTGCACCTGTCGAACGTGTATAAGCGCGAGGCATTCAGGCACACCTCGGTGGTGGCGCCAGTGGCCAGCGGCCAGATCGCCGGGCTGGGCTGGCGCGGCTACCTGCTGGCGCTGGAGTGGCTGCTGGCCGAGCGCTAGGCCGGCACCAGCGCGCGCGCGGCCCAATCGCCGAACTGCTCGTCCGGCGCGCGCTCGCGCCGCCACTGGTCGAGCGCTTCGGCAAGCACGTCGGCCAGCACATTGGCGCGCACATTCTCGCGGTACAGCCGGGCCAGGCGCGTGCCGGCGAAGCTGCCGCCGACGTACACATTGTACAGGTTCAGGCTGCGGCCGACGATGCCGATCTCGGCTGTGGGCGGGCGCGAGCAGGCATTCGGGCAGCCGCTCATGCGGATCCACACGCGCTCGCCGCCGTAGCCGCGCTGCTCAAGCTCGCCGATCAGGTCGGGCAGGTAGCGCTCGCTCTCGGCCACCGCCAGCCCGCAGGTGGGCATGGCCGGGCAGGCCATGGCGTAGCGCCGCAGCGCGCTCAGCGGGTCGCAGCCGATCAGCAGGCCGTAGGCGCTGAGCATTGCGTCGACGCGCGCCTTCTGCGCCGGCTCGATATTCGCCAGGATCAGGTTCTGCTGCGCTGTCAGGCGGATCTCGGGCCGCGCCTTCTCGATCACCGCGCGCAGCCCGGCCTTCAGCTGCTCTTTGATGCGCCCGTTCTCGACCCACACGCCCACCAGCCAGCGGCCGTCGGCCTGGCGCTGCCAGCCCAGGTGATCGTGCGCCTGGTACTGCGGCACGTCGGCGGGCGGCGCTAGCGGCGCGCCCAGGCGCGCGGCCAGCTCGTCGCGGAACCACTGCACGCCGCGCTCTTCGAGCACATACTTCAGGCGCGCATGGCGGCGGTTGGTGCGGTCGCCCTCGTCGCGGTAGATCGCCGAGGCGGCCTCGATCGCGCGCATGGCGTCGGCGGGCGCGAGAAAGCCAACGCGATCGGCCAGGCGCGGGAAGGTTTCGGCCTTGCCGTGGGTGCTGCCCAGGCCGCCGCCGGCCAGCAAATTAAAGCCGCGCAGCGCGCCGTCGGCCGCCAGCACCGCTTCGAGCGCCAGGTCGTGGGTGAAAATATCGACGCAGTTATCGTGCGGTAGGCCGATCGCCATCTTGTGCTTGCGCGGCATGTAGGTGGGGCCGTAGAACGCCTCGTCGCGCTTCGGCTGCACCTGCACGCGCGTACCGTCGACCAGCACTTTTTCGCCGTCGAGCCAGAACTCGTAGTATGCCGTCGACTCGGGCATGAAGCGGTCGCTGATCTGTCTGGCCAGCGCCTGGTAGTCGTAGCTGTGGCCGGGCAGCAGGTCGGCCACCGGGCAGGCCATGAAGTTGCGCGCTACGTCGCCGCAGCCGCCGTAGGTGGTAACCCAGCGCTCGTTCAGGGCCTTGATCAGCGGCTTCATGTTCGCCTTACCGACGCCGTGGAACTGGAAATCCTGGCGCGTGGTGATGCGCAGGGTGTTGTTGGCGTATGCCGAGGCCAGCTCGTCGGCCAGCAGGTACTGCTCGGCGGTGAGGCGACCGCCGGGGAACTTGGTGCGCACCATAAACGACCAGGCGCGGCCGAGGCCCTGCTGCTTGCGCTCGCGGCGGCTGTCGCGATCGTCCTGCTGGTACGAGCCGTGGAACTTCAGCAGCTGGTGGGCATCTTCCGAAATATGATCGGTCGACAGGTCGGCCAGCTCGTCGAGCAGGAAACCGCCCAGGCCGTCGCTGATCTGCTTCAGGTGCTCGACGTGCGCGAGCGGTTTTGAAGACTCAGGCTGAGAATCGACAGACATCGTCATCTCCATGTTTCACTGTAGCTATTCACCACCAAGGCACCAAGACACCAAGAATAGAAACATACATAGGAGCTACGCACGTGCGTGATTCGGCTTCCTCACGGTACGAGATTGAGCCTGCGACAGCATGGTACGTGTTGCTCTTCTGTGTGCGATTTCCCGCGCTCCGCGCAGAAAACCGCACACGATACGGAGCATAGCACTGCTCTGCCCAAGGCGGAAGGCGCCAACTGCGTAGGTCCTAATAAACCTTGGAGCCTTGGTGTCTTGGTGGTTCCAAAATCTACAGGTAGCCCAGCTCGCGCAGCGCCGCCAGAATGCGCCCGGCGCTCGCTTCGGGTGTTTCCTGGTCGGTATGCACCACCAGCTCGGGATCGATCGGCGGCTCGTAGGGGTCGTCGATGCCGGTGAAGCCCTTCAGCTCGCCGGCCAGCGCTTTCTTGTAGAGCCCCTTGGTATCGCGGGCGATCGCCACCTCGAGTGGCACCTCGACGTACACCTCGAAGAAGCGGCCGGCGTGGCGCTCGCGCACCTCGTCGCGCACGGCGCGGTAGGGCGAGATCGCCGCGGCGATCGCGAACACGCCGTTGCGCGAGAGCACCTCGCACACCCAGCCGATCCGGCGGATGTTGATGTCGCGGTCTTCCTTCGAGAAGCCCAGGCCCTTGCTCAGGTGCGTGCGCACCACGTCGCCGTCGAGCACTTCGACTTTTTGGCCCGCAGCGCGCAGCTCGCGCTCGAGAATGGCCGAGATCGTCGATTTTCCGGCGCCAGACAGGCCGGTGAACCAGATGGTAAGGCCAGTTGTCATGTTGTTCCTTTTAGGAGTTACGCACGTGCGTGCTTCGGCTTCCTGACGGTACGAGATTGAGCCTGCGGCAGCATGGTACGTGTTGATCTTCTGTGTGTGGTTTTTCCGCACGGAGCGCGGAACAACCGCACACGCTACTGAGAAGAGTCGCGAGGCGCGCGGCCTGCCGGCAGGCGGCTTGGCACGGCCGCGCCCACACATCGATGCGCGAGCCTACACTGCGCGCATGGCGTCGATCAGCACGCGGGCCACTTCGGGCCGGGTGAACTCGGGCGGCGGCAGCGTGCCGGCGCGCAGCAGCTCGCGCACGCGGGTGCCGCTGAGCACCAGGTGATGCTCGCTGGTATGCGGGCAGGTGCGCGTCGAGGCGATATTGCCGCAGGTTTTGCAGAAAAAGGTGTGCTCGAACTTGAGCGGCGTGATCGCCAGATCGCCCGGCTCGAGCGTATCGAACAGCCGCTGGGCATCGTAGGTGCCGTAGTAGCTGCCCACGCCCGCGTGGTCGCGCCCGACGATGAAATGCGTGCAGCCGTAGTTCTGGCGCGAGATCGCGTGCAGCAGCGCCTCGCGCGGGCCGGCGTAGCGCATGGCCGCCGGGTAGGCCGCCAGCAGCACGCGCTCGCGCGGGTAGTATCCCTCCAGCAGCACCTCGTACGAGCGCACGCGCGTCGCGGCGGGCACGTCGTCGTCCTTGGTGGCGCCGACGAGCGGGTGTAGCAGCAGGCCATCGACCAGCTCAAGCGCGGCCTTCTGGAGGTACTCGTGGGCGCGGTGCACGGGGTTGCGCGTCTGGAAGCCGACGATCGTGCGCCAGCCGCGCTCGGCGAAGATCGCGCGCGTGGCGCTCGGCGCAAACGCCAGGCTGGGGAACGAGCTGCGCGGCAGATCGAGCAGCCAGACATCGCCGGCCAGCAGCACCGGCCCCTGGGCATACAGACGGGCCACGCCGGGGTGCTCGGCCGCAGTGGTGCGGTACACCTGCTCGGCCTCGCGGCGGGCGTCGTAGCCGAAGCGCTCGCGCAGCTCGAGCAGGCCCACCAGCGCGCCGTCGGCGCTGTAGAGGCCCACGGGCTGGCCTTCGCGCAGCATGTCGGCGCGGCTCTCGCTCACCGGCAGCGTGATCGGGATGGGCCACAGCGTGCCGTTCGAGAGGCGCATCTCGCTCACCACGCGCTCGTAGTCGGCGTGGCCGAGAAAGCCGGTGAGCGGACTGTAGGCGCCGCTGGCGATCATCTCAAGGTCGGCCAGGGCCACCTCGCTGAGCGTGACGCGCGGCGCCGACTGGGCAATTGCGCGCGCTTCGGCCGCGGCCGCGCCGCTGAGCACGCGATCGACGAGGGTTGAGCCATGGGGTTGGATGGGATTGTGGGATGGCATACTGCTCCTTCAAACACTACGAACGATATTCTCGCCGGGCGCCAGATGCCAGGCGCGGCGGCAGGCCAGCTCACCTGGCGGCCAGAAGCGGCGAGCGCTCGGCAATTCGGGCATCGGGCAGGGATCGAGCGTATTTTAACCGAAGTTTACAAATGGATGCCGCATTCGACCTTATCGAAGCCGGCCCAGCGCCCGGCCCGTGCGTCGCCGGCAGCAGACTGGCGGGTGCAGGGCGTGCAGCCAATGCTGGGGTAGCCCGCGTCGAGCAGCGGGTTGTAGGGCACATTGTTCGCGTGGACATACCGCCACACATCGCGCTCGCTCCAGAAGGCCAGCGGGCTGAGCTTCAGCAGCTCGTGGCGGCTGCTCCACTGCACCAGCTCGGTGGTAGCGCGCGTGCTCGACTGATCGCGCCTGATGCCGCTGAGCCAGGCGTCGTAGGGCCGCAGCGCCTCGGCCAGCGGCGCGACCTTGCGAATAGCGCAGCAGCGGTCGGGGTTGCGCTCGTACAGGCGCGGGCCTTCGGCCTGGGCCTGCTGCTCAAGCGTCAGCGCCGGCCGGCGGCGCTCGATCCGCACGCCATAGCGCTGTGCGGCGGCCTGGGCCAGCGCGTAGGTTTCGGGGAACAGCAGGTCGGTGTCGAGAAAGAGCACCGGCGTGCCATGCCCCAGGCGCGCCACCATATCGAGCAGCACCATGCCCGAGGCGCCGCCGAAGCTACACGTGAGCACCAGCTGGCGGCCGAATGTCTGCGCCGCCCAGTCGATCAGATCCTCAGGCGCGCGCCCGCGAAAGGCGTTGTTCAACGCCCGCAGCTCCGCCTCAGTCCACTCCAGCGCCGGCGCACCTCGCGCATTCGTCTTGAACATGGCCGCGTACCTTTCGCATAAAAAACGAGCACGGCGATGCTGCTGGCTCGCTGTGCCCGTGCGGCGACGCACCCTGACTTCAGATTGGTTCCAAAACGGTGACAAAGCAATCCTAAATTATTTGATCTGATTTGTCAAGTAACATATAATTGCCAGCGCCATGAGCAACACCAATGGCCCTGCGGGGTATGCGGCGATCCTCACCAACCTGGAACATGCACGCTGCGTGGTCGTCGGCGGCGGCGCGGTAGCCGAGCGCAAAGTGCGCGAGCTGCTGGCCGGCGGCGCGCGCCCGCTGGTGATCAGCCCAGCCCTCAGCGCGGCGCTGGCGAGCTGGCGCGACGCCGGGGCGATCGAGCACGCCGCGCGCCCGTATCGGCCTGGCGACCTCGCAGGCGCGTTTCTGGTGATCGCCGCCACCGACGACCGCGCCACAAACGCGGCGGTGGCGGCCGAGGCCGCCGGGATCTGCCCGCTAGTGAATATCGCCGACGCGCCAGACGAGGGTACAATGCACACGGCGGCGGTGGTACGGCGCGGCCAGCTGCTGCTGGCCGTATCGACGGGCGGCGCGGCCCCGGCGCTGGCGGCGCGGATCAGCCGCGAGCTGGCCGAGCGCTACGGCGAGGAGTACGCCGAGCTGCTGAGCCTGCTGGGGCGGCTGCGCGCCGGGGCCGCGCGCGAGCTGCCTGCGGCGCGGCGCGCGGCCCTGTGGCGGCGGCTGGTATCGGGCGACGAGCTGCTGGCGCGGCTGCGTGCCGGCGACAGCGCAGCGGCCGAGGCATACGCGCTCGCGCTGATCGGCGAGCTGTCGGCGCAAGCTAGTGGCGCGCCAGAATGATGTAGGAGTTACGCAATGACCCAGGGCTTTGTCTCGCTTGTTGGCGCAGGGCCAGGCGACCCCGATCTGATCACGGTGAAAGGGCTGCGGCGCCTGCGCGCGGCCGATGTGGTAGTGTACGACGCCCTGGCGAACCCCGAGCTGCTGCGCGAGTGCCGGGCCGACGCCGAGCTGATCGACGCTGGCAAGCGCGCCGGGCAGCCGCACCGCTCGCAGGCGGCGATCAACGCGCTGCTGATCGCGCACGCCCGGCGTGGCCGGCTCGTGGTGCGGCTGAAAGGCGGCGACCCGTTTGTGTTCGGGCGGGGCGGCGAAGAGGCCAGCGCGCTGGCCGAGGCCGGCGTGGCATGGGAGGTTGTGCCGGGTGTCAGCTCGGCGGTGGCGGCGCCGGCCTACGCCGGCATCCCGGTCACACACCGCGCCGTGGCCTCTTCGCTGGCGATCATCACCGGCCACGAAGATCCCGAGCGCTCGTCTACACGTATACACTGGCATGCGCTGGCTCAGGGCGTCGACACGCTGGTGTTCCTGATGGGCCTTGGCCGCCTGCCGACGATCGCGGCGCAGCTGATCGCCCACGGCCGCCCGGCCGATACGCCGGCCGCCGCGATCAGCTGCGGCAGCACCGCCGAGCAAGAGACCGTCGTGGCAACGCTGGCGACGATCGGCGAGGCGGCCGCGCGTGCCGGGCTGGCCGCGCCCGCGACCCTGGTGGTGGGCGAGGTTGTGCGCATGCGCGAGCAGCTGCGCTGGTTCGATACGCTGGAGCCGCTGGCCCAGCCGGCCAATGCTGTCTATGTTTTGCACGATTCCTAGACAGCAATTGAATCATTTACTGGTCGGTGATACAATACACCTGATCAGCAATACGCCGGAAGATACAAGGGCGCGGTATGGCGCGCCCGTACAGCGCCAAGCCGAAACGCCGAAAGGCGAAACGGCTGTTTGAAAAGGGCGATCTGGCGGCGCTTCGCAAGTCGCATCGTGCATCGAGAGAGCCGCCTGGGCAGAAACGGCAGAACATGCGAGCCCCATTCAAACAGATGAGCCAGCGTTCCGCTTCGGCCGCCGAGCAGCGCCGGCCCGAGGCCGACAGCGCGCGGGCAGTGCTGCTGATCGGCCACGGCAGCTTGCGGCCGGGCGCGGGCGCCGCGATGATCCGCCTGGTCGAGCGCGTACAGGCGGCCGGCGTCGCACCGATCGTCACCGCCGGGTTCTTGAACTACCGCCGGCCGACGTTTTCCGAGGCGCTGGCGCGCTGCATTCACGACGGCGCGCACGATGTGATCGTGCAGCCGTACTTTCTGGTGCCTGGGAAATTTGTTCAGAAGGATCTGCAGCGCCTGATCGAGACCGGGCGCCTGGCGCATCCGACGCTGTCGCTGCGCATGGCCCGGCCGTTGGGCGACCACCCGGCGCTGGCGCGGCTGGTGCTCAAGCGCGCGCTCGAAGCCGACTACCTGTTTGCCAACCCGCAGATCGCCAGCCAGGTGGGGCCGCGCTCGCTCGACGAGGGCGCCGACTGGCAGCCGCTCCACACGCGCCACCGCACCGGCCTGCTGATCATGGCCCACGGCAGCCCCGACGCGCAGGCAAACGAGCCGATCCACGTGATCGCGCGGCTGGCGCGCGCCAGCAGCCAGTATGTTGCGGTGACAGCCTGTTTCATGGATCTAAACCAGCCCAGCATCCCCGACGCCGCCGCCGCGATGATCCGGCGCGGGATCACGCATATCATCGCGGTGCCCTACTTCCTGCATCTCGGCAACCACGTGCGCGACGACCTGCCGGTCTTGATCGACGCGGCGCGCGCGCGCCACCCGCGCAGCACAATTATTCTGGCCGAGCACCTGGGCTTCGATCGGTCGATTGTGTCGGTGATCGCCGACCGGGTGGCCGAGGTTGCCTGGCAGCATCGCACCGTGCCGGCGCGCGCCTGAGGCGCCGGCCGCTCACCAGAAGTGCTCGTGCACGGCGCGGCCTTCTTCCTCGATCAGCGGGCCGCGCACCGCCACTACGCGCAGCCCGCGCGCAAACACCTCGCGGCAGGGTAGCAGCAACGCGTCGTTCGCCGGGCTGTGCTCGGTGAGCGCGAGCAGGCCCTGCTCGGACAGCGCGTACACCACCCGGCCGATCCCAGCCCAGTAGATCGCCCCCGCGCACATTGGGCACGGCTCGGTGCTGCTATACAGCGTGCTTCCCGCCAGCGCCGCGCGGTCGAGGCGCTGCGCGGCCAGCCGCACCAGGTTCAGCTCGGCATGCCCGGTGATGTCGCGCCCGGTCGCAACCGTGTTCTCGGCCTCGAGCAGCACGCGCCCATCCGCACCAACCAGCAGCGCGCCAAACGGGTGGTTGCCCCGGGCGCGCGCCTGGCGGGCCAGGTCGATCGCCGCGCGCAGATGCGGCAGATCAATATCATCCATAGGGTCGCTTCTTTCTCACGGCTCGCCAACGACTAGCTCGCTCGGGGTGCCATAGGCCGGCGGGGCATCGCCGAGGCGCGCAACCGGCGCGGGCACGCCAAAGCGGCCGGCATTGGCCAGGCGCAGCGTATATTCGAACTGCAGAATGCCGGGCGACAGCGCGGATTTCACCAGCGCCAGCCCGCCCGGCGCCGCCGACACCTGGTCGAACAGGCCGGACGGGGCCTGCACCACCACAGCCCCGGCGGGAATAGCTTCGTCGAGCGCGAGCCCGGCGCCGGCCAGCGTGCTCAGCAGGGTCAGGCGGGCGCGCACCAGCTGCCCCGCGCGCAGCTGGCCCACATCGAGCGGGCGGCCAGTCTGCGGGTCGAGGTACTCGCGCAGCAGCGCCAGGCCGTGGCCGGCTGGCCCGGCGGCAGGGGCAGGCAGGATCGGCTGGTCGAGCGGCATGGTCTGGAATGGCGCGCCGTCGATCCGCACGGCAATGCTTCCACTGGCGTTGGCGGCGCCAAGCACGCGCACGCGCCAGGCGAGCTGGCGTGTTTCGCCAGGGGCCACAGCCGCCTGCTGCACCGGCGAGGCGCCTGGCTGCAGCGCGAAGCCCTGCGCATCGAGCTGAGCCTCGACGGCGTGGGGCTGGGGGCCAGAGTTACTCAGCCGTGCCACCAGCAGCACTTCATCGCCCGCGCGCAGCACCGGCGGCACGATCACGCGCAGGTCGAGCGGCTGCGAGATCGCGAGGCTGGCCCGAGCCTCGCCGGCCCGCTCGGCGCTGGCGGCCCACGCCTGGGCAAACAAGGTGGCGGGCGCGCGCGGCAGCTGGAGCGTTACAGTGAGCAACCCGGTCGCGTCGGTGCGCAGCGCCGGGTTCCAGAAGCCCGCGCCCTCGGCCGGCTGCGCGGCCAGCGGCGAGCCGGCGCGCGCCGACTGCGCGACCAGCAGCTGCGCGGCAGCGCCCGGCGCCATGAGCAGCTGCGCGGCAAGCGGGCGGAAAGCCTCGGCGAGCGGGCTGGCGGCCACAGCGGGCTGGCCGCCGACCGCCAGCAGCACGTCGGCGGGCACGCCATTGCCGGCAGGATCGCTCGTGGTAATCGTGATAGTGGCGGTTGCGCCGGGCTGGTAGTCGTGCCGATCGGGCGTGATCGTCACACGCAGCGCGGCCTGGTCGTTCTCGATCGGCAGGATGGCGCTCGCGACCGGCAGCGGCGCGAGTGTCGCGGCGTCGTTGGGCCGCCGCGCGCGGGCGGCCACCATCGCCACCACCGGCAGCGCGGGCGCGTCGCCTGGCTCGACCGTCAGCGTCAGCGTTTCGCCGGCGCGCACGGTGCGCGCCAGCCCGGCCGGCCCGCCCGCGCCGCCGCGCGCAATCAGCACAGTCGCCGGGCTCTCGGCGCCGGCGAGCAGCAGCGTGGCGGTTTCGCCCGGCCGGTAGGCCGCCTTATCGGCCACCAGCAGCAGGCCGCCGCCCGGCAGCTCGCCCCAGCGCGCGAAGCCGGGCGCGCTGGCCCACAGCGACACCGCGCTATACACGGCGTTGTCGGCGCCCTCTGGCGTGCTGACGCGCAGCCGGTACATGCCGCCGCCCGGCAGCGTGATCGGCAGGCTCACCCGCCCGTCGGGGCCAGTCACTGCACTGCGGCTAAACGCGATCTGGTCGTTCGGCGCCCAGGCTGGCGCATCCGCCTGGGCTGGCTGGGCGGCGCGCTCCCAGCTGCGGCGGTATACCTCGATACGCAGCGGCGTGCGCGGCGCAGGCTGGCCGGCAGCATCGAGTGCCAGCAGGTCGACCGTGCCGGGCTGGCCGGCCGTGAAGATCCGGCTGAGCGGGCGCACGCCGGCCATGCGCCGCGCGGGGGCCACACGAAATTCGGCCTGGCCAGCCGCGCCCGACGCATCAGGGGCGCTCGCCTGAGCCACAAAGCGGTAGCGCAGCGGCACGTCGGCCAGGTCAAGGTCGGCCATGTCGATCTGCAGCCGCCCGTTCGCGTCGGTCTGCGACACGCCGGCCCGCGCCTGGGGAGCCAGCTGGGTGCGCTCGTCGTCGCCGAACACAAAGCCGTCGGTGGGAGGCGTGTCGTCGCGCGCGACGTCAAGCGTCCACGAGATCGTGGCGCCGGCCACCGGCAGGCCCTCGGCAGTAGCCAGGCTGATCGACACCGGCACGTCGTCGCCGCCGGTGAGCTGCGGCGGCGCGCGCACCTCCAGCCGCAGCGGCGTAGCTGGCCGGGGCCGCACCGCCAGATCCAGCTGCGAGGCGGCGCCGTCGGCCGTGGCGCTCAGGGTATACGCGCCGGGCACGGCATCCGGCGGCAGCGCCACCGTCGCGCTGAACGCGCCGGTGGGGCCGGGCTGGAGCGCGGCCTGGTACAGCCGGCCCATGCTGCCAGGGCCGCGCAGGCTCGCGCTCAGCGCTGGCGCTGCCCCGGCGGCGCGCACAAACCCGGCCAGCCGGATGGTGTCGCCAGGGTAGTAGGCCGGCCGGTCGGCGGCGAGGAACAGCCGCGCCGGGCGATCGGCGCGCGCGCGCAGATCAGCCGCAACCGCGCCGATCTGCGGGCCGCCGGCCAGCGCCACGTACGCAGCCGGGCCGCTGAGCGCGCCGAAGCGCGCGAGCCCCTGCGCGTCGGTCGTGGCCTGCTGCACCAGCGCGCCGCCTTGGTACAGCGCCACCGGCAGCCCGGCCAGCGGCGTGCCGGTGATAATGTCGGTGGCCCACACCAGCGCGGCGCCGGTATCGGCCGGCTGCACGAATTGCAGCGCCAGGCGCGCGCGCGACACCAGCAGCAGCACGTCGGCGCGCGGCCCCTCAAGCGTGCGTACGCGCAGGTAGTAGGCGCCGGCCGGCAGCGGCGCGCCGGCATCGGTGGCCAGCGGCAGGCGATCGTCGACCGGCGTATTCAGCGGGTCGCTCAGCGGCATGCGCCAGGCGCGCAGGCGCTTCTGGCCGTAGCGCTCGGGCTGAAACCCGGCCCAGTCGTCGTCGCTAAAGGCCAGCGCGCGCAGCAGCGCGGCATCGTCGAGCTGGTACAGCTCGATGTCGAGCGCCGACAGGTTGGTGCGCCGCAGCCGCAGCCCGGCCGGCGGGCCGCCCGGCGCGGCCTGCGCCACGTGCCCGGCCACGTCGGGCAGCTCGAGCGCCGGGCCGGCCGGGGCCGAAAGAAAGCGCATGCGGTATTCCTGGCCCAGCGCAATGCCGTTGCGATCGGCCAGGCTGGCCGGCAGCGTCAGCGTGTACACCGTGGCGGCGCGCAGGCTGGCGCCAATGCGCACCTCGGCGTCGCTGGCGCTGACGCGCAGGTCGCCGGCGGCCGGCTCGATCCGCAGCGCGGCGCGCACGGCAGCCGCGTCCATCGGCGTGTTGAACACCAGGCGGATCTCCTGGTCGGCCGGCAGCGTCTGGCCCTCGCCGGGGAAGCGCGCGCTGAGCGAGGGCTGCGGCGCGGTGGCGAAGCGCCAGCGCACCGGCTGGATCAGCGGCAGGTTGCCTTCGGCCGGCGCCGCGCCGGCCTGCAGCGTAGCGGTGTAGGTGGTGCCGGGGCGCAGCTGATCCGAGGGCGTGAGCGTGACCAGCTGCTGCCCGCCGGGCAGGCTCGCGGCCACGAGCGGGCCGCTGATGGCGGGCGAGAACACCAGCGTGGCGCGCAGCGCGTCGAGCGCCAGCGGCTGCGAGATCGTCAGGGCGATGGTGGCCTGCGGCGGCACCAGGCGCGCGCCATCGGCGGGCTGCAGGCCCAGCACGCGCGGGGCGGGCGTGCTGAAGCTCCAGCTGTACTCGCGCCCAAGCTGGCCGCCGCTCACATCCGCCAGCCCGGCGTCGAGCGTGGCGCGGTAGCGCGTGCCAGGCAGCAGCGGCGCGTCGGGGCGAAACAGCACGGTGGCCTGGTCGATCCAGGTGGCCCGGCCGGCGATCGGCGGGTCGAAGCGCAGCTCGGGCAGCGCGCGCGGCTCGCGCAGCGCGGCGGGGGGCACAATGGTGCGGCTGAAGGTGATGCCGATCGGGCTATCGAGCGGCACGTCGGCGGCGCCGTCGGGCGGCAGCGCGGCCACCACTGCCGGGGCCTGCGCGGTGCGGAAGCGCAGCCTGATCGGCTGGCCGAGCGGGTGGAAGCGCCAGCTCAGCGCGCCCTCGCCGACTGTCAGCTGGTACTCGGCGTCGGGGCTGAGCGCCTCGGTTGGCGAGATCGTGAGCGTGGTGCCCGCGGCGTCCCAGCCTGGCTCCCAGCGCAGCGTCGGGCTGATCTGCAGGGCCGCCACAACGCTCGGCGGGTTCATGGGCGTGTCGAACGTCAGCGCCAGCGGGGCGCGCAGCGCGACATTCGCGGCGCCATCGGGCGGCGCCACGGCGCGCAGCGACGGCGCCGAGCCGGTGAGCGGCAGCAGCGCACGCGCGCCGAGCAGCATGGCTGCCAGCACCACACAAACAACGAGCACTGCGGTCCACAGGCGACCAGCCCAGCGCAGGATGCGCACAAACGCTCCTTTGCGGTAAGCGCGCCTTGCGATACACCATGGCGACGCGCCATCACGACGGCCAGCGAACGCGAGCTAGTATAGCACGTGCGTCCAGGCGCGTAAATCGGCTCGGCAAGCGTGCCCATAGCGCTTATGCGCCCCGGCGCCGCCAGCTTTACGATTCGCCAATCTTGCGCTAGGATCGGGGGCGCAACAATAGGCGAGGTTCCCGCTCGCTAGCTAGCGTTATGTTCGCCGTGCCAACCGAGAACTCAAAACCCAGCACTCCATACTCCGAGCTGTTTGGCGCAGCCTGGGCGGTGTTCCGCAAAGACGTGCGCGCCGAGCTGCGCACGCGCTACGCGCTGAACGCCGTAGCGCTGTTCGCCGTCAGCACCGTGGTGGCGATCAGCCTGGGGCTCGGCCCGCTGACGCGCAGCGCCGACCTGCCGCTGATCCACGCGGCGCTGCTGTGGGTGGCGATCCTGTTCGCGGCGTTCACCGGGCTGGCGCGCGCGTTTGTGCAAGAAGAAGAGGCGCGCACCGCCGCCGCGCTGCGGCTGGCCGCGCCGCCGCTGGCGGTGTACCTCGGCAAGCTGCTGTTCAACCTGCTGCTGCTGCTGCTGCTCGATATACTGACGGCCGCGCTGTTTGTGGTGCTGCTGCGGGTGCAGGTGGGCAACGCCACGATGTTCGCCGCGCTGCTGCTGGCCGGCAGCCTGGGGCTGGTGGCCGCCACCACGCTGATCGCCGCGATCATCGCGCGGGCCAGCGTGAAGGGCGCGCTGTTCGCGGTGCTGTCGTTCCCGCTGCTCGCGCCGCTGCTGGTGGTGGCGATCAAAGGCACCGCGCTCGCGCTCGAGGGCGCCGCCTGGGCGCGCGGCCTCGCGCCGCTGCAGGTGCTGCTGGCCTACACCGTCGCGCTGTTCGTGGCCTCGCTGTTCCTGTTTGGCAGCGTGTGGGAGGCGTGAGCACAACCCTTGCCGCCGCCCTCCGAAGCGCGTATAATGTCGCCGGCGCAGATCCGCAAACTTGTGCTACTGCGCGCCGCGCGATATGCAATCAAAGCCGGAGGCCCCTGTGATCCCACGCACCCTGGTGCTGCGCAACTTCATGTGCTACCGCGACGAGCTGCCGCCGCTCGATTTCGCCGGCATCCAGATCGCCTGCCTGTCGGGCGAAAACGGCGCTGGCAAGTCGGCGCTGCTCGACGCCATGACCTGGGCGCTGTGGGGCGAGGCGCGCCTGAAGAGCGACGACGACCTGATCGCGCTAGGCGCGCAGGAGATGGAGGTCGACTTCACGTTTCTGCTCGACGGCCACGACTACCGCGTGATCCGCAAGCGCAACAAGACGCGCAAAACCGGCGTGAGCACGCTGGATTTCCAGGTGCGCAACAACGGCGCCTGGAAGGCGCTCAGCGGCGCGACCATCCGCGAAACCCAGCAGTCGATTATTTCCACGCTGCGGATGGACTACGATATTTTCGCCAACTCGGCCTACCTGCGCCAGGGCCACGCCGACGAGTTCACCAAAAAGGAGCCCGGCCGCCGCAAGCAGGTGCTGGCCGACATTCTGGGGCTCGATATCTACGAGAAGCTTGAGACCGGCTCGAAAGAGCGCGCGCGCGGCCTCGACGGCCAGCTGAAGGGCCTGGAAGGCCAGATCGCCGAGCTTGGGCGCCAGGCCGAGAAGCGCGCCGCCTATGCCCAGCTGGTGGCCGCGCAGGCCGCCCTGGTCGACCAGATCGGCGCGGCGGTGGCTGCCGCCGAGGCCGCCTACGCCGACGCCAGCGCGCGGGTACAGGCGCTCGACGCGCTGAAGGCCCGCCGCGCCGCCGCTGATGCCGAGCTGCGCCGCCTCCATGCCGAGCAGAACGAGCGCGCCGCCGCGGTGGCGCGCCTGCAGCGCGCAATTGCCGAGGCCCAGCACATCCTGGCGCGGCGCGCCGAGATCAACGCCGGCCTTGCGCAGCTGCAGGCCGCCCAGGCCGAGCGCGAGCGACTCGACGGCCTGCGCGGCGCCTACGACGCGCTGCAGGCGCGCCAGCGCGCCCACGCCGACGCGCTGCGCGAGGCCGAGCGCCAGCTGCGATCGGATCTGGCGATCGCCACCAGCAAGGCCAACGATATTCGCGAGCGCGCGGCCCGCCGGCCCAAGGTCGAAGCCGAGATCGCCCGGCTGAACAGCCAGCTCGAAGGCCTGGCCCCGGCCGCGCGCGACCTGGCCGAGGCGCGCGTGCGCCGCGACGAGCTACGCGAGCGCCAGCGCAGCGCCTCGCAGCTGGTGCTGCAGCGCAACGAGCTGCAGCACAAGATCGACCTCAAGCACGACTCGCTGGTGGGCACGCGCGAGGAGCTGAAGCGCAAGATCAAGGAGACCGCCGACCGCCTGCGCGACGAGCCGGCATGGCGCGCCGACCTGGCCCGAGCCAGCGAGGAGCGCGCGCGCCTCGACGCCGACGCCGCCGCGCTCGAGCAGGCCCGCGCCGACGAGCACGAGCTGGTGGAGCGCAGCGCCACCCGCCGCTCGGAGTGCGAGGCGATCAAGGCGCGCGGCGAAGATATCAACCGTAAGCTGGCCCTGCTCGACGCCGACGCCCACGTCTGCCCGCTGTGCAAGAGCGAGCTGGGCGAAGACGGCGTCGGCCATATTCAGGCTGAGTACGCCCGCGAGCGCGCCGAGCTGCGCAGCCTGTTCAGCAGCGCCAAGCGCGAGGCCGACGCCGCCGACGCGCGCCTGGCCGAGCTGCGCGGCTCGCTGAAGACGATCGAGCGCCGCGTGGCCGCCCTGCCCGACCTGGCCGGCCGGATCGCGCGGCTCGAGCGCGAGCTGCATACCGCCGACGAGCTGCGCCGCCGCCAGGCCGACGACCAGCGCACCCTCGACGATATTCAGCTACAGCTGGTGAAGGGCGACTACGAGCGCGGCACGCGCGGCGAGCGCGATCGGGTCGACGCCGCGCTTGCTGCGCTGGGCGAGCCGGCCGCGCTCGACCGCGAGCTGACGCGCATGGAAGGCCGGATCGCCGCGCTCGAGCAGCAGCTCGGCGCGCAGGCCGGCCTGCGCGCCGAGATCGAGATGAAGCGCCGCGCGCTGGCCGAGATCGAAGCCGAGACGCCCGCGCTGCACGAGCTGGAAGAGCGCATCGGCGAGCTCCATACCACGCTCGAGCTCGAAGACTTCGCCCAGGCCGACCGGGTGGCGATCAAGCGTGCCGAGGCCGAGATCGCCGCGCTGGGCTACGCCCCCGAGCTGGCCGCTGCCGCCACCGCCGCCGCGCGCGACCTGGCCCACTGGGCCGCCGAGGGCCAGCAGCTCGGGCGCGCTGAAGAGCGCGAAGAGCGCGACCGCGGCGACCTCGAGCGCGCCAGCCAGGCGCTCGAGCGCAGCGCCGCCCAGGCCGAGGCGGCCGAGGCGCAGATCGCCGCGCTCGACGACGAGCTGCGCAACCTGGCGCTGGCGCTGCGCGAGCGCGATGCCGCCCAGGCCGAGCTGAAGGCGCGCCGCAACGAGCTGCTGGTGCGCGAGCGCGACCTCGCCGAGCGCCGCGCCGACCTGAAGCGCGCCGAGGAAGCCGCCGCCGACTTGCTCGAGGCCGAGGCCCGCCGCCGCGCGCTGGCCGAGCGCAAAGGCCTGTTCGACGAGCTAACCCTGGCGTTCGGCAAGAAGGGCGTCCAGGCGCTGCTGATCGAGACGGCCATCCCCGAGATCGAGCGCGAGGCCAACCACCTGCTCGGGCGCATGACCGACAACCAGATGCACCTGACATTCGAGACTCAGCGCGACACCAAAAAGGGCGACGTCGCCGAGACGCTCGATATCAAGATCGCCGACGGCCTGGGCACGCGCGACTACGACGCATTCTCGGGCGGCGAGGCGTTCCGGCTCAACTTCGCCATCCGCGTGGCGCTGGCGAAGCTGCTGGCCCGCCGCGCCGGCGCGCGCCTCGAAACACTGGTGATCGACGAAGGCTTCGGCTCGCAAGACGCCAAGGGCCGCGAGCGGCTGGTCGAGGCGATCACCTCGGTGCAGGGCGATTTCAAACACATCCTGGTGATCACCCATATCCAGGAGCTGAAAGACCTGTTCCCCGTGCAGATCGAGATCACCAAGACACCTCAGGGCAGCGTCTGGGCGCTGGCCTGAGATCTATCTGAAAGGCCCCGTATGACACCCAGCACCTACGATGTCGTCCTGGTTGGCGGTGGCGTGATGGGCAGCGCGACCGCCTACCACCTGCTGCGGGCCGACGCGCGGCTGCGCGTGGCGCTGATCGAGCAGGACCCGACCTACGCCCGCGCTTCCACCACGCTATCCGATGGCAACATGCGCGTGCAGTTCAACATCAAAGAGAACATCCAGATGTCGCTGTATGGCCTCGAGGTGCTGGCGCGCTTCGGCGACGAATTCGCCGTCGACGGCGACCGGCCCGACCCGGGCTTTCGCCAGCAGGGCAACCTGTTCGTGATCGACGAGGCCAGCCACGACGAAACGCGCGATGGCCTGGCGCAGCAGCAGCGCCTTGGCGGCATGGTCGAGTGGCTGGCCCCCGAGCAGGTGCGGGCCGCCTACCCGCTCTACGAAAACCTGGACGGCTGCGTCGGCGGCACGCTTGGCCGCCAGGACGGCACAATGTCGCCGCTGGCGGTGCTGCAGGCCTACCGCAAGAAGGCGATCGCGCTGGGCGCGCGCTTCATCCAGGCCGAGGTGGCCGAGGTGCTGCGCGATGGCGGGCGCGCGGCAGGCGTGGCGCTGGCCTCGGGCGAGCGCCTGAGCGCCCCGGCCGTGGTGAACAGCGCTGGGCCATGGGCCAGCCGGGTCGCGCATACCGCCGGCGTACGCCTGCCGGTGAGCCCCACGAAACGCCAGGTCACGACCGTCGAGGTGGCGGCGCGGCCCGGCCACATCCTGCCGGCGCTGTTCTTTCCGTCGGGGCTCTACTGCATCCACGAGGGCGGCGGGCTGTTCATGATCGGCAAATCATTCCCCGACGACCCGGTTGGCCTCGAGGATTTCAGCTGGGAGCGGCGCCGCTTCGAAGAGCTGATCTGGCCCGAGCTTGTCGAGCTTATGCCCAGCTTCGACCGGCTCAAGATCACCGGCGGCTGGGCCGGCCTGTACGAGGTCAATACCTTCGACGGCAACGCGATCCTCGGCGAGTGGCCCGAGCTACCGGGGTTCTACCTGGCGAACGGCTTCTCGGGGCACGGCTTCCAGCAGTGCCACGCGGTAGGGCGCTACACTGCCGAGCTGATCCTGGGCCGGCCGCACGCGCTCGACCTTGCGGTCTTCGCGGCCAGCCGCATCCTCGAGAACCGGCCGGCGTACGAGAGCCGCCGCAAATTATCTGAGAGCCTGTTTGAAAAGGGGTGCGCGAGGGCTATGCCCTCGCATTCCCTTCTGGCGGGCGGCGGCCACGAATGTGGCCGCCGCCCGCCAGAAAAAGTGGATATTTTGGAGGGACTTCGCCCCTCCAAACCACCCTTTTCAGACAGCTTCTGAAGCGCTAGAACAGCCCCTCCAGCGCATCGACAAGCGCCAGCGCGTGCTCGGCCTCGCGCTCCAGCGCCGCGCTGTTCTTGCCCGCGAGCGCCTTCTGCAGCGCTGCGAGGCTCCCGTCGAACTTTGCCGCCACGCCGGCACCGTCGTGCGCCAGCACCACCGGCTTCAGCCGCGCCCACACCGCGCCGGCTTTCGCCAGGCTGTCGGCGGCGGCGGCATAATCGCTCGCGGCCACGTCGAGCTTCACCTGCCGCCCCAGCACATCGAGCCAGCCGAGGTCGGGTGGGAGCGCCGGCTGGTATACCGCGAATAGGTCGACCACCGCCGCGCTCAGGTCGTTGGCGGCCTGCAGCGTGGCGCGCGGCTGCTTGCCCGCCGCCGCCTTCTGCAGCCGCGCGAGCGCGCCCGCCAGCGCGTCGCGGAATGGCGCCGGCACGCCGTCGTGCTCGCCCGCGTAGCCCTGCCAGGCCGCCCGCGCGGCGTCCACGTCGGCGCTCACCTTGGCCCAGCTGCCGCCGGGCACAGCATCGGCAATATCTTCGGCCTGAGCCTCGATCGTCGATAGCGCGTCGGGCACGGCACGCGGCGGCGCGCCGGCCGGGGCATACAGCACCAGGTGCGAAAGCTCGTCGCTGGCCTGCTCTTCCACAATGCCGAAATTCGCGGCGTAGATCTTGTGCTCGACGCTGCCGTCCATCAGCGTCTCTTCGACAAACACGCCGTTGTCGATCGGCCCGGCTGGCGTGGTGGTCTTCTGGCCCAGGCTTAGCACTTTGTCGGTCTCGAACACTACACCCGGCAGATTCTCGGGGTTGAACACCTGGCCGACGCTTGGCCGTGCCGGCATGATCAGCGCCGGCGGCGCGCCATCCTTGCCCGCCTGCCACGAGCCGCCGTGGTCGGCTACTTTGCCGTCGCGGTAGTTGGTTACATCTTCGCCCATGTAGTACACGCTGCCGTCGTCGGCCTGGGCGAAGTAGTCGTAGGCGACCTCGACCAGCCGGCCGCCGACCATGGCCATGAACTGCACCACGCGCACCTCGGTCTGCTGGCCATTCCACGCGATCACGCGCGTGCCGGGCAGCAGCGTGATCTCGGTGCGCGACGGGTCGCCGCCCTCGGTTCCCAGCGCAATCGTGTAGCGCGTCAGCGCTATCGGGTACAGCGGGTTGCTGATCGCGGTCGGGTGCGTAAAGCGCGGGCCGCCTGTGCCGCTGGCGGGCGCTGCGGTGGCCGGAGCAGCCGTCGGCACCGCCTCGGTGGGCGGCGCTGCGGTAGGCGGCACAGCTGTCGGCGGCGCTGCGGTGGCCGGAGCAGCCGTCGGCGGCGCTGCGGTAGGCGCCGCAGCCAGCGGAGTTGCGCGCGAGGCAGCAGGCTGCTGCGCGCTACACCCGGCGAACGCCACCAGCGCGAGCGCCAGCAGCAGTAGTCGGTAGAAGAACTTCAGCATCGGGACGCTTCTCCTGGCATCGTGCATATGCTGGCGCGCCAGGCGGGGCTTTGCCGCACAGGCGCGCCAGAGCACGCGCGCATCGCTCTCACTGATCGACCCAATAGCTGACAAGCGTGCCGGTCGCGTCGTAGAGCGCGCCGTCGTCGCGGTGGCTTGCATCCCAGATCCGGCTGCCGCCGGTGTTCGGGAAGTCGCGCGTCTGGCCTGGCGCGATCGTGCCAAAGATCTGGTCGTGCTCCTGGTTGCCGTTCAGGCTGCACATGTTCCAGTCCTCGACGCTCACAACCGTGCCGCTGACGTTCTGCAGCGTCACAACCTCGGTGGCTTTATTTACCTTCACGATCCGCACCGGGTAGTTCGGCGCGCTGGCGGGGTTGGGGTCGTCTTTGCAGCCGTCGAATGGCGCGGCCGCCGGCAGGTGCTTCTCGACAAACGGCAAGAACAGGCGCGGATTTGGCGCCCCGCCCGGCGTGGTGGTCGGCGTGGCGCTGGCCGTCGGCGTAGGCGACACCGGCGGCGTCGGCGAGGCGGTTGGCGTAGCGGTTGGCGTCGGCAGCGTATCGCAGCGGCCAGTCGACTGCGCGGGCGCGGTTTTGCCGTAGATGCTCTTGCTCACCTGGTAGGCGTGCTGCTCGAGCTTCAGCGCCTCGGCGCGCGCCGAGGCACAGCCCGATGGCCCAAGCTGCACCGCGCTCACCAGCGACATGATCTCGGCGGCCGGGTCGTTGATCGCGCCAATCAGCACCGTGCCAACGCTCGGCGCGTAGTACTTCTGCTGCGTGGCGGGGCCGTCGAGCGGGCTGCTCTCGTCGACAACCACCACGTTATCGTAGCAGGTGCCGAGCGTGCAGACATGCTGGCCCACCGACGCGACCTGCCCGCAGTCGAGGAAGCCGATATTCGGCGAGTAGCCCTGCAGAAAGATCGGCGTGCCAACCTGCGGATTGCCGGGGAGGATCGTGCCGGCCTGCGCGCTGGCAATGCCCGCGAACCAGGTGTCGGGCGCGCCGGTGAACTTCCCCTGCGAGTATGTCTCGGGGTACTCGCCCAGGTTCCAGATATTCTTGGCGTTATCTTGGGCGTGGAAGGCCAGCTCGGCCTCGGTAAGCACGCCCTGGCTGAAGTCGCGATCCCACAGCACCACCGTGTTCACGCCATTGATCACCTTGGTCAGGTCGGTGACGGTGAAGATCACCTGGTGCTCAAGCGACTGGCCGCCCTGGTTGACATGGCCCTCGTAGACGAACTGCATGCCCGGCACCAGCGGGAAAAACTGGTTGTCGATCGTCGTCGAGCTAGTGAAGTTATTGGCGTTGAACGGCGTGAGCTGGTTGCAGGGAAGTGTCGCGGCAAGCCGGACGCCTGGCTGCTCGGGGCTGACGCTGGCGTCGATCGTGCCGGCAATCGGCAAAGACACCAGGAGCACAGCGAGGATGCACAGTCGGGCAAACTGCGTGCGTGATGCGCTGAACATCAAAGGCTCCTTTCGAACGTGCTGGGTAGGTCGCCGCCTTCTGGGAAAGGCCGCGGCCGGTTGGGCGCTGGCGCGCCCGACCGGCGCTCGAGGCTCAAGCCGCCGGGCGCTGCGCGCAGCGCCCGGCGAGCAGTGATTTAGTTGGCCGGGGCCAGCACCGGCGCAGGCACGGCCTTGCGCTGCTTCCCGAAGCGCAGGTACAGCGACGGCACCACAAACAGGTTGAGCAAGGTCGAGGTGATCAGGCCGCCGAGGATCACGATCGCCATCGGGTACTCGATCTCGTGGCCAGGCACATCGCCGGCGAGCACCAGCGGCACCAGCGCCAGCCCGGTCGCCAGCGCGGTCATCAGGATGGGCGAGAGCCGCTCGCTGGCGCCGCGCAAGATCAGCTCGGGGCCGAACTCGAACCCCTCGTGGCGCTCGAGGTGCTGGTAGTGGTTGATCAGCATGATCTTGTTGCGCGCCGCGATGCCGAACACCGTCAGGAAGCCCACCAGCGACCCGAGCGAGATCACGTCGCCGGTGAAGTAGGCCGCCAGCAGCCCGCCCACCAGCGCCGAGGGCAGCGTCAGGAAGCCCAGCACCGCCAGGCGCAGGTTGCCGAACGACGCCAGCAGTATCAGCAGCACGCCGAGCGCCGCCGCCACCGCGAAGATCAGCAGGCGGGTTTGCGCGGCCTGGCGCTCGGCGTATTCGCCCAGCACCTCGGCGTGGTAGCCGAGCGGGAACGAGACCTTCTGCAGCCGGTTGTTGACCTCGGCCATGGTCGCGGCCAGGTCGCGGCCGCGCACGTTGCCGCTCACGTCGATCCGGCGCGAGTCGTTCTCGCGGTAGATCACGCTCTGCGCCGGGGCGATCCGCACGTCGGCCACGTCGCCCAGCCGCACCTGCTTGCCGTCGGGCGTGTCGATCGGCAGGCTGCGGATGCTGCTCAGGCTGTTGCGCGTGGCGGGCGTGCTCCACACCTGCACGTCGTAGGCCTTGCCGTCGCGGAACAGGTCGCCCACCTCTTCGCCCGACATCAGCGTGGCCGCCGCGCGGCGCACGTCGCCGGGCTTGATGCCATAGCGCTTGGCCTCGTCGAGCTTCACCTGCACTTGGATCTGCGGCACCTCCGACTGCAGCTGCACGTGCAGGTCGACAGTGCCGGGGATGCCCTTCAGCGCCTGCTCGACTTCGTCGGCCTTGGCGTGGATGCCATGCAGGTCGGAGCCGTAGATCCGCACCACGAACGTCTCGCTCGAGCCCGTCAGCACCTCGTCGATGCGCTCGTTCAGGTAGGTTTCGACATTATGGAACAGGCCGGGGTAGCCGTACACCACCTCTTCGATCGCCGAAACGGTCTTGTCGTAGTCGGCCTTCGGGTCGACGCTGATCCAGTTCTCGCCGAAGTTCACGCCGTTCAGCTCGTCGGCCAGCAGCGCCTGGCCAATATGCGAGCCAAAGTTGCGCACGCCGGGGATCTCGCGCAGCTCGCGGCTCACCTGCGTCACAATCCGCTGCTCCTCGGGCGCCGAAGTGCCGGGCTTGGTGATCCAGTGGATCAGGAAGTCGCGCTCCTTGAACTCGGGGAACAGCGACTCGCCCAGCAGCGGCACCACCGCCACGCCGACGATCATGATCAGCGCGGTGGCCACGAATACCGGCCGCGGCCGGCGGATGATCCGCTGCAGCAGCGGCTCGTAGATCCGCTGGAGCCACAGCACCAGCGGCGGGTTGTGGCGCTCGATCGACGCGCGCGACAGCAGCAGCAGGCACAGCGCCGGGGTCAGCGTCAGCGCCACCAGCATCGACACCATCACCGCTAGGCCGTAGGCCACCGCCAGCGGCTGGAAAAACGCCCCCGAAAGCCCGCCCATGAAGAAGATCGGCAGCAGCACCACCGCGTCGATCACCGTGGCGTGAATGATCGCCTGGCGCACCTCGAGCGAGGCCTCGAGGATGATGCTGGCGGTCGAGCGTGCGCTGCCCTCCTGGCGGTGCTGGCGCAGCCGCCGCACGATGTTCTCCACGTCGATGATCGCGTCGTCGACCACCACGCCGATCGCGATCACAAAGCCGGCCAGGATCATGGTGTTGATCGTCGAGCCGTACAGGTACAGCACCACGCCGCCGGCCAGCAGCGAGAGCGGGATGGCGATCAGGCTGATCAGCGCGGTGCGCCACTCGAACAGAAATGCGCCCAGCACCAGCATCACCAGCACGCAGCCGAGGATCAGCGCGCGCGTGAGGTTGTCGAGCGCCACCTGGATGAAGTCGGCCGGCCGGAAGATCGTCGAGTCCATCTCGATGCCCGGCAGGCCCGGCCGCAGCTGGTCGAGCGCCTGCTCGACGCCGCGGGTCACGTCGAGGGTGTTGGCCCACGGGAACTTCTCGACCACCAGCATCAGGCCGGGGCCATCGTTCACCACCGCGTCGCCGATCAGCGGCCAGGTGCTATCCTTCACGTCGGCCACGTCGCTCAGGCGCAGCGGCGTGCCGTCGCTTTTCTTGCGGTCGCCGATCGGGATGGCCGCCAGCTCCTCCGAGGTCTTGATCGGCGAGAGCGGGTGGATCGTCAGGCGCTGGTTGGGCGTCTCGATCATGCCGCCGGTGCCGATCACCGCGCCGGTCGAGTAGTACAGCAGGCCGGCGTCGAGCGCGTCCGAGGTCGTCTGCTTTACGTCTTCGAGCGTCACGCCATGCTCGGCCATGCGCGCCGGGTCGGCCTGCACCTGCGGCATCTTGATGCGCTCGCCCCAGATCGCCACGTTGGCCACGCCCGGCACGCGCAGCAGCCGCGCGCGGATCGTCCAGTAGGCGATCATCGACATATCGACCAGCGACACGTTCTTCGACGAGAGGCCGATCTTCACCACGCGCCCGGTGGTCGATACTGGCGGCATCATCACCGGCGGCGCCGCCCAGGTGGGCATGGTTGGCAGCACGGTCTGCAGCCGCTCCTGCACCAGCTGGCGCGCACGCAGCACGTCGGTGCCGGGCTTGAACAGCAGCTCGATCGACGACAGGTCGGGGATCGATTTCGAGCGCATCAGGTCGAGCCCTTCGACGCCGTTGAACGCCTGCTCCAGCGGCACTGTCACCAGCGACTCGACCTCTTCCGACGAGAGGCCGAGGCTGGGCGTCTGGATCTCGACGCGCGGCGGCGCGAACTCGGGGAATACGTCCATTGGCATGTTTGGCAGCTGCGCGATGCCGAAAAACATCATCGCGGCGGCCATCACCAGCACAACGAAGCGGAGCTTCAGGCTTGTTCCAACGATCCACCGTATCATAGCGGAAGCCCTCCTCGCGCTTACTCTTCCTCGAACTCGAACTCGGCGCCGTACAGCTCGGTTGCGCCAACCGTCACTACGGCGCTGCCGGCCGGAAGCTCGTCGGTGATAAACGCCTTGTCGCCCTGGATGTCGTCGATGCTGACAGAGTGGCGCACAAACGTCAGCGGCTCGGAGTTCACGTAGATCCACGCCCCGCCATCGGTGTCGTAGATCAGCGAGGAGTACGGGATGACTTTATGCTGCGCGCCGTTGAGCTGCGCCTCGCCGACCTGGGTGGTTTGTATGTCGAGCCGCTTGGCGGCCTCTTCGGTCAGGATGGCGCGCGAGGGATCTTTGCCGTCGAGCTGCTCGATCGTGATCGGGTGATGTTCGTCCGTCGCGGCCTCGGGGGCCTGGCCGCACGCGCCCAGCGTCAGCGCGCCAGCCACCAGCGCCACGGCCAACCGGCGATAGTTCAGCTTCATGTATTTCTCCTATCGAACCTGTGCAGTTGGTGTGCTCCGCCCTTGCCAGAGCGGCTCGCGCCGCCGCCGCGCGCTCTGCCGGCGCGGCGGCGGCGCCAGGGCCTGGCGCGCTACAGTGCCGCGCCGGCGATCTCCTGCTCGGCCACGCCGGCCAGCGGCGGCAGCTCAAGCTCGTCTACCGATGTCACCCGCAGGCTCAGGTACAGCGCCGGCAGCGCGAAGAAGTTGATCGCCGCCGTGGTAACCAGCCCGCCCAACACCGCCACCGCCAGCGGCCGCACAAGCTCGAGGCCCGGCACGTCGCCCAGGAACAGCGTGGCCAGCAGCGCCAGGCCCAGCGCCACCACGGTGGCCAGCGCCGGCGCCAGCCGCTCGCGCGCGCCCTCGAGCACCATGTCGGCGCCAAACGGCCGCCCCTCGCGCCCGATCAGCCGGCGGTAGCGGCCCAGCAGCAAGATCTGCCCGCGCACCGCCAGGCCAAACACCGCCAGCAGCCCGCCCAGCGCGCCGATCGACAGCGCGCCGCCGGCCGCGAGCGTGGCCAGCAGCCCGCCCGACAGCGCCGCCGGCAGCGTCAGGAACGACAGCAGCGCCAGCCGCCAGCTGCCGTAGGCCGCCTGCAGCACGAAGAAGATGCCGATCGCCACGGCGATGGCCAGGGCCAGCAGCCGCGTCTGCGCCGCCTGTTGCTCGGCGTAGTCGCCCAGCACCTCGGCGTGGTACTCCATCGGGAACTGCAGCTGCCGGATGCGGCTGTCGATCTCGGCCGCCACCGCGCCGAGCGAGCGGCCGCGCACGTCGGCCACCACGTCGAGGTAGCGCTTCACGGCGTCGTGGCGAATGATGCTCGGCGCCGGCACGATCCGCACCTTTGCTACGTCGCCCAGCCGCACGCGCTGGCCGCCCGGCGTGTCGATCTGCAGGTCGTTGATGTTGCTGATGCTGTTGCGCGTCTCGGGCGTGCTCCACACCACTACGTCGAAGACCTTCTGCTCTTCGAACAGGTTGCCGACCTGCAGGCCCGAGAGCATGGTTGCCGCGGTGCGCCGCACGTCGCCGGGCTTGATGCCATAGCGCTGCGCCGCCGCCAGGTCGACATTGATCTCGAGGGTTGGCTGCTGCACCGGCAGGGTGACCCGCGTGCCGACGATGCCGGCGATCCCGGCCAGCGACTGCTTCACATTCTCGGCCTGGAGCCGCAGCAGGTCGGTGGTGTCGCCATACACCCGCACCACCAGCGCGTTGCTGGCCTGCCCGGCGAGGTTTTCGCTCTCGGCGCGCAGCGCGGTGCGCACGCTATGGCGAATGCCGGGGTAGCCGCTGATCACCGACTGGATGGCCGCGGCGGTGCTGTCGTAGCTGGCGCGCGGGTCGATGCTCACCCACACCTGCGCCGAGCTGACGTTCACCACCTGGTCGCCCTGCACGGCGCGCCCAACCTCGGCACCCACATTGCTCACGCCCGCGATGCCGCGCAGCTCCTGGCTCACCCTGCCGGCGATCCGGCTCATCTCGGGCTGCGAGGTGCCCGGCGGGCCGCTCAGCGTGATCAGCAGGTTGCGCTCTTTGAACGACGGCGTCAGCGCGGGGCTGAGCAGCGGCAGCGCCACCAGGCCGAGCACCAGCAGCAGCGCCGCCAGCAGGTAGGCCGCGCGCGGGGCGCTCAGCAGCCGGCTCAGCAGCCGGCCGTAGCCGCGCGCCAGGCGGCTGGCCAGCCCGGCCTCGCGCAGCGCAGCCGGCGCGCGGCCCAGCAGCAGCAGGCACAGCCCCGGCGTCACCAGCAGCGCCACCGCCATGCCCGCCACCACCGCCAGCAGGTAGGTCAGCGCCAGCGGCTGCAGGAACGTGCCGAGCATGCCCTCGACAAAGAACACCGGCACGATCGCCAGCAGCGCGATCAGCAGCGCGTAGGCCAGCGGGCCGCGCATCTCGAGCACCGCCGCGCGGATCACCGCCGCCGCAGGCTCGCCGGGCGCCGCGCGCAGCCGCCGCACCACGTGCTCAACATCGACGATCGCGTCGTCGATCAGCACGCCTGCGGCAACCGCCAGCCCGAGGATCGCAACGATATTGATCGTCGCGCCGCGCATCCACAGCACCAGCCCGGCCGCCACCACCGCCAGCGGGATGGTGACCAGGCTGATCAGCACTGTGCGCCACTCAAAGAAGAACGCCACCAGCGCCAGCAGCATGGCCACAAACCCGATCAGCAGCGTCAGCGCCAGGTTGTCCAGCATCGCCTGGATGAAGTCGGCCGGCCGGAAGACGCTCGAGTCGGTCTGCATGCCCGCGAGGCCGGGGCGCATATCTTCAAGCGCCTGCTCGATATTGCGCGTCACGTCGAACGTGCTGGCGCCGGGGAACTTTTCGATCACCAGCATGATGCTGGCACCATTGTTTGTCAGCGCGTCGCCGATCAGCGGCTGGTGATCCTCAACCACGTTCGCCACGTCGCTCAGCCGCAGCGAGGTCTCTTCGATCGGCACCTGCGCCAGGCTGTCGCCCGACACAATCGGCAGGATGTGGCGGATGCCCAGGCGCTGGTTCGCCGTGTCGATGAACCCGCCGGTGCCGGGCGTCGAGGCCTCCACAAAGCTCAGCGACGAAACCCACAGCGAGTTTGCGGTGGTCTCGAGCACCTGCAGCAGCGACACGTTCTTCTCCTGCAGGCGCTTTGGGTCTACCTGCACCTGCAGCTGCCGGTCGCGCTGGCCCCAGATCGCCACATTGGCCACGCCGGGTACGCCCATCAGGCGCGGCGCGATCGTCCAACGCGCCAGCACCGACATCTGGATCAGCGAGAGATCCTTCGACGACAGGCCGACCATCAGCACCCGGCTGCTCGACGACAGCGGCTGGAGCATGGTTGGCGGCTTCGAGACGTGCGGCAGCGCCACGGCCTGGGTCATGCGCTCCGACACCATCTGCCGCGCGCGGATCAGGTCGGTGCCTGGCTGAAACAGCAGCACGATCGACGAAAGCCCCGGCACCGACTCCGAGCGGATCGTCTGGAGCCAGGGCAGGCCGTTCAGCAGATCTTGCTCAAGCGGCACGGTGATCAGCTGCTCGACTTCCTGGGCGGAAAGGCCGAGCGATTCGGTCTGGATCTCGACGTACGGCGGTGTGAATTCGGGCAGCACGTCCACCGGCATGGTGCGCATCTGCACAATGCCGAAGCAGATCAGCCCCGCCGCGAGCGCAACGACGACGAGCCGCAACCGCAGGCTCGCTCCAACGATCCTGTGCATCGAAGACCTCCATGTGTCACTATGCCAGCCTCACATGCAGCGCCGAACGCTTGCCCCCTTTCTCTGCCGCGCCGCGATTGTTGCCTGCGGCAGCATAGGATTGCTATATGGCGCTCCAGCTTGGCGCTTCGCGCAGCATCCGAGCACACCGCAGCGGCGCCCAACGCTGCACGCGCCGCAGCGCCGCCACATGCGGCACAATCGCACTATTCCTGGCGAATGCCGAGTATCGAGCCGGTATGCGAAGACGTGAGTGGAGTGCGTGCAGAACGCTGGTAGAGCGTGGCCTATGAGGAACTACCTTCGGTAGTAAAAATACTACAACAAAATCTCCCCGGCCGCATCGGGCAGCTGGGGAGATTTCAGGCGGCCAGGTGGCTAGAATTTCGCCCTGGTCAGTTGACCAGGTTGCGCTGCACGGCCAGGGCCACAGCCTCGACACGGCTGGCTACTTCGAGCTTGGCGAGGATGCTGCTCACAAAGAACTTGATCGTCGAGCGGCTGACCATCAGGCGCTCGGCGATCTCGGTGTTGCTCAGGCCGGCGATCATCAGCGCCAGAACTTCGCGCTCGCGGTTGGTGAGCGCGCGGGCCGGATCCGGCGGGTGCGCGGTCGCCTGGATCAGCGTCTTGGCCACCTCGGGGGCGAACGTGGGCCGGCCGCCATGGGCCGCGCGCACCGCCGCCGCCAGCTCCTCGGCGGTGGCGTTTTTGAGTATGTAGCCGATCGCGCCGGCCTGCAGCACCGAGCGCACAAGCTCCTCGTCCCAAAAGCTCGTGAGCACGATCACCTGCGTGCCGGCATGGCGCTGGCGGATGGCGCGCGTGGCGCTGGTGCCGTCCATGCCCGGCATCACCAGGTCCATCAGCACTACGTCGGGCTGCAGCGTCTCGCAGGCGCGGATCGCCTCCTGGCCGCTGGCGACCTCGCCAGCCAGCTCGAGGTCGTCGTAGACTTGCAGGAACGCCGAAAGGCCGCTGCGCACGACGGCGTGATCGTCGACGACGAGCACGCGCACGCGGTTATACTCGCTCATTTGCTCTTCCCCCTACTGCCGGGCTACCCCAGCCGCGCGCCAGCCGCCACTGCGGGCAGCGCGGCCACCGCCTGCGGCAGTGGCCACACCACCAGCACCTGTGTGCCCTCGCCAGGGCGCGTCTGTATACACAGCGTCGCACCAATGTCGCCGGCGCGCTCGCGCATGATCTCGAGCCCCAGATGGTCGCCCGCGACGCGGGCCGGGTCGAAGCCGCGGCCGTCGTCGCTGATCCGCATTTCGATCTGGCTGGCCTGGCAGTGCAGCGATACCGCCAGCTGGCTGGCACCGGCGTGGCGCGCGACATTGTTCATCGCCTCCTGGGCGATGCGGTACAGCGTCAGCCGCACGTCGGGCGGAATTGGGCACTGTCCCTCGACAGTCAGCGTCACCGGGATGCGCGCGCGGCTGCCCATCATCTCGCTCAGCAGCCGCAGCAGCTCGCCCAGGTCGATCTCGGCCATGGTGGCGGGGCGCAGCTCGAGCAGCAGCGCGCGCATCTCGGCCAGCGCGCCGCGCGTCATCTGGCGCAGCTCGTCGAGCTGGCGGCGCGCCTCGGCGGCGTTACGCTCCCACAATCGCGGCAGCACGTCGGCGATAAGCGTAGTCGAGAACAGCGTCTGCGTCACCGCGTCGTGGAGGTCGCGCGCGAGCCGGCTGCGCTCGGCCGCTACCGCCACGCGCTCGGCCTGGATGCGCAGCCGGGCGTTTTCGATCGCCAGCGCGGCTTGGTCGCTAAATGCCACCGCCACCGCAACCTCGTCGCGTGAAAATTCGCGCGGCTGCGGGTAGAACAGCGCCATCACGCCGTAGGCTTCTTCCTTCACCACCAGCGGCACCGCCAGCACCGCCCGGAAGTGCTGCCGCAAGGCGGCAATACGCGCCTGCAGCGCTGGCGCCAGCGCGCCGTCGGCTAGGTCGTCGTGCTCAGCAATATCGCTCATCGCAACGGGCTGCCGGCTTTCGATTGCCTGGCTCAGCGGGCGCCAGCTGGCCGGGATGCCGTCGGCCATGTCGGGCTCCAGGCCGCTCGCCGACTCAAGATCCAGCATCGGGTCGCGGCCGCTCAGCCGGTATACCACCCCGGCGTCGGTGCCAAGCAGCCGGCCGGCCTGCACCAGAATCGTATGCAGTATCTCGTCGAGCGGCCGGTTCGAGTTCAAGATCGCCAGGATGTCGCGCATGCCCTCGGCCACCTGGCGCCGGCGGGCGATCTCGTGGGTGCGCTCCTCGACGCGCCGCTCGAGCGTATGGTAGGCCTGCACCCGCTCGGTGATATCGTGGAGAATGCTGATCGCGAACTGCACCAGCCCGCGCTCATCAAAGGCCGGCGTGGCCTTCACCACCATCCAGCGCTCCGCGCCGGTGTCGCGCACGCGGAAGTGTACGATCGTCTCGGGGTGCTGCTGGCCGCGCAGGGCCAGCCGCTCGGGCAGATCCGCCGCGATCGGCTGGCCCTGCTCGTCGAGGAAGTCGAGCTTCTGCAGCATGTCGGTGCCAGGCGCCTCGAGCAGCGCCGCCACCGAATCGTAGCCCAGCGCTAGCGCCGCCGCGTCGTTGGCGTAGATCAGCGCGCCGCTCGCATCGCGCACGCTGATACCGTCGGCGACGCCCTGCAGAATAATCGCCAGCTGATCGCGCGATTTGCGCAGGTTGGCCTCGGCCTGCTGGCGTGCGCGAATGTCGCGGTCGATCAGGATGCCCGCGCCAGTCACCAGCATGATCGCTACCATGCAGCCGATCGCGATACGTACGATAATATCGTACTCGCGCGCGTCGGCCTCGGCCGCGCGCTGGTACAGCTGCTGCTCCTGCTCGCCGCGCAGCCCGCTTAACAGCGCCTCGATACCGTCCATCACCGGCTTGTCCTCCTGCTCAAGGATCATCTTGAGCGCAGGATCAAAGCCTTGCTCGCGGCGCACGTCGATCGTCGCCACAATCTCGCCCAGCCGCGTGGCGATCAGCGGCTTGAGCGCGGCGATCTTCTCTTGCTGCGACGGGTACTCGACCGTCAGCTTCTCCAGGTCGCGCACGTCCTGGTTGATCGTCTGCATCTCGGCATCGTACGAGCCGAGGTAGCGCTCGTCGCCGGTGATCACGTAGCCGCGCTGCACGTCTTCGGCGTCGTTTAGCAGCGACGAGACCGCCTCGATCTTGGCCAGCGCCGCCGCCGCCTGCGAGCCGCGCTCGTCGACTTCGCGCAGCTTGCGGGTGGCCTGGTAGGTCAACAGGCCCATCAGCACCAGCAGCAGCAGCGCGAGAACAAACCCAAGCTGCAAATACCGCTCGGTGGCGCGTACAAGCTGATATACTTGCTGCGGCCAGATCTTCGCAAGGCCACGCCGGGTCGGCGACGAAACGCTCATGGTGCTGCCCCACTACAGGCGCCTGAGCCAGCGGCATTGCAGCGCGCAAGCCGGCCCATCAATGTAGATGTAATGGTAGAAGCAATTGCGAAAGCGTGCGAAAGCGACCAATGCAGTAGATATTACGCCTCACAGAATGTCTGTGACAGGAAATTACCGCCGCGTAGGCGTTCGCCGCGGCAGTGGCCGAACGTCGAGGCCAGATTCAGCCGCCGCGGTCGTTCAATGGCGCTGCGCCAGGTAGCTGCAAGCGTATGGAGACGCAGTATTTATTGAGGCGTAAAATGTACTACGTAGTATAGCAGCGCAAAAGCGTTACTGCAAGTATTAATATACGAAAGATACTGCGTTGCAAAGGCTTTTAAGGAGCTTATTGTTCCATAGAACTGTTAAAATAACGCGATCATCAAATGAATATTTTGTCATTTGACAGGACTTACGCGGTGTCCCGCGCGGGGGGCTTGGAGGGCTTGCGCCCTCCAAAATCATCTCTTTTTGGCCGTTCGCGGCCACGGTGGTGGCCGCGAACGCCCCGAGATACCGCCCTTTTCAAACCATTTCCGAGGGATGTCATGAATTTAACGCAGCTCCTCCCCGAATTCGTTGGTATTGCGGCCGGTGATTTTCCGATGGGCACGCCCGAGCGCCAGCTTAGCGCTCTGGCCAAGGCCTACGGCGGCACGCGCGAGTCGTACCGCGAGGAGTCGCCGCAGCACACTGTCGCGCTGGCGGGCTTCGCGATCGCGCGCGCGCCGGTGAGCAATGCGCTCTATGGCGCGTTTGTCGCCGCCACCGGCGCGCGCGCGCCCATTCACTGGCGCGCGCCGCAGCCGCCCGCGCAGCTGCTCAGCCACCCCGTGGCCGACGTGAGCTGGAACGAGGCTGTGGCGTTCTGCGCCTGGCTTAGCGGCGCGCTGGAGCAAGAACAACGAGGCAGCGGGGCGGTTGGCGATCGCGCCTCGGTCTTTCGCCTGCCATCCGAGGCCGAGTGGGAGCGCGCCGCACGCGGCACCGACGGGCGCATGTTTCCATGGGGCGAGCGCTGGGAGTCTACCCGCGCGAACACGCGCGAGGCCGAGATCGGCGGCACTACGCCGCTAGGCGCGTACCCGTCGGGCGCCAGCCCGGCGGGCTGCCTCGACATGGCCGGCAATGTGTGGGAGTGGACGGCCTCGCTCGACGCGCTGTACCCGTACCAAGCCGGCGATGGCCGCGAGCAGGCGGATGCGCCGGGGCGGCGGATCTTGCGCGGCGGCTGCTACGCCAACCCGCAGGGCTTTGCGCGCTGCGCCTGCCGCTTCCGGCTGCTGCCCGGCGCGAGCAACCCGTTTCTGGGCTTTCGCCTGGCGATCTAGCGCATCAGGAAGAGAACCAGCGCCAGCAGCGCCAGCACCACCAGGCCAGCGTACAGCATCAGCCGCTCGCGATCGACCAGCGCCGAGTCGCCGCGCACCTCGTTGTTGAAGCCTATCAGCGTCAGGCTGTGCGGCTTGGCTTTGTAGGTGTAGTCCACCTCGGTCACCGGCACGCCTTTGATCAGCAGCTCGGCGCTGATCAGCCGGGCGTTGGCGCCGCCGCCATTGATCGCCTGCTCGACCAGCTCCTTCAGCGGCGCCACCTGGTACCACTGCGCCTCGTAGGCGTCGATCCGGCTGCTGAACACTTCCTGCGCCTGGGTCTGGATCGTCAGCTTATGCAGGCCGGTCAGGTCGTCCTCGTTGAGGTACAGCTTCCCGTGGCGCGACCAGCTGAAGACCTTTTCTTCCATCATCTGGCCGGCGCCCTCGCAGCGCGGGCAGGCCTGCTTGCCATAGCCGCGGCAGATCGGGCATGGCTCTTTCAGCGCCTCGTTGCGCGTCGAGCCGTCGGGCTCGCGCACCTTGCGCACGCGCTCGATCTGGCCCTCGCCGCCGCAGTGCTTGCACGTGACATTCGCCGCGCCGCCGCAGTCGCCGCACGGCACCACCCGCCGCGACCCAGGGATCACGATCGGCGTCGGCGGCGCGTCGACGAACGGCTCGATCTCGGGCACCGGCGCGCCCCACAGGTCGGGCTCGCGCGCCGCCGGGCTGATCGCGCCTTCTTCAGGCACCACCTGGCGCACCTGCGCTGGCGTGCGCGTCTCGTAGTGCGCGCGCAGCTCGTAGAGGTATACGTCGTAGCTGACGATCTGGCTGGGCTGGATCACCTGGCCCAGCAGCGGCCGGCGCAGCGCGCCCGACTGGCTCCAGCGGTCGAGCAGCTTGCGGATCACCCCGGTGCGGTGCAGGTTATCGGCGCGGGCGCGGCTGCGCGCCACAAACTCGTGGTCGAGCAGGTTGCCGACGACCGTCTCGAGCGGGTTCTCGAGCCACTCGGCCACTGGCTCCCAGCGCGACTCCTCCATGTCGTCGGTCGACTGGTCGATCTGCTGCCGCAGTGCCTGGCGCAGCGCCACGGCCGCCTGCGCGGCGCCGGCGTAGCGCTGCGCGGGCTGCGGCGCCAGCAGGCGCCGGATCACCCGGTCGGCGTCGGCCAGCGCTACGTCGCGCGTGCTCAGCGAGCGCGGCTCGGCGCCTGCTGGCGGCGGCTCCTCGCCCAGCAGCGTGTGGTACAGCACCGCGCCGAGGCTGTAGAGATCGTTGGCCGCGCTCGGCTCGCCCGACACCAAGCTCTGCTCCGGCGCCGCGTAGGGCGTCAGGTAGTCGGCCTCTTCGATGCTCGAAAGGTCGGGCGTGTCGGGCGCGGCAGCCAGGCTGAAGTTGGTGAGGTAGGCATTGCCCTGTGGCGTCAGCAGAATATTTGCCGGCTGCACATCGCGGTGGATGATGCCCTGCCCGTGCAGGTAATCGAGCGCGGCGCCGATCTGCGTGAACACCTTCAGCGCCGTCAGCACGTCGAGCGGGCCGGATTTCAACACCTCGCTCAGCGGCCGCGTGTCGAGCCGCGGCGTCACCATATAATCGCCGTAGTGCTCGTCGTGCCCGGCGTCGACAACCGGCAGTATGTTTGGGTGGCTCAGGCGCGCGGCCAGCTTGGCGGCCAGCTGAAACCGGCTCGACGAGATCCAGTCGGTGCGGCGCAGCATGTGCACCTCGACCGGCCGGTCGAGCGTCAGGTGCGTCGCACGGTACACCGTCGCCAGCTCTTCCTGGCCGATCCGCTCGATCAGGCGGTAGTTCAGCAGCTCGTGCAGCTCGGCGGGCTTGCGCGTGGCGCCGCCAGCGCTGCCGCCGGTTGCCGCCCGCGCGCGCGCATTGGGCGTTGGCGTTGGCATTCGACCGTCCTTGTCTGAGCACGAATGCGAGCAGTATAGCGTCGAGCGCGACAGCGCGCAAGCGCCGGCGGGGAAATGAAAGTCATTTTAGCACATTTGTTCACATTTTGCAAGCTATGTTATAATGCCTGCTTGGTGTAGTTCAAAAGGAGCGTCCAGCAGCATGATTTCCACCGGCGAGCTGAAAAAAGGGCTGACGATCATCTACGACAACAACCTGATGCGGATTGTCGATTTTCAGCATGTCAAGCAGGGGCGCGGCAGCGCCTACGTGCGCCTGACGCTGCGCAACGTGCGCAGCGGCGCCACGGTGAACACCACCATTCAGGCTGGCGAGAAGTTCGCGGTAGCGCAGCTCGAAAAGCAGACTGTGCAGTTTCTATATCGCGAAGACGATACCTTCTACTTCATGAACACCGCGACCTACGACCAGCCGGTGGTTGGGATAGACATCATCGGCAGCGCCGCGAGCTTCCTCAAGGAAAGCGCCGAGATCGACCTGCTGACCTACAAGGGCGAGGTGCTCGACGTAGCCATGCCGCCGAATGTGGTGCTGCGCGTAGCGCAGACCGAGCCTGGCTACAAAGGCGATACCGCGTCGGGCGCGGTGAAGCCGGCGATCATGGAGACGGGCCTGCGCGTGATGGTGCCGCTGTTCATCAGCGAAGGCGACGACCTGCGAGTCGATACGCGCGACGGCAGCTATATCGAGCGAGCGTGACACAAGCCAGGGCCAGGGCTGTGCTATTGCCGCAATCGGCACGATGGCGCAGAGCCAGCGCACTCTGCATTACGGCCCCTGGCTTCTGCATGGTAAGCCCTAATTCTCACAAGGGAGACCAGCGACATGACCAATGGTGTAGGCGATCGCGGCGAGCATGCAAGCGACGATGAGTTCGGGCTTGGCGCACTGCGCGAGGTTCTGCGCCTGATTAGCGAGACAGACATCACCGAGATCAAGATCGAGCGCGGCGGCTCGAAGCTGCACATTCGCCGCGGCCAGTCGCAGGCGCCACACGCTGCCGCCGCGCCATTTCTCGTTACGCCCTCGCTCGCGGCGGCAATGCCACAGCACCACCTGCACTCGCCGCTGCCGCCGGTCGCGCCATTCCACCAGCACGGCACGATCGCGCACGCCGCCAGCGATGCCCCCGCGCCCGAGCTTGGCGAAAGCTTGCCGGCCGGCGAGCCAATCACCGCGCCGATGGTCGGCACCTTCTACAACGCACCATCGCCCAAAGACCCGGCGTATATCCAAGAGGGCGACATCATCCAGCCCGGCGACCGCGTCGGTATCGTCGAGGCGATGAAAATGATGAACGAGATCGAAGCCGAGATCGGCGGCCGGGTTGCGCGTATTCTGGTGAAAAACGGCCAGCCGGTTGAGTATGGCCAGCCGCTGATGATCGTCGAGCCTCTATAAGTTACACGAGCTACGCGGTGGGGTTCGGGGGCGGCTTTGCCGCCCCCGAAAACTTCCTTTTTGGCGGTCGCGGCCAGCCAAAAGAGTGATTTTGGAGGGCCGGCGCCCTCCAAGCCTCCCACGCGGGAGGACACCGCGTAAGTCGTGTCAAAACTTGCTATGCTGAATATCCTCACAGTCTCCCAGCTCAACACCTACCTGCGCGAGCTGCTCGACGCCGACGAGATCGTGCGCGATATCTGGATCGAGGGCGAGGTCTCGAACTTCGTGCGCGCCAGCTCGGGCCACTGCTACTTCACACTCAAGGAGGGCGAGGCGCAGATCCGCTCGGCCTGCTGGCGCTCGTCGGTGGCGCGTATCCCCAGCATGCCCGGCAACGGCGACGCAGTGCTGGCGCACGGGCGGGTCGCATTCTACGAGGCCAACGGCCAGGTGCAGCTGTACGTCGACATGATCCGCCCCGCCGGAGTCGGCCTGCTGTTCGCGCGCTTCGAGCTGCTCAAGGCCAAGCTCGACGCCGAGGGCCTATTCGACCAATCGCGCAAGCGCGCACTGCCGCCGCTGCCCCGCCGGATCGGCGTGGCCACCTCGCCCACCGGCGCGGCCCTGCAAGACATCCTCAAGGTGCTGCGGCGGCGCTACCCGCTGGCCGAAGTGCTGCTGGCGCCGTGCCGCGTCCAGGGCGACGGCGCGGCTGAGTCGGTGGTCGAGGCGCTCTACGCGCTCTACGAGCAGCCGCTCGACCTGATCATCGTGGCGCGCGGCGGCGGCTCGGCCGAAGACCTGTGGACTTTCAACGAAGAGATCGTGGCGCGCGCCGCCTTCGCCAGCCCGGTGCCGCTGATCAGCGGCGTCGGCCACGAGACCGACACCACGATCATCGACTACGTCGCCGATGTGCGCGCGCCGACGCCTTCGGTCGCCGCCGAGCTCGCCACGCCCGACGTGGCCGAGCTGGCCGGCGGCGTGGCTTTGCTGGCCGAGCGCCTCGACGCCAGCATGCGCCGCCGGCTCGACGACGCGTTCGGCGGGCTCGACAGCCTGCAGCGCCGGCTGGCACAGCAATCGCCGGCCGCGCGGATCGGCCGCGACCGCCAGGCAATCGACGACCTGACGCGGCGCGCGGCCACGCGCATGGCGCACAGCACCGCCCTGCGGCGCGCGCAGCTGGCCGGCGCCGGCGCGCAGCTGGCCGCGCTCAGCCCGCTCGCCACGCTTGGCCGCGGCTACGCGGTGGTGCGCCAGGCCGGCAGCGGCCAGATCGTCAGCGATCCTGGCCAGCTCGCCGATGATGCCGAGCTGAGGGTGACCGTGCGCGGCGGCGAGTTCACCGCCGTTGCGCGCACCGAAACGTGACTTTTGGGCCATTGCAGTGCGCTGCGCGCGTGCATACAGTATGAGCAGCGGTTTGAAAAGGGTGGTCTGGCGGGGCGACGTCCCGCATACTCACCTCTTCAGACAGGCGCTAGTAGAGCGATCTTTCAGAAGATCAACAAGTAACCTGCTGCCGCAGGCTCAATCTCCTCCCGTGAGGAAGCCGAGTCACGCAAGTGAATAACTTCTAAGAGGCTGTTTGAAAAGCCAGTTTACCACCAAGGCACCAAGCGCTCATTCGCTGAAAAAGCACCAACACGACATACTGGATCTTGGTGTCTTCGTGTCTTGGTGGTTACTTCTCAGACAATCTCCAAGATGATCATCGTGCCTACGCCAACGATCGGTGTGGATGGTACAGCCTGTATCTGATCGCTCTATAAGCATATGGGAGTCGCATGACGAAACCAACCGAGCCGGCAACCTACGAGGCGCTCTACGCCCGCTTGCAGGCGATTGTCGCCCGGCTCGATGCCGGCGAGCTGCCGCTCGACGAGGCGCTGGCGCTGTACGAAGAAGGCGTCGCCACGGCGGCGGCCTGCCAGCGCCTGCTCGACGACGCCGATCTGCGCATCCAGGAACTTCAGGCCGGCGGAGCGCGCGGGGAGGCATGGGAGGACTAGCCCATGGTTGCCGAGCAGATCCACCGCTACCCACGCTGGATCATCTGGCTGTTCGAAAGCCTGAGCGCGCTGGCCGTCGGCGTCGCCGCGCTTCAGCTTGGCCGCGGCCTGCTGCTGCTGATCTGGAGCGCCCTCGGCATCGACACCTCGCTGCTTGGGCGCGTGCCCTACCTGCCCGAGCTGGTGCTTGCCATCAGCAACGGCACGACCCTACCACGCCGCGAGGCCTCGCTCGGGCTGGCCGGCGTGCTGATCGGCGCGCCCGCGCTGCTGCCCGCCCTGGGCTGGCTGGCGCTGGCGCTGCTGCTGGCGCTGCTGCTGCGCAATAGCCTGCCAACCGTGCGAACCAGCCCGCGCGGCATGCTGGTGGAGTTCGCCGGCGGCTGGCTGCCCATCCCCTGGGAGTCGGTGCGCGCGATCAAAGTGACCGAAGACGTGGCCGCCGAGCGCTTCGTGCTGCTGGCCGAAACCGACGCGCAGCAGCTGACCGGCTGGCACCGCTGCTACAGCCTGCTCTACCGCTTTGGCTTCCGCCGCAGCTTTCTGATCACCTCGGCGATCAGCGACTTCCAGGCGCTGATCAAGACGCTGCTGGCCGAGACCGACCGCGTCGCCAAGGTGCTCGACAATATCAAGCCGGCCCGGCTGCAGGAAGAAGCGTCGTCGCCGCTGTTCCGGCTGGTGCTGAGCCCAGCCTCGTTCTTCAGCCGCCGCAGCAAAACCGAAGACGCCAGCCAGCTCGCGGCCGAGCCGCCGCCCAGCGTCGCCGGGAAAGCCCCGCTCGGCGGCACCTACCCGCGCCGCATCCAGCTGGTGTTTATCTGGGCAGGCCGCCTGCTGGCGCTGGCGCTGCTGCTGCGCTACGCGGTGTACTGGCTTAAATTCCTGGCGCTCACCTTCCCGGCCCTGCAAACTCAGCCGCTGTTCGACCGGCTGGCCCTGCGCCAGCTGCCGGCCAACTGGTGGCTGCTGGTGGCGGCGCACGTGCTGCTGCTGCTGCTCGGCTGGCTGATCGCCGGCGTGTGGAACCTGCTGCCGGCGGTCGAGGCGCGCGCCGATGGGCTGGCGGTGAAACACTTCGGCAGGTGGCAGGTGGTGCCCTGGAATGCGATCAAGGCGATCAAGGTCACCGAGTTTTCCGAGCAAAGCCGCGTGGTGCTCATCCAGGCCAGCCGCGGGCTGGCCAGCTCGAAGCGCCTCAGCAGCCTGCTCTACGAGGGCAGCGCCACCCCCGGCGTGCTGCTGACATCGGCGCTCGCGAACTTCGAGCAGGTGCTCCAACGCGTGGTGCTCGAGGTCACACGCCAGTCGGAGGGCCAGCCGCAGGCCAACCAGCCCATCCTTCAGAGCGACGCGCGCTCGCGGCTGCTGCTGTTGAGCTTCCGCTCGAGCGCAACGATCGACCAGCTCGTGGCCGAGGCGCGCGACAACTCGGACACCAAGCGGATCGACGCCCGGCGGCTGCTCGGCCTCGCCGGCACCGTGGCCTGCCTGGCGCTGCCGCCGGCGCTGCTGCTGCTCTTCGACCGGGCCATCCAGCAGGGCGTCCTGCCCGGCCCGACGCTGCTCGTCAGCGTGGTGGTGCTGTTTGTGCTCGGCCTGGTCGAGTGGCCGCTGGTTGGTATTGTGCTGACGACCATCGACGAGATGAGCGGCGGCGGCGAAGAGGGGAATCGCGCGCTGTACCTCTACCCGATCAGCCAGCTGCCGCGGCTGCTGCCGCAGGTGGGCGCGCTGGTGCTGGTGCTGCTGGGCGTGCCGTTCCTGCCAGTGCTGCTGTGGCTCGGCGCAATCGTCTGGTCGTTTCTGCTGGCCGCGGCGCTGTGCGGCGAGCTTTACGATTGGCGCGGCGCCCAGCTGATCGGCGGCGGCCTTATCCCCGTGGTGCTGCAGCTGCTGACATTACTGGTGTACCTGTTCGTCAGCCGCTAAGGGCTGCCCGAAACGCTAGACCCGCGCATTGCCGAAAACGCGCCTTGCCGCCATGGCCCAACTTCGCTACAATACGTCGTAGTGCATGATTAAGCCCGCAGGGCGAGCTTCGTACGAGAGCATCAATGCAACGGGTTTCCGAGCATGTTGACGCGGCATACCTCGAGCAGCCCGCGCCGCGCCCCATCCCGCCGGGCGTGATTCTCAACCTGCTCAACGACTACGCCTTTGAGCAGCCGCTGCGCACGTTCCTCCACCCGATCATTCTGATCTCGCTGGGCGTGCTGATCGCGCTGTACCTGCTGCGCGCCAGCCCGCTGGTGCGCGCCCTGCCGGTGCTGCCGATCGCGATCCAGCTGGGGCTGGCATTCCGCCGGATCTGGCGGCGCGTCCACGACGACCTGACGCTGCTGCGCAACGGCCTGACGATCCGCGCGCACGTGCTGCGGCTGCGGCCACACCGCGCGCCCACCGGCGAGCTCGAAGGCGCGCTGCTCGACTGCGCGATTCCAGTAGCGCCGCGCCGCACGTACATGGGCAGCATCTGGCTCTCCGACGGCGAAGAGGCCCGGCGGCTGGCCAACCAGGGCCGCCTGGCGGTGCTGTGCCTGCCGCGCACCCCCGGCACCTGGCGCATACTCGAAACGATCAACGCCGATGTGCGCTACGACCGCATGGGGCCGATGCAGGCCATTCCCTCCGACGCATAGGGGGCCGGAGGCGGCTTCGCTCCCAAAATTTCTGCTTGGCATGCCCTGCCCGGATTCGCCGCGCGGGGCATACCAAGCAGAAATGATCAAGGCGTGAGGCCGCTCGGCTGGGGGGCGTGCTAGCTTTCGGGCGTGCTTGGGCGCAAGAAGGCCGCGCGCACAGCTGGCTGGAGCATATACACCGCGACCGCCACCAGCAACAGCACCTGCAGCAGCGCGTTGCGGCCCAGCACCAGCGCGGACTGGAACTGGTAGAACATCAGCACGGCGCACATCAGCAGCGTGGCGACGTAGGCCCAGCGCCTGCCGCTCCACAGCCCGTAGCCAACCACCAGGAAGTAGCCGCCATACAGCAGGTATACATACCACGGCACAGCGGCGCTGCCCAGCACCGGCAGCGCCACCGACGCCAGCAGCAGCGCGCCGCCGGCCAGAAACATCAGCACCGCCAGCGCGTACACGCCGCGCGGCAGCTTGCGATCGGGAACTGTTGGTTGCGACATACTAGTATCCTCACGGCCCATTCGCCGAAGCTCGTACAATACTGGCGGCTATTATAATACCAACTCCGTTTGATTACTTTTGATCACTTGAGAGCGAAATTACGGGCGAAGCCACGTAGTGCCACACAAAGAGGCCGGGGCGGCTTTGCCGCCCCCGCGCCCCTGACCGGCAGGCTCAGCCTTCGGCAGAGCGCTCCTGATTTCGTAGATGTGGTATACACTGCGCGCCAGCGCATCGCCCATTCCCCTCAAGCAGGGCTAGCGCCGGCGATAGAGCTGGCGATGCAGCGTCGCGCCGGCGGCGATAAGCGCGAGGCTACCGGCGAACAGCAGCCAGCCGGCGTTGGTGTCGCCGGCGCCGGTGTTCGGCAGCTGCTGTGGCTGGCTCTGCGCAGTGGGCTGCGGCGTCGGCTGGGGGTTATTGACCTGGCTGCTGGTGGCGTAGCCCGCCATGGTCTGCTCACCGGCGGTGGCGGGAGGCAGCAGCGCGCCGACAGGCATATACAGCGTCAGGGCCTGCTGCGTGGTATTTACGACCGTGAGCGTGCCGCGGCCGTAGAAGTTATCGCTGGCCGCGCCGATCGGCACCTTGGCGCCGATTGGCTGCCACGAGGCCACCGTCACGCTCACCTGGCCGGCTTTGGCCGCGTCGATCAGCGAGGTGCCCTGCGGGTTGGCCGGCGCGGTATTCGCGGCGGCCACCACTGCCTGCGCGTCGGCGCCGCCAGCTGGGCTGCCGGTCGCGCCGCTCAGCTGCCAGATCGCGTACTGCGCCTCGAGCGCCTTGTTCTGGTCGGCTGAGATATTATTGCCCTGGATGTAGGCCAGTGCGCCACGAAGGCGATCGGGCGCTACGGCGTTCGGCGCCTGCACCGACTGTGGGAACTTCTGGCCGAAGTTCGTGCAGAATGCCTCGAATGTGATCGTGGCAGTGCCGTTGGGCTGAAGCGTGAAGGTTGGCGTGGGCTGGCCAGTTTGGGCCAGAGCCGCGCCCGCGCCGAGTGCCAGCGATGCCAGCAATACCAGCCCAAGCAGGGCTATAGCGCGCGTGCCGCGTGTGATTCGCATGGTGCTCTCCTGTTTCTTCCCTCGTCGGTTGGCCGGGCGCGTGCGGCGCCGCTGACCTTGCGGCGTAATTGCACGTTTCTTGCCATCGAACTGCGGAATCAGCGAAACAGGGCGATCAGCAGCGTCAGCGTCGCCAGGCTGCCGAGGGTTGTCACCACCACGCCGTTGCTTACGAACTCGGGCCAGGCGTCGAACTCGACCGCCAGCACCACCATATTCACGGCGGTGGGCATGGCCGCCTGCATGGTGCCAATGTACAGCGGCAGCCCGCCGAGGCCCAGCAGCAGGCCCGCGCCATAGGCCAGCGGGATCGACAGCACCAGCCGCAGCAGCGCCGCGCTTGCCAGCGGCCCGGCCGAGGTGATCGGCTGGCGCTGCGTGAGCTGAGTGCCCAGGTTCAGCAGCAGCACCGGCAGCGTCGCGTCGGCCACCAGCCGCAGCCCGCGGTAGATGCTGGCCGCCACCACGCCGTTGGTGTCGTCTAGCGGCACGCCCAGCAGGCGCAGCGCCAGCGCCAGCAGCACCGCGTAGATCAGCGGCACGCGGAACACCTGCCCCAGCGCCGCGCGGCGGCTCTGGTGCCCGGCCGAGGCCAGGTAGATCGCCAGCGTCTGCGACAAGATCGTCTGCGTCAGGTAGCCGACGATCGCCAGCTGGAAGCCCGGCTCGCCATAGGCGAAGCGCGACACCGACAGCCCGTAGTTGCCCGAGTTCATGAACGTCGAGGTCAGCAGCATGCCACTGCGCTGCGGCCCGCTCAGGCCGAAGAAGCTGGCGGCCAGCGCCGCGAGCAGGGTAGTGGCCAGCATCACCAGCAGCATCTGCAGCGCCAGGCGGCTCGCGGTGCCCCCGGCCACGTCGGTGCGCAGCAGCGTGACGAACACCAGGCACGGGCTCAGCACATACAGGCTCAGCCGGTTGAGCGTGCGCGCGTCGATCGGGAATGCGCGGCCGAGCAGGTAGCCCAGCGCGATCACCACCGCGACCGGCAGCAGCACTTCGGTGAAGGCGTAGAGAAGATCGACCATAGAAGTTTTGAGGTTTCAGTTACAGGGCGTACGCGGTGCCCCGCGTCGAGCTGATTTTTTTGCCTTCGGCAGAGTGGTACTTTTCATCTATAGTGCTTGGTTTTCCGCGCTGCGCGCGGAAAACCAAGCACAGAAAACGATCGAGTACCATGCTGCCGCAGGCAGTGCAATCTCGCTAGCCGCGCTCAAACCTTACTTGATCTGGTCGAAGATCAGCGAGTCGATCAGCTGCTCGACTGGGGCTTTGTCGTCGGTGAATGGCGTGTAGCGCGCGTCGGTGGGCAGGAACTCGCGCACCGGCGCGGCGCCCAGATGCAGCGACCAGTCCATCACAGTGCGCAGCACCGGCACCTGCATGCGCTCGTAGTTCTTCTGGAAGTTGAGCGCGCCGTCGCCGACGGGCCGGCTCACGCCCACGACGATCTGGTTGCCGAAGCCGGCCGTGTCGATCACGAACACCTGCGGGAACACCTGGCGCATGGTGCCGGCCAGCGCCACGCCCAGCCGGTCGTCGCCGTCGGGGCCTTTGCCTGCGTTCACCACCGCCACGCCGTCGGGCGTGAGGTGAGAGCGCACCAGCTGGAAGAACTCGACCGTGGCGAGGTGAAACGGGATGTACGGCTGGTGGTAGGCGTCCATGCCGATCACGTCGTAGCTGCCGCCCGAGTTCGCCAGCCAGTAGCGCGCGTCTTCGGGGTGGGTATGGTAGTTCGGGTGGGTCGGGTCGTCGCTGGCGTCGCGCAGCTGAAAGTGCTCGCGTCCGAGCGCGATGATCTCCGGGTCGATCTCGACCGCGTCGATCGTCGTATTCGCGCCATAGATCGCCAGGAACTGCTTCGGCACCGTGCCGGTGGCCGAGCCAAGCATGGCCATGCTCTTCACCGAGGCCGGGTCGCGGCCGGGGAAGAAGTAGGGCGTGACGCTGAAGTAATCCCACGGTCCGCCGCCGGTGAGCAGATCGAGCGGGTTCTGGCTCTGCTCGAAGCGCGGATGGTAGATCGAGTGGATCGCCTGGCCCTCATTCAAGATCAGGTTGACCTGCGGGCCGTAGAATTTGCTCTCGCTGGTGGCGATCTGGATGTAGTTATACGCCGACTCGCGCTCGTCGATCAGCGTGCACCCGGCGCAGTCGGCAACCTTGATATTGCCGCGCGTGGTGGTGGTGTAGAAGAACAGCCCGCCGACGATCAGCAGCAGGATGAGGTAGCGCCAGTCGCGCAGGCCGATCAGGCCCACGACGATCAAGAACACCGCGATCAGGTAGGTGGTGCGCGCCGTGCCGATCGTCGGGATGAGGTACAGCACCGTCAGGAACGTGCCGACGATCGAGCCGACAGTCGAGAGCGCCGAGAGCGAGCCGGCGGTGCGGCCGGCCGCCGCGATGCCGGCCTCGACGCGCTTGAGCTGCAGGCGGATGGCAAATGGGCTGACCATGGCCATGAGGATCACCGGCGCGGCGAACAGGATCAGCACGCCAAACAGCGCGCCGAGGAAGCTGCCCACCGCCACGCGCGCGATCGTGCCCTGCGAAAAGCGCAGGATCGGGTCGGCCAGCAGCGGGATGAAGCCAGTCACAAACCCGGCCCAGGTGATGATCTGGTACAGCACCTTTTCTTCGGGCCGCCGGTCGGCCAGCGAGCCGCCCAGCCGGTAGCCCAGCGTCAGGTAGATCAGCGTCAGGCCGATCACCACCGCCCAGATCGGCTGCGAGGTGCCGAAGTACGGCGCCAGCAGGCGCGAGGCGATCATCTCGATGCCGAGCGTGCCGATGCCGGCGAGGAATACCACCAGGAGCAGAAACCGGCTGGAGCTTTGCGCCGCCTCGCGCTGCGCGGCTTGGGGCTGCGCGGGGATCTCGTGTTCCATCAGATAACCTTTACAGTCCGCTTTCGCTTGAACATACCGTTTACGCGGCGGGGGTGCGGGGCGGCGAGGCCGCGACCAGCTAAAAAAATACGGCTCGGCCGAAGGCAAAACGCCTACTGCGTAGCTCGTACAGCGCGCGTGGCGCGCTCGGCTTTCGGCCGAGCGCGCCATAGCAATACTAGCGTACCAGCGCGCCCAGCAGCAGCTTGCCGAGCGCCTGCAGCAGCAGTGTCGCGATGATTGGCGAAAAATCGAACATCATGGTGCCGGGCATCAGGCTGCGAATAGGCGCCAGGATCGGCTCGGTCAGATCGCGCAGGATCTGGGTGATCCGGTTGTTCGCGAATGGGTCGACCCACGAGGCGAGCACCCGGCCAAAGATTGCCAGCGTCAGCACGTTGAAGAGAATATTAATAAAGCTGGCCAGAAACGATGACGCAGACATGGACGCCTCCTTAGCGCGCATGGCAACCGAGTTGCCGTATTATACCAGATCAGGTTGATGGTTCATTAGACTTAATCGGAAATAAGGGAGCCGGAGGGGCTTTGTTCCTCCAAACCTCCCTGGCGGCGTATGGATCGTAGCAAAGCTACCATCCATACGCCACCAAGAGAGGATTCTTGGGGCCTGCGGCCCCCAAACCCCCACGATTGTTATTTCCAATAAAACCTATTGGCGCTCCGAGAGCCGCGCGCGCACTGCGGCCGCGTGAGCCGTTAGGCCCTCGGCGTCGGCCAGGCGCGCCGCCGCCGGCCCGATCCGCCGCAGCGCCGCCTCGTTCAGCCCCACCAGCGAGATCACCTTGCGGAAGTCGTCGACATTCACCGGCGAGGCGTAGCGCGCGGTGCCGCCCGTCGGCATGATATGCGACGGGCCGGCGACGTAGTCGCCCAGCACCTCGAACGAGCGCTCGCCCAGAAAGATGCCGCCGGCGTTGCGCACCTTGCCCACATGCTGCCAGGGTTCGCTCACCAGCAGGCACAGGTGCTCGGGTGCGTAGGCGTTGGCCAGCGCGAAGGCCGTGTCGAGGTCGGGCACCACCACGATCCCGCCGCGCTGCGCGATCGACTGGGCCGCCACCTCGGCGCGCGCCAGCTGCTCGAGCTGGCGCGCCACCTCGGCCTGCGTCGCCTCGGCCAGCGCGCGGCTCGGCGTCAGCATGATCGCCGAGGCCACCACGTCGTGCTCGGCCTGCGCCAGCAGGTCGGCGGCGGCCAGCTGCGGGTCGGCCGTATCGTCGGCGATCACCAGCGTCTCGGTCGGGCCGGGCAGCGCCTCGATGCCCACCACGCCGTACACCGCGCGCTTGGCCAGCACCACAAACAGGTTGCCCGGCCCGGCGATCTTGTCGACCTGCGGCACGCTGGCGGTTCCGTAGGCCATCGCGGCGATCGCCTGGGCGCCGCCGAGCGCGAACACCCGGTCGACCCCGGCGACATACGCGGCGGCCATGACGATCGTGTGCACCTCGCCAGTGTCGCGCTGCGGCGGCGAGCAGACGACGATCTCTTCTACGCCGGCCACGCGCGCCGGTATGGCGGCCATCAGCAGCGACGACGGCAGCGGCGCGCTGCCGCCGGGCGCGTACAGGCCCACGCGCTGCAGCGGGACGACGATCTGCCCCAGTGCCCCTTCGACGTTGAAATCAACCCACGAGTTGCGCGCCTGGTGGCGGTGAAAGCGCTCGATCTCGCCGGCGGCAAGCCGGAGCGCCGCGAGCAGCTCGGGCTCGAGCGCCTCGGCGGCCTGCTGCAGCCGCGCGCGTGGCACCTCGATCGCGCCGCCGCGCGCGCCGTCGAGCCGGGCGCCCCACTCGTGCAGCGCCGCGTCGCCGCGCTCGCGCACGTCGCGGATGATCCGCTCGACCGCCTCGGCCGGCGTGAGCCGCGCGCCAAACAACCGCTCGATCGAGTCGCGCAGCGACTCGGGCACGCTCAGCTCGTCGAGCGGCACGCGCCGCAGGATCGTGCGGCTGGCTTCGGCGATATCGCCAAATAGAGGGATAGGCATAGGTTTCCTTTTGGTGATTGGGATGTTGCGGCGACAGTATACCATCGGTTGCCGAAGCCTATTTCGGCCGGGGCGAGGGGTAGGGTTGGGGGGAACAGCGCCGGTGGCGGCGCGAGCGCTGGTAGCGCATGCCTCAGGGCAGCACGGCACGTGCAGGTACGCCCTGAGGCATGTGTTCACCACGCCAGGGCTGGCACGGCCTGGTTTCAGCCAGCAGAAAGGCCAGCGGTGCGCCGAGCTACGCGGGCGGCGCGTCGATCAGGATCACGTGGAGGGTATTCGGGCCGTGCACGCCCAGCACCAGCTGCTGCTCGATATCGCCGGTGCGGCTGGGGCCGCTGATCAGCGTCAGGCTGCTGCTGTCGGCGAAGGGGTCGGGGCCGTGGCGGCGCGCGACCAGCTCAAGCGCCTCGCCGAGCCCGCGCACGATCTGCGCGCGGCGTAGCACCGCGATATGCACCGGCGCGAGCAGCGAGGCCAGCCGGCCCTGGCCGGGGCCGCCGCGCACCAGCAGCGTGCCGCTCTCGGCGATCGCCGCGTCGGCGCCGGAAATGCAGATCGGCGCCGGGTCGAGCCGGCGCAGCGCCTCGGCGCGGCGCTCGCCCCCGATCCGCGCGTCGAGCACCGCGACGCCGCGCTCGGCCAGCAGCGCCGCGAGGCCGGGCAGGCCGACGCGCGGCAGATCCCAGGCGATCAGCTGGCCGGCGCCGTGCTGGCCGAGCAGGCCGCCGATCAGCTCCAGCGCGCCGGCGTCGTCGGCGCAGCGGTGCGCCGGGCCGGCCAGGCGCGTCAGCTCGGCCACAAACTGTGCGGCGATATCGTCGTGCGGTGGGTGCACGAACGGCGGCGCCTGGCCGGCGTCGGCAGCCTGGGCCGCCAGCCATGGCCCGTTTGCGGCCAGGCCGGCGCGAACGCGCGCCAGCACGCGCGCGCGGCTATCGGACATCGCTCTTCACCTCATGGGCGCGGTTCGCGCTCACCCAGCCGTACACCCGCGCGACAATCACGGTGAGCGCCAGCACGGCCAGCGAGATCGCGAACTTCAGCAGGTCGTTCAGCTCGACATGCAGCCAGTGCTCGAGGATCAGCTCGCCGCCGATCGCCACCAGCAGCAGGTAGGCTGCGTGCTCGAGCGCCGGCTCCCAGGCGATCAGCCGCGTGAACAGCGTGGCGGCGAAGCGGATCACCACAATGCCGATCGCCACGCCGGCCACCACCACCCACAGCCGCTCCGAGAGCGACACAGCGGCGACGACGTTGTCGAGGCTAAACGCCAGGTCGGCCAGCTCGATCGTCAGCACCACCTGCCAGAAGCTCTGTGGCTTGGCCGGGCGCTCGCTGGTATCGTCGGCGCGGCGCTGCTGCTGGTGGTGCTGGAAGCGCTCGACAAAGTGCTTCAGCGCCAGGTAGATCAGGTACAGCGCGCCGAGGATCTGCATCCACGGGTTCTTAATAATAATGCTCGCCAGCGCTAGCATGACGATCCGGCCGGCATAGGCGCCGAACAGGCCGACTTTCAGCGCCGACTCGCGCTGCGAGCCAAGTAGCTTATCGAAACGGCCGAGGATCGGCTGCAACATCGCCGGCCACGGCGTCCGCTTATCGTTAGGCAGCTTTGTAACCATAGCGCCAATCACGGCGGCATTATCGATCGAGAGAATGCACTCAAGAAAAATCAGCTGCGCGATAATGGTTATAATTCCTACATCCACGGTTGACCTCATTCTCCATCATTGGAGGTATGCTGCTGCGCCTCCCACAGCTCGGCGAATGATCGCGGCGCGAAGGCGGGAAAGTCGCGCGCGCGCGTCCAGGCGTCCAGTGGTGGGGGCAGCCGCTTGAGCATGCCGCCGCGCGCGGCCAGGCGGGTCGCGGCGGCGGCCAGCATCCCGCCGGCCCGATACAGCGGCGGGTGGTTCATCATAGTTCGCCAGCCGGCGATCGCCGCGCGCTCGGCGGGCGAGCTGCTGGCGGCCGCGTCGGCGCGCAGGCGCAGCAGCATGTCGGGCAGGGCGATCCGCACCGGGCATGCGGCCTGGCAGGCGCCGCACAGGCTGCTGGCGTGGGGCAGCTGGTAGGCGTCGGGAACCTCGGGCTGCAGCAGCGGCGTCAACACTGCGCCGATCGGGCCAGAGTAGACGCCGCCATAGGCGTGGCCGCCGATCGAGTGATACACCGGGCAGGCGTTCAGGCAGGCGCCGCAGCGGATGCACAGCAGCGCCTCGGCATAGGGGCTGCCCAGAATGCCCGACCGGCCGTTGTCGAGCAGCACCAGGTGAAATTCGTCGGGGCCGTCGGGCTCGCCAGCGCGCGCCGGGCCGGACACGATCGTGGTGTACACCGAGAGGCGCTGCCCGGTGGCCGAGCGCGCCAGCACCTGCAGCAGCACGCCCAGGTCGGCGAGCGAGGCCACCACGCGCTCGATGCCCATCACCGCCACGTGGATGCGCGGCACGCTAGTGACGAGCCGGCCGTTGCCCTCGTTTGTCACCAGCACCACCGCGCCGCTCTCGGCAACGCCGAAGTTCGCGCCACTGATGCCCATGTCGGCCTTTAGAAAGCGCTGGCGCAGCGCCTGCCGCGCAACCTGGGTCATGGTCGGGATGTCGTCGGTGGGAGGCATGCCCAGGTGCTGCTCGAACAGCTTCGACACCTGCTCGCGGGTTTTGTGGATGGCCGGCGCCACGATGTGCGATGGCGTCTCGCCGGCGAGCTGGACGATATACTCGCCCAGGTCGGTCTCGACTACCTCGGCGCCGGCCTGCTCGAGCGCGTGGTTGAGCTGTATCTCCTCCGAGACCATCGACTTGGATTTGACGATCGTCTTCACGCCCCGGTCGCGCGCGAGGTCGGCGATATAGCGGCAGGCCGCCGCGCCGTCCTCGGCCCAGCACACCTGGCCACCGCGCGCTGCGACGGTATCGGCCAGCTGCTCGAGCAGGGTATCGAGCCGGGCCAGCGCGCCGGCGCGGATCGCGCGCGCCTGGTCGCGCAGGGCATCGGGATCGGCCAGCGCGGCCAGCGCGGCCGAGCGAGCGCCCACGAAATGGTTCGCGGTGCGGCCCAGCGCAGTCTGGAGCGTCTGATCGTGCAGCGCCCGGTCGACACGCTCGTAGAATGGCAGTGGCTGGCTGGTCATCGGTGTTAGCGCCTTGCCTCACTGGTATCGCCCACACGGCGATGCGAATCCGGCCCGCTGCGACGCGGGAAGCAGTGTGCCCGGCCGAGTGGCCTGGCGAGGATGCACCTGCGCGCCCTCGCGCGGGGGCGCTAGTGGGTGCCGAGCATATTCGCCAGCAGCTCAGCGATATGGCAAACACGCACTGGCGATCCGCGGCGGCTCAGACCGCCGGCGATCTGAGTCATGCAGCTGGCGTCGCCAGTCACCAGCAGTTCGACGCCGGATGCCGCAATATTGTTGAGCTTCCGGCCGAGCATCGACTCGGAGATCGCGGGCTGCTTGATCGCGAACAGGCCGCCAAAGCCGCAGCACTCGTCGGCCGCCGGCAGAGGCACCAGCTCGGCCCCTTGCACATGCCCAAGCAATGTGCGTGCCTGCGCGCCCAGGCCAAGCCCGCGCAGGCCGTGGCAGGCGTCGTGGTAGGCCAACCTGCCCTGGTAGCGCGCGCCGACATCGGCCAGGCCAAGCACATCCACCAGGTACTCCGTCAGCTCGTAGGTGCGGCCGATCAGATCGTGGGCGGCGGCCTGGTGTGGCGTGCCATCGAACAGCTCGTGGAAGCCGTGGCGGATCATGGCGCAGCACGACCCCGAGGGCAGCACCACGTCGCCCTGGCCGCGCAGCAGCTCAAGCGTGCGGCCGGCCACGGCGCGCGCATCGCCGCGGAACCCGGCGTTAAAGCCCATCTGGCCGCAGCACGTCAGGCCGCGCGGCACATGCACATCGCAGCCGTGGGCTGCCAGCAGCCGCGCCGCCGCCATGCCGATCGACGGGTAGAGCTGGTCGACGATACATGTAGCAAACAGCGCGACACGACGGCGAGGTTGGGCAGCCACCACGCCTCCTTACATGCTATTCGAGCGGGCGATACTGGCATTATAGCAGAGACTCGCGCAGGCGTCTCTGCTATAATTGACGCGAGCTATGCGGTGGGGGTTCGGGGGCGGCTTTGCCGCCCCCGAGAACTTCCTTTTTGGCGGTCGCGGCCGCGGTGGCCGCGACCAGCCAAAAAGAGTGATTTTGGAGGGCTTGCGCCCTCCAAGCCTCCCACGCGCGAGAACACCGCGTAACTCGTGTAATTGACGCGAGCTACGCGATCGAGCGGGCTGCGGCCCAAGAAAAGAACACAAGCGAGCGAACCATGGCCGAATTCAACCCGGTGCTGGTGAAAGAGCTGCGCAGCCGCATGCGCGGCGCGCGGGCGTTCGTGCTGCTGACGATCTACCTGCTGATCCTGGGCGGCGTGACGCTGCTGTTCTACGCGGCGATCGCCGACATCTCGGCCTCGGATCTCAACAGCGGGCGCACGATCGGCAAGAGCATGTTTCTGCTGATCGGCGCGGTCGCGCTGATCGAGGTGTGCATCATCACGCCAGCGCTCACGGCCGGCAGCATCGCCGGCGAGAAAGAGCGCCAGTCGTACGATCTGCTGATCGCCTCGCTGCTCTCGCCCTGGCAGATCATCTGGGGCAAGCTGGCGGCGGCGCTCTCGTTCGCGCTGCTGCTGATTGTGTCGATTGTACCGATGATGAGCCTGGCGTTTCTCTTCGGCGGCGTCAGCCTGGCCGAGGTGTTGGTGGCGCTGGCGGGGCTGGTGGCCACGGCGTTGTTCTACGCCTCGATCGGCGTGTTCTGGTCGTCGGCGCTGCGCACCACGCTCGGCGCGAACAGCATGTCGCTGGGCACGGTGCTGCTGATGCTGCTGGGCATCCCCTTCCTGGCGCTGATCTTCACGGTGATCTTTGGGCGCGATCTGTCGCCGGACTGGATCAACTCGATCCTGTTTAAATTCGCCGCCGGCGCGTTTTTGTACCTGCACCCGTTTATCGCGCTGCAGGCCACCGAGGTGCAGATCGCCAGCGGCGGAAGCATTTTGTACACGCGCGTGCCGATCGGCGCCGACGCGCTTGGCGGCAGCATTGTGGTGCCGAGCCCGTGGCTGGCGTATGTGCTGCTGGCGCTGCTGCTGAGCCTGGTGCTAGTGTTGCTGAGTGTGCGGATGCTGCGCCCAGGCCAGGAGGGCGCGGCGCGCCAGCGCCCCCGGCGCGAAAAGGAGCAGGCTGCGGAGTGATACGACACCCGGCTGATCACGTGCTGTATCGTGAGGGTTCGGGGGCGGCTTCGCCGCCCCCGAATTTCTTTTTGGTATGCTCTGCCCGGCAAGCCGGGCAGAGCATACCAAAAAGAAAGCGATCAAACGGAGATTAGCATTACGGGGAAGCCACGGCCAGGGCGCTGGCGGGGCGCAGGTCGGCCAGCCGGTCGAGCGCGTCGCTGGCGGCCTCGTGCACGGTGATCTCGTCGTCTTCGACCGCGCGGCTGAGCGCGGCCAGCACCTCGGGCGTGGCCGCGGCCGTGCCGATACGCCCAAGCGCGCGCGCGGCGGCCTCGCGGGCGTACGGGTCGATGTCGCTCAGCAGGCGCGCCAGGTTTTTGATCAGCAGCGGCGCGCTGACCATATCGCCAAGCTCGCCCAGCACCAGCGCCACCGCCGAGCGCACAAAGCTGTCGTCGCTGAACAGGCAGGCCGAAAGCTGATCGAGCAGTTGGGGCGAAGTCAGGTATTCGCGCAGCATGCCGATCGCGCGCGCCGCCGCGACGCGGGTTTCGGCGTCGGAGTCGTGCAGCGCGACGCGCACCAGCGTCTTCTGCAGCAGCGCGCCGGGCGGCTCGGCGATCAGGCCGAGCATACGCGCGGCGGCGGCGCGCACATGCGCGGCGCTATCGGTCAGGCCATCGTGGATCAGCACCAGGTCGGCGGGGGTGTAGCGGCCCTTGCGGTTGCGCAGCGCCCGCAGCGCCTCGGAGCGCGTCTGCCAGCCAGGGTCGCTCAGCGCGCGCCGCAGCTGGCCAAACTCGCCGACGAACATCTCAAGCTCGCGGTCGAGCATGGTGCGGGCCCACTCCTCGCGGCCGCCGTTCAGCCGCTGGCGCACCAGCGCCACCGTCTGCAGCTCGAGCAGCAGCTGCTCGGCGGCGACGCGGATGTCTTTGCTCGATCGCAGCTCGCGCTCGATCTGCGCGGCCGACTGGTAGCGCAGCCGCGTGGCGCGCTGGACGATCTGGTCGGCGCCGGGGGTATGCGTGATCGCGGCCAGCGTCAGCACCGCCGCGATCGGCTCGCGCTGAAATGCCTCGAGGAATGGCGCAAGCGTGCGGGCAACCAGGTACGAGAGCAAGCTGGGCGCGCCGGCAAGCTGCATCTCCTGGCGCGGGTTGCGCGCGAAGCCATTCAGTTGTTCGGCGATCTGCCGCCGCCAGGTTGCCTGATCGAACATGGCTGTTTCGCCAGAGCTAGTGCTTCAGTGTCGGAATTATAACACGGCGCGCTATGAAAAATCTATGATGCGCTTCACAGAAGCGTGACTCTTCGATCATTCCGGGTATGGTACTCTGCGCTATCTTTGAGTGACACGAGCTACGTGGTGGGTGTTCGGGGGCGGCAATGCCGCCCCGAGAACTTCTTTTTTTGGCTGGTCGCAGCCACGGCGGTGGCCGCGACCAGCCAAAAGAGTGATTTTGGAGGGCTTGCGCCCTCCAAACCTCCCGCGCGAGAGGACACCGCGTTTCTTGTGTGAGTGAGCGGTGTTTCCGCGCTTCGCGCCGAAACCCGCTCACGCGAAGGTGAACAAGCGCCTCGCACCAGCAAAGCGCGACTTCGTTGCTCCAAGAAGCAGGCTCTCAGCCCCCAGAGTGGCGCACAAAGATCGGGGCAGGGCCAAGCGCGAAGGAAAGCTTGCCGCTCTCGGCGAGGGCAGTGCTGGCCGCGCCGCCAAGCGCGGTGACGGTAGCGCCGGTGGCGCGCGTGCGAATGGCGGCGCGCTGGCCCTCGGGCGCCCACAGCACGTCGATCGCCTCGTCGCCGCGGCGCAGCTGCATGTCGTAGGCTTCGGGGCCGCTGATCGCGATCATGTCGTCGAGCAGCACCGTCCCGCCGCCGATAAACTGGTCGTCGCCGTCGTCGAGCACGATCGCCACAAGGCTTGCGGGAAAGCTCAGCTGGCCATCGCCGCCGGGTGTAATGCGGTTCCAGGGCGCCACAGGCCCGCCGAGCGGCGCCTCGAGCAGGCGCCAGCCGGGCGGCCCAACCGCGCCAAGCGCGTACTGCAGCAGCTCGCCCTGAGCATCCTGCAGCCACACCTTGAGCTGGTGGCCCGACCCATCGCCATACACCCACATGCCCAGCGCGTAGGGCGTGCCAGGGATGGCCGCCGGCCGGTCGCGCCGGAACACCACGTAGTCGTTGCCATTTGAGGGGAAGCTGTAGTCGAGCCGCGCGGCGGCGCGTCCGCTATGGGTACGCTGGCCGGTGAGTGTGAGCGTACCATTTGGCTGATCGCCGCGGCGCCACGCGCCAAACGCCTCGAAGTCGAGCACCGTGCTACGGCCGAACAGATCGCGCAGGCCCACGAACTCGGCGCCGGCCGTCTGGCGCGCGAGTGTCTGGAACGCGTAATACGCCGGCTTGAGCCTGCTGTAGTCGGCGCGGCCCGCGCCTAGTGCCACCAGGCCATAGGGGTTATTCAGGTCGTCTTTCAGCGTGTACCAGAAGATCCGCTCGACGCCAGCGCGCCACAGCAGCAGCAGACCGCGCGCCAGCATATTCGCCTGCGCGGCCTCGTCGATCGTGCCGGTGGCGTCGTGGTCGCTGGGGCCGCTGGCCCAACCCACCTCGGTAACCCAGATCGGCTTGTCGCCCCACTGCGCAGCCAGCGCGCGCACGCCATCGGCAGCGGCCAGCAGGTTGCCGCGCTCGGGTGTGGAGGGGTCGATATACGGGTGGATCGCCAGGATATCGAAGCTGCCCCAGGCGCCGGCCTGGGCCACCTGGCGCAGAAACGCCGTGTTGAAAGGGTTGACGCCGCCAATCAGCACGCGCGCGCCTGGGTCGGCGGCGTGTATGGCGATGCTGGCGCGCTTGAGCAAAGCGGCGTAGGCGGCCGGGTCGGGCGCGGGCTTCCAGAACAGCGGGTTATCGGGCTCGTTCCAAATTTCCCAGTGGTGAATGTAGTGGCCGTAGCGCTGCACCACCGCCGCGGCAAACGCCGCGAAGCGCTCGGGGTCGGGCGCGGCGAACGACAGATCGCTGGCGTTATCGGTGGCGTCGGGGGTGGCCCAGCCGGGCGGGTGGCCCAGCACGCCCACGATGCTAATGCCGTGGGCCAGCAGCGCGCCGAACGCCGCGTCGGTGTAGCTCCAGTCCCAGGTTTCGGGGCTGGGCTGCACGCGCCACCACTGGATGTCTTCGCGCGCCCAGGCCGCGCCGGCCTGCGCCACCAGCCCGGCCGGCACATCCATGCTCGCGATGTCGGTGTAGCGCGTGGCGAGGTGGGTGTTCAGCCCAAACGGCGTATCGGCGAGTATGGCCGGCAGGCGCTCGGCGGCAAGCGGCGCGGGGCGCGGCACGGCCGCCCACGCCAGCAAAACCGCACAGATCAGCAGAATGTTGATTCGGCGTTGGCGCACCACAACCCAGCCAGCTCGTACTCAGACAAATGTTCCGCGATTATAGCCGAGCGGTTGGCGCCTGTCGAGCACATGCGGGTGACGATATCGTCACATTAGCCGACTGGCTGGAAGCCGCCGCCCTGTCGGTCGGACGCGCGGGCGGCGTCGAGCACCTGCTGGGTATGCAGGCCATCGACGAATGTCGCGGCCGGCGCAAGCGCCGCGCGGTCACCGGCAAAAAACGCGCGCAGCGCGTGGCCCAGGTACAGCGTTCCTTGTGGAAAATCGCCGCCGCGCAGGTCGGCGGGGGTTGCGTGCTCGTAGGCCGGCGTAATATCCTCGGGCGCGCCGTCGGGCGGGATATGCAGCAGCTTGCCGCCGACCCAGCGCAGCGTGCCGGCCGCGCCATACAGCGTCACGCTATTGGGCTCGTTGGTGCGGGTGATCGAGCTGCACTCGATCGTGGCCAGCGGCCCGCGGGCGAAGCGCAGCCGTAGGCTGTAGTAGTCGTCGCTGGTCACCGGGCGCGGCCCGTCGGCGGCATTGCGCTCGGCCACAAACGTGTGAAGGCTGGCCGCCACCGCCGCGACCTCATCGGCCAGCAGGTAGCGCAGCAGGTCGACCTGGTGCGAGCCGAAAGCGCCGAGCGCGCCGCCGCCGCGCGCCGTATCGCTCCACCAGTTCCAGGGGCGCGCGAGGTCGGCGCGCGAGCTGCTGATCACCTGAAACAGCACGTGCCGCACCGCGCCGATCGCACCATCGGCCAGCATCTGGCGCGCGCGGATGAGCGCCGGCAAAAAGCGCAGCTCGTGGTCGATCAGCGCGAGCTGGCGCGGGCGCTCCTGAGCGGCGGCCAGCATCGCGCGGGCCTGCGCGGCATCGAGCGCGGTGGGCTTCTCGCACAGCACGTGCTTGCCGGCGGCCAGCGCCGCCGCCGCCATCTCGCGGTGCAGGTCGGGCGGCGTCACGATGCTCACCAGCGCCACGTCGGGGCGCGCCAGCACCGCGCGCCAATCGCCCGTGGCGAACGGCACGCCCAGGTCGCCGGCGATCCGCTCGGTCTTGGCCTGGTCGCTGCCGGCGAGCGCCACCACCTGTAGCCCGGCGGCGCGAAACGCCGGCACCTGAATGCGCGCGCCCCAGCCCGTCCCTATGATTGCGATGCTCATTGGCGCTCCTCTTCTCTACTCAGCCAGAAGTGGGCGTTGGCGCCGCTCGGGGCGCCGGTCGCCGATCGCCGAAAGGTGCGCGCCCAGCTGCTCGAGGCTGAGCAGGTTATGCACCGGCAGGAAGTCGTCGACGAACGGCAGGGCGGCCTGGATGCCGACTGTCAGCGGCTGGTAGTCGCGGCCGCCGAGCAGCGGGTTGAGCCAGATCAGCCGGTGGCACGAGCGCTGCAGCCGGGCGATCTCGCGGCCGAGCAGCTTGGGATCGCCGCGGTCCCAGCCGTCGCTGATCAGCAGCACCACCGCGCCGCGCCCGAGCACGCGCCGGCCCCAGCGAAAGTTGAACTCTTTCAGCGTTTCGCCGATGCGCGTGCCGCCCGACCAATCGACCACCTGCTTGCTGACCATGCCGACGGCGTCGTCGATATCGCGCTCGCGCAGCAGCCGGGTAACGCGGGTGAGCCGGGTGCCGAACACAAACGCCTCGACGTCGTGCAGGCCATTTGAGATCGTGTGCACGAACTGCAGCAGGATGCGGCTGTAGCGATCCATCGAGCCGCTGATGTCGCACAGCACCACCAGCGGGCGCTGGTGCATACGCGGCGCGCGCCAGGCCAGCTCGACCGGCTCGCCGCCGTAGCGCAGGTTGCGGCGCAGCACCCGGCGCATGTCGATCTGCGTGCCCACGCGGCGGGTGGCGCGCTTGCGGCGGGTCTTGCGCAGCTCGATACGCCACTGCATGGTCTTCAGCAGCGCCTTGCAGGCCTGCACCTCTTCCCAGCTGAACGTGCCGAAGTCTTTGCTGCGCAGCGCCTCGCCGGGGCTGTATGAAAGCAGGATCTCGATCTGCTCCTGCTCTTCGCGCGCGTTCTCGTCGGCGGGCGGGGCGTCGCCGCCGGGCGGGCGGCGCAGGCGCAGTGGCTTGGCCGGCATCTTCATCACCGGCAGCGCCATCATCAGCGGGTCGGACGACTGGACGCGCCAGAAGAAGCCGAACGCGGCGTCGAACAGCGGCAGGTCCTCGCGGCGGCGGATGAGCGAGCAGCGCGCGGCGGCGCGGAAGTCTTCGCGCTGGCCGATCGGCACGTGCTCGAGCGCGCGCACCAGCTCGAGCGCCTGGCCGGGGCTCACGTCGACGCCCATCTCGCGCAGCAGGTAGGTGAAGGCCAGCACGTGCTTGAGCAGGTGGCCGCCTTCGAGCGGCTTCGGGTCGTTCATCAGTCTCTGCCGATCTCACAGCGGGCCAGGGGACGCGAGCCTCCGTGCCCCTGGCTGCTTGTTTCGTAGCTAGCGCCGGGCCTTCTCGACCAGCGACTTCACGGCGCCGGCGCGCACCTGGTTGATGTCGTCCTGGTACTTCAGGATCGCGCCGAGCGTATCTTCCACCGAGCTGATCGACAGCTCCTGGGCGTCGAGCGCCACGAGCGCCTGGGCCCAGTCGAGCGTTTCGGCCACGCCGGGCAGCTTGTACAGGTCGAGCTTGCGCAGCTCCTGCACGAACACCGTCACCTGGCGCGAGAGCCGCTCGGAGGCGCCGGGCACCTTGGCGGCCACGATCTGCTGCTCTTTATCGAGCGCGGGGTAGTCGATCCAGTAGAACAGGCAGCGGCGCTTGAGCGCGTCGTGCACCTCGCGGGTGCGGTTGCTGGTGAGGATCACCGTGGGCGGGCGCGCGGCGCTGATCGTGCCGATCTCGGGGATGCTGATCTGCCAGTCGGAGAGCAGCTCGAGCAGAAATGCCTCGAACTCCTCGTCGGCGCGGTCGAGCTCGTCGATCAGCAGGATGGGCGGCTGCTCGTCGTTGGCCTCGATCGCCTGGAGCAGCGGGCGGCGGATCAGGAACTCGGGGCCGAAGATCTCGTGCATGGCCTGGCGCGCGTCGGCGGCGCCGATGCTTTCGAGCAGGCGGATCTGCAGCATCTGGCGGGTGTAGTTCCACTCGTAGATCGTTGTGCTGACGTCCAGGCCCTCGTAGCACTGCAGGCGGATCAGCCGCCGCCCGGTGAGCGCGGCGAGCGTTTTGGCCACCTCGGTTTTGCCCACACCGGCCTCGCCCTCGAGCAGCAGCGGCTTCTGCAGCTTCAGCGCGAGAAAGATCGCCGTGGCAAGCGGCCGATCGGCGACGTACTGGTTGTCGGCGAGCGCCTGCTGCAGCTCATCGATGGTTGCGAAGTTCATGGTCACGCGGCCCTATCTACAAAATCGGATGGGCCTTATTGTAGCATACTCACCTGCTGCCGCAGCGCGGCCCGCCGGCAGCATACGCTGTTCGCTTGATCACGTGATTGCGCGCCACGAGGCATGCGCCACCGGCCTTGCAGCGGATGCCGGCATTGTTTGTTCCACAGAGTTTACGCCGCAGCAGAAAAAGCAAGCCGGGGGCGGCTGCGCCACCCCCGGCCTGTCCGGGGCAAAAGAGCTAAAGGTAGGCCCGCGCTACTGGATGTTGAACACCTGATCGTCGGTGTACGAGCCCCAGCCGAACTGGTTGTAGGCCTTGATCTTCCAGGTGTACTTCTGGCCGGGCTGCAGATTGTAGACCCAGAAAGTCGACTCCTTGCCGTCGACGTATGCAGTACCCGAGCTAAACGTTCTGCCGCTGCCATCGACCATGCGCAGGCGGTAGAGCAGCGCGCCCGGCACGGCCTTCCACTTCAGCAGCACGCTGTCGCGGCGCATCGACGAGTTGTTGCGCGGGTCGGTCACCGTCACCACCGGCGGCAGCACGCCCGCGTCGGCCGCTGGCGTCGAGAAGAACTGCTGCTGGGCAAACACGTAGCCGCTGGGCGTCTCGACGCCGACGCGCCAGTAGTACACCGTGCTCGCCTTCAGATTCGACGTCACCAGCGTGCCAACCTGGTCGGTGACGGGCTTCGAGATGTCTTTGGTCGCGCTGACGACGATCGTCGAGATCGGGTCAAACAGGCCATTGCTCGACACCTGCACCAGGTAGCTGCCCAGCGTCGTCGGGTTCCACAGCAGGGTTGGCGCGAGCGAGGTGATCGCCTCGCCGTTGCCAGGGTAGCTCATGCGCGGGATCAGATCAAAGCCGGCGGTAGGAACGAACGTTTTGCAGCCCTCGGGCGCACAGGTAGCGTCGACGAGATGAGCAGCGCCGCGCGGCGCACCTGCGACAAGCCCAACCGACAGCACGAACAGCAGCACAATGCTGCACAACCGAATGATACGCATGGATCAATACTCCACTTTTTCTTTGAACCAACGAAGGTGAGGTTTATTGTAAAAAGTGGAGATGAACATTATGTGACGCGGCGGCCACTTCCGGCCGGCGCCATGACCAAGGCGCACCAGCGCGCAGCGCCGCGCCGCGAGAATATATCTCAGCCCGATGAACGCGGGCCGCAGCGCCAACGAGCGCAGCTTTGGCCCAGCCATCGGCGGCGGCGGCCTTTGCAAGCTCTAGGCGCTCGCAGAGCGCAAGAGCCCGCGCACGCGCAGCTAAAGGAAAGATGAAGGTAAACTAATGCGCGCATATCGATTGAATGACGTTTTGTTCACCCGCCCTACGGCGCATCAAAGCGCGTGATCAGCTCACGGCCGAGCAGGCCCAGCAGCACCTCGTAGGGCGTGCCGGCATTCTCGGGGTGGTACTCAAGCGCGCGCGCTCGAAGTACTGCACGGTATACTGCTGGCCGGTGTCGGGGCGCGTGGCCGCAAACGGCTCGGTGATCGGCAGCCCCAGCAGCGGCAGGCCGCCAAGCTGCTCCCAGCGCGCGCGGAACGGCGGGCACAGCGAGTGGCCGCTCTCGGCGAAGAAGCGGCAGCCGGGCGCGGCACCGCCGACCTTGGGCTGGGCCTGCCAGTCGACGCCGAAGCGGCTGAGCAGCGCCACGCCCAGCAGGCCAAGCTGCACCTCGTAGGGCGAGCCGGCGAACTCGGGGAAGTACTCGAAGCGCGCGCGCTCGAAGTACTGCACGGTGCGCGGGCGGCCGGTGCCGGCTTCCGGCTCGGTCAGCTCCTCGGTGAGCGGGTAGCCAAAGCGCGCCAGGCCGCCGTTCGCCTGCCAGAACGCGAGGAACGCGCCGCGCAGCGCGTGGCCGGTTTCGGCGAACACCCGCCCGCCCGGCGCGGCCGGCGGATCGTACTCGACATACACCGGCGCGCCCTGCTCGTCGAGCCGCAGGTTCAGCACGCCATTCTCGGGAAAGATCAGAAAGCGCGTGCGGCCGTTCCAGTGGCGCACCAGCGCCTCGCGGCAGCCGCAGGGGATCTGCACCACCTGGTTGCCGGCGTCGGTGTTCCACAGCACGTCGACGCGCCGGCTGCCGGCAAAGCGGTACCAGTAGGTATTCGGCATATCGCCGCGCCGCCCATCGGCCGGCACCTCGGCAGCCACCAGGCCGGCCAGCGCGCCGGTGAGCGCGCGGTAGGCCAGGAACGCCGGCTTGCGCAGCGACGGATCGTTCGGGTCGAGCGGGAACGTGCGGCGCAGCAGGCCGTAGTGCAGCTCGTGAAATGCGTCGTTGTACACCGGCTGGTCGTACGGCGCGCTGGGGATGGTGTCGTTGCGGAAGTCGTACCAGAAGACCTTCTCGATATTCGGCTGGGCCATGGCCATTACGTACAGCCGCGCGAGAAACTGGGCCTGGCGATCTTCGGGCACGCCCGGCCAGCCGCGGTTGGTGGGCCAGCCGATCTCGGTGAGCCACACCGGCTTGGCGCCATAGCGCCCGATCAGCTCGTCGAGCCGGCGCATCTCCTCGGGGAACGTCTCGGGATGATCGCGCCGCAGCGGCTGGCCTTCGGGCGAGTCGGGGCGGTAGGGGTGCACTGCAACTACGTCGAAGCTGGCCCACGCGCCGAGCTTGCCGAGCGCGTCGAGGTAGTCGAAGTAGTCGTAGGTGGTTGGCGAGGGCGGCACGCTCCACACCGAGGCCAGCCCGCCCAGCACGATTGTGGCCTCGGGGTCGGCGGCCTTGGCGGCGTCGTGGGCTACGCCGAGGATGCGCGCGTAGTCGCCGATCTCGTACAGGCCGCTCGAGTAGCCCGAGCCGGTAAGGTTGGGCTCGTTCCAGATCTCCCAGTGCTTGATCTGCCCGCTGCGCCCGTAGCGTACTACTGTCTGGTAGACATAATCGCCCCAGTCTTTGATCCAGGCGTCGAGCGGCGGGGCCTGGCCCTTGAACCAGGCCGGGTTATAGTCGAGCAGGCCAAGGATGTGGATGCCGGCGGCGGCCTGCGCGCCAATGCTGCGGTCGTAGTCGTAGAAGCCGCTGCCGTCGCCATTCCACGCGAACGGGCCGCCCGGCTGGCGCTGCACGCGATCCCAGAAGATCTCTTCGCGCACCCACTGCACGCCGGCCTCGCGCAGCAGCGCGACATAGCGGTCGACCTCGTCGGCGCGCACGCGGTTGCCGATCGCCGTCACCATGCCGAAGGGCGAGCCTTTGTCGCGCGCGGGCGGCTGGGCGCGCGCAAGCGGCGCCGCCGGCAGCAGCGCGGCGGCCAGCACGGCGGCAAGCAGCAGCGCCGCAGCGGCACGTGAAGCATTACGGTGCGGCATAGGGGTCTCCTTTATCTGTGCTGCGCGGGCGTGGCCTGCGGCAGCATGGTACTTGTCGATCTTCTTGTGTGCGGTTTGTCCACGCGGCGCGCGCACAAACCGCACACAATTGAAATAACAGTACCGCAAAAGCGTAGGGCATTAGCGGCTGACGCGCAGCAGGCGCGCGAGGCTGCGCGCGGGGCCCTGGCGCGCGGCGGGCAGGCGCACAAACAGCGGCCGCGCGAGCGTCTTTGGCAGCAGATCGGGGCGGTGGCGCGCGACCAGCGCCACGTAGCCGGCGAAGGCGCGCCACCACTGGCCGGCCGAGCGGAACGCACCGCCGGCAGAAACGCCCGGCGCGCGCGCCGCCCGCGCCCACGCCACAAAATCGCGGTGGTACAGCGCCGGGTGGTTGAGAACCAGCTGGGCGCGCAGCTCGAGGTCGTGCCGGCGGGCGTTGGCCAGCATGCTGCCATTGCTGCGGCGGTAGCGCGCCAGCGGCCGGGCGATATGCAGCCCCTGCCAGCCCGCCCCAGCCAGCGCCAGCCAGAAGTCCCAATCTTCGTAGCCCTGCGGCCACAGGTTGCTGCCGAAGCCGCCAACCTGCGCCCACGCGGCCTTGCGGAACAGCACGATCGGCACGATCGGGCAATCGAACAGCAGCTTGCCTAGGCTGTAGGCCCCGCCCGACCAGACGCGCTCCTCGGCGCCGAACATGCGCACGTCGGTGTACACAAAGCCAACCTCGGGGCTGGCGTCGAGCGCGGCGACGGCTGCCTCCAGCATCGCCGGCTCAAGCAGGTCGTCGGCGTCGAGCGTAAGGACGTACTCGGCGCGCGCGGCCGCGATACCGCTGTTGCGCGCCGCGCTCAGCCCCAGGTTCGGCTGAGCGGCCAGGCGGATGGCACGGCCGGGGTAGGCGCCGATCAGCGCGCGCGCCACCGCCGGGCTGTCGTCGGTGCTGCCGTCGTCGACGATCACGATCTCCCAGGGCGCGAATGTCTGCGCGGCCACGCTCGCCACCGCGCCAGGCAGAAAGCGGCCGTGGTTGTAGCAGGGTATCACCACGCTCACGCGCGGCGCGTCAGTCGCCTCGGGCATCGAATTCCTTCCGCGCCTCCCAGGCGCTGCTCCAGGCCACCGCGCGGCGGATGCCCTCGTCGAGCGGCACCTGCGGCTGGTAGTCGAGCAGCTCGGCGGCGCGGCTAATATCGGCGATGTAGCGCGTCACCTCGCCCACGCGCTTGGAGGGCTCGACGGTGATCTGGCCGGGAACATCCAGCGCCTCGGCGATCAGCTCGGCCATGCGCACCAGCGTGTTGCCCTGGCCATAGGCCAGGTTGATCGTCTGGTTGCGCACCTGGCCGCTCAGCAGCCGCTCGATCCCGGCGACAATCCCGCCGACGCAGTCGTCGATATACGTGAAATCGAGCGTCTTCTCGTGGCCGTACACCGTGACGGGCAGGCCCTGGCGCATGCGCTGGATGAACAGCGGGATGACGCGCTCCATGCGCTCGATGTCGTTGTCGTAGCGGCCGTACACATTCGAGAAGCGAAACACCAGGTAGCGCAGGCCATAGCAGCGCGCATACGAGTACACCAGCGCCTCGCCGGCCACCTTGCTGGCCGAGTAAGGGCTCTCAGTGAACGAGAAGTCGGCGTGCTGCTCTTCGGTGATGTAGCGGTGGATGTCGCCATACACCTCGCGCGACGACGAGAAGATCAGCGGCAGATCGTTGTGGCGGCAGTACTCGAGCACGTTGAACGTCAGCGCGATGTTCTCCATGGCCCGGTGGGGGAACTGCACCAGCTCGTGCACTTTGGCGTTGGCGGCCAGGTGCACCACCAGGTCGGGCTGCGGGTAGGGCACTCCGCCGATGCCGCCCGCGAAATCGCGGTACGGCGCCGCGAGATCTTGCAGCATCGTCACGACGCGGTCGGTCCAGCTGTTCAGGCGCTTGTCGACGCCAAACACACGGTGGCCGGCATCGAGCAGCCGCAGCGCCAGGTTCGTGCCGATCTGCCCGCTCGACCCGGTGATGAGGATGTGCACAGGCTACCTTTCTGCCAGAAACAGCCACGGCGCAATCGAGCGCAGTGCCAATTGGCCGCGGCGCAGCCAGCATTTTACCCGAAAACGCAGCGCAAATGGCACCGCCCGCACTAAACGGCGGCGTAATGTCACGCGCGGGCGCTGCTGCGGGGCCGCGAACAGCGTAGCGGCAACCGTGGCGCCGGGCGTGATCTCGTGAGCCTGCGGCAGCGGCGCAGGCTCACGCCCAGGCTGCCGGGCCAGCCGGGCGCAAGCCCAGGCCACTAATCGCGGGCCATACAGCTGGGGATGCTTGCGAATGATCTGTGCGCGCGCGTCCCATTCATGCGCCACGCCAGCGCTGCTCAGGCTTGGCCCATGCCGGCGATACGACACCAGCGGCGCTGCGATGTGCGCGCCTAGCCAGCCCGATTGTACTACGCGCAGCCAGAAGTCCCAATCTTCAAAGCCGTGGGGAAAATGGGCCGCATCGAAACCGCCAACCTGCTGCCATGCCTTGGCCCGTACCAGCGCATGCTGCGGGATAAAATTGTCGAGCGCCAGCCAGCGCAGATCGAACGGCACGCTGGGCCACACGTGGTCGTCGTCGCCGATCATGCGCATGCCGGTGTACACAAAGCCCAGCTCGGGGCGCGCTTGCAGCTGCGAAACCGTCCGCTCAAGAAATGCAGGGTCGAGCAGATCATCGGCGTCGAGAAACACGAGCAATTCGCCCTGCGCCGCGCGCGCGCCGGTGTTGCGCGCCGCCGCCGCGCCGGCGTTAGGCTGGTGGAACAGGCGGATCTGCCGTTCGGGGTAGGCCACGATCAGCTGCTGTGCCACCGCCAGCGTGGCATCGCGGCTGCCGTCGTCGACGATCACAATCTCCCAGGCACTATATGTCTGCGCCACCACGCTGGCCACCGCCTCGGGCAGAAAGTGCGCGTAGTTATAGCAGGGTATGATCAGCGATACCACAATCGGCTTGGATTGAACGTTTACTGCTGCCACTTTGGTGGCCTTCCGCCATAGCGAATGCGCCGCCAGGCCGGCCGAAGCCGCAGCCGCAATGGGTAGCTGCGCCGCACCAGCCGCTCACGGGCCGCGCGGGCCTGGCCAACATAGCCGCCGCCGGATCGCTTCCACCATTCCCATGCGCCGACGGCAATGCGAAAGCGGTGATTACGCTCGTACTGGCGCAGCTCTTCAATCGCGGCCGACGCCGCGACCACGCCACCGTCGCTGCTCCACACGGCGTCGCGCCGCGCCGCACGCGCGCAGGCCAGGTCTATCTCTGCGTCAAGCTGCGCGCCCATCTGCTCGATACTAAACTGCTCGGCGATGCGCCTGCGCGCGGCGGCCTGCATGGCCGCCAACTGGCGCGGCGCGCGCAGCAGCCACTCCAGCGCCGCAACATAGCGCTGCTCTTGGTGCTGATCAGGCTTCACCAGCACGCCGCTATCGGGTGTTACCAGCTCACGCTGCCCGCCCGAGTCGACCGTAACGGGCACAACGCCGCAGGACATAGCCTCGAACAGCACCAGTGCCAGCCCCTCGTAAGCCGAGGGCAGAAACAGGATATCCGCCGCCGCCATGAGATCGCGCACCCGCGAAGCTTCCACGGCACCCAGCAGCAGCACCCGCTCGCGCAGGCCGTGGTCGCGCACAAATGCCCGCAGCCACGGCAGATCCGGCCCATCACCAGCCACCACGCAGCGAAATGGCAAGCCTGCCCGCGCCAGCTGTAGCAGCACGCGCGCCAGCACCTGCGGCTGCTTCTGCGCGGTGATGCGTGCGGCATGCAGCAGCACCCGCTCGCCCACGCCAATCGCCAGCTCGGCGCGTACGCGCGCGCGCGCGGCTGGGTCGGGGCGCCAGCGCGCCACATCGGCCGAAGTATAGACCACAGCGCACTGCTCGGGCGGCGCTCCATGCTCAACAATCCAGTCGCGCAGCTCGGCCGAGCTGGCAAGCTGCCGATCGAGCAACAAGGCGTACTCGGCGCTGAAGCCAGGGTTGCCCTGGTTGGCGCAATCGGGGTCGCGCATATGCGTGTAGTCGAGCAGTGCGACGCGCGGGTGGCGCGCGCGCAGCCAGGGCAGCAATCGGTAGCCCAGCACGCTATTGCTGATCAGCACTGCGTCGGCCCGGCGCGACTCGATCAGGTAGCTCAGAAAGCACGGGATGTCGGCGCGGCGCAGAAAGTGCTCGGGGACAAACACATCGGCGTATTGCTCGAACTCGGCGAGCAGCGGGTGCGATCCTGGCATCGTCGCGCACACCGTGCAATGGTAGCCACGCGCCGCCAGCTGCTGAAGCAGCGCCAGCGCGAATGTGCTGACACCGCCCATATCGAGCCGGGCCATCAGCAGCAGCAGGCGGCGGCGCCCCGGTAGCGCAAGAGGGTTCGTGAACGGCGGCTGCAGTCCAATCGGCGCAAACGGCCGATCGTCGTGCGGCGGTAGCTGTGGCAGGCCATCGCGAAAGAGCGCGGGGTAGCGCTGGCGCATTTCGCGGCGGAATGCTGCGTAGTGGCGCGGATCATCGCGCACAGCCCACGTATAGCCAGGGTACTGCTGGGGATGCTTGCGCCGCTGGTGCACCAGGAACTCCGCAATATCGCGGCCCCAGAAGCCCTGCGCCGCGCAGCGCAGCCATAGCTCGTAATCTTCAAGGCCGCGCGTGCGTGCCTCATCGAAGCCGCCAACCGCTTCGAACACGGCGCGCCGGATCATCACCATCGGCGTCGCCATATTCTCGAATAGGAAATGATCGCGCGTGCCAAAACCGCGCGGCCAGCGTAGCTCTTCGGCCCCAAACACCGTGCTCCAGCTTGTGGCAAACGCCGGACGCTCGTCGCTATGCAGCAGCCAGGCCAGCTTCTCAAGCGCAGTTGGTGCGATCAGGTCATCGCTGTCGAGGAAGAACAGCAGCGGCGCGCTAGTGGCAGCCACGCCAGCGTTGCGCGCTGCCGGCAGGCCGCGGTTGGGCTGGTCGATCACGTGGATGCGCGCGTCGCCGCCGCGCAGAGGATCGAGCACGCGCAAGGCAGCCGAATCAGTGCTGCCGTCGTTGACGATCACCCACTCCCAGTGTTGCAGTGTTTGCCGCCGCACCGCAGCAACGGTTTCCTCGAACAGCACGCCGGTGTTATAGTAAGGCGTGATAATTGCAACGGCGGGCACAGGCGGTTTGTTTGGGCTCATAGCCATCGGTTTCACACAGCAGCTACCGGCAGCGCACCTCAAACGGTGTGTCCAGCCGACTCGGCGGCAATTTGCGCGTACAGCCGGTACACCGCGCGGCCTATCGCCTCCCAGGTGTAGCGCTCCAGCACCTTGCGCCGCCCAGCCGCGCCAAGCGCGCGGGCGAGATCGGGGCGGGCCAGCAACTCGGCGATCCGCACGGCCATATCGGCTGCATTATCGCACACAAATCCATCGGCGCCATCGGCAATCAGCGCGGCGCTGGCGTGGCAGGCGCGGTTCGCGATCACCGGCTTGCCGCGCATCCAGGCTTCGAGCAGCACAATCCCAAAGCTCTCGTATTCCGAGGGGTGCAGCAGCAGATCGCAGGCATCGTAGGCGTCGAGCAGCTCGGCGCGCGGCAGCTTGCCCAGGTACAGCACCCGCTCTTCGTCGATCGGCCGGCCGTCGGCGTCTTCGCCGATCATAACCAGCACCGGCCGCCGATCCGGCACTGCGCGCACTGCTTCGATCGCCATATCGTAGCGCTTCGACGCGGCCTTTCGCCCAACAAACAGCACCAACGGCCGGTCGCCCAGGCCATGGCGTGCTCGGAAGCGCGCCCCATCGATCGCCGCATCACTCAGCTCGGCCGGGTCGACACCTGCGCCTATCTCGAGCGGCCGCGACATCGGCCAGAGCTGCTGAAACAGCGCAGTGCTGTACGATGTCTGGCTGAGAATTGCCCGCGCCCGCGCGAAGCTGTGGTAGTGCACCCGGTGATGGTGGTAGGCGTCTTCAGGATGAAACAGCGGCAAAAGCACGATAGGCGTGCCGCGGCGCTCCGCCAGGCGGCGCACCTGCCAGGTCAGCGCCAGAGGCATAAAACCCACCAGCACAACATCGTAGCCAGCCACCGCGCGAGAAAGCTGGGCTAGCAGCGCCGGCGACCAGGGCCCTAGCCCGGCCATCATCATCAAGTCGTAGGCAATCGGGCGGGCGCTGGCGCGGCGGTAGTGCTGCTCGGCCGGGCTTTGCCCAACCGGCGGCTGTGCTGCCTCGCTGCGCCAGCGGCGCAGCACCAGTCGCGAAAGCAGCCGGCCCAGCGGGCGCGGCATCGAGAGCGCGGGGAAGCGAAAGATTGCCAGCCCATCAGTGTGCTCGGATGCTGGCAGATCGGGGCCTTCCCAGCGCAGCGACAGCCATGAGGACGAGCGAAAGCTGCGCGCGCGGGTGGTAAGAACATCAACCTGTACGCCAAGCGCCGCCAGCTGCCGCGAAAGCTGGTAGGCATAGTATTCCGAACCATTGGTCAGCTCGCGGCCAAACAGCGGGAAGACATGGAGGGCGCGCAAGCGCTGCCCTGGCGGTGGAGTCGTCAGCATACGGCGATATTCGCCACAAGCAGCCTAGCACAGCTTGGTAACGTAGTAGCAGAAGCCAACCCAATCGTCGCCAGCCGCGCTGTTCTCGCGCGACCCGATCACCCGGCCGTTGTGCGCCTCGACCAAGCTATAGATATCGGCTTGGGGAATGCCGTGCATCTCCATATGCGGAATAATGCCCTCGTCGTTGGCTTGTGCCGGCCGCGCGCGCCGAAACAGGCGATCGTAGATCGAAAACTGCTCGCGCACCTGTACAGGGATCCGCAGCGTTGGCGAGCCTTTATTGCCAAACCAGGCGATCAGCTCCTGCACCAGATCGAGCTCAAGAATATAGCTACCGGCCTGCGGCGGCGTGTTGATCGTGAGCGGAACGCTCACAGAACCTCCTGGTGGCACATCTTGCTCAATCAGCGTGCGCCCATCATCGAGCGACACGACATTGCCATGCCGATCGAGCCAGTGGTTGGCCAGCTTCAGCGCATGCACCGCCTGCGCCATCCGCTGCGATGGCCAGTGCTCCGGGCTATTATTTTTCACCACTGCCGTCAGCACCAGTGTTTGGTTTGGCTGGGTTACAATCGTGCTGCGATCAATCGATATCTGCGCCAAAAACGCATCTGCGGGCAAACTGCTTGCCGCCGCAACGTCAGTAGCGCTGGCCATCACCTTCGGGTGGCTGGGGATCTGAAAGATCAACAGCCCGCCTGGCTCGAGAATGCGCATAAACTCTTTGATATAGTTCCGGCTGTATTCGGGGCTGATATGCTGCAACACAATATTTGAGTAGATGAAATCAAAACTCCCCGTCTCAAATATAGCCAGGTCATCGCGATCGTTCAGAAAATACTGGCATTTTGCACCATGGCGATTATATTTTCGCGCCAGATCGATCATTGTCTCGGCAATATCGACGCCGCAGCACTGGTCGAAATAACCGCACAGCGCCTGGGTCAGGCGGCCAACGCCACAGCCGAAATCCAGCGCGCGCTTGGTAGGCCGGGCAATCCCCTGTTGATCAACCGAGGCCATAACCTGGGCAATTTCGTCTTCGCCGGTTTTAAAAAACTCGGCCAGCTCCCAGCGCCGGTTGCGCTTTTGCGGTGAGCTTAAAATCGCCCACAGCGGGTCGCGCTTGCCAAATTCATTCCAGTGTTTCTGTAGCTCTTTCAGATCCATAACAACCCTTCTACCCGCACACACGGAATACCAATCGGCCAACCAGGCTCATCCACGCGTCTGGTGGCATAGTACGGCTACGGTGCAGTCGCTTTCTTTGGCCGCTCTCGCAGCTGAAACGCATGCCAATGCTCCAGCATCGCGCGGGCCGCAAGCTGAAATGGCCGTTCGATATAGCGCCAGGAGGCATAGCTGATCGCCGTGACACCGCTAAACGCCACCACCAGCGCCGCGCTGAAACCAATGTATGGGTACATAATAGTTAGTAGTAAGCTGCCAGTATGCCCATGATTGAGGTACATCGAATAGCTGATCTTGGAGTAAAATTTAAGAATCCTCGGTATGACTATTCGATCGTTCAAGAGCAGTGCAATGACGAATAGCAAGTATGCATACATCGTCGATATTGCATACGAGTTAGTTACCGGGTAGAAATTAACGTGAATATGCCGAAGGCCATAGACAAACAAACCATAATTCAATAACAGTAAAGCGCCAAACTCAAGCTGTGTTATGCGGCCCGACCAGCGAAAGAATGTTGCCTGGCCTATCAGTAGCAGTGGAATATATGCGCTTGAGGCTGCAAAGAGAAAAAAGTTATCGCCAAGCGCGCGGCTGAGCCGAATAATGACTAGAACGATGATCGAGCACGCCAGGCTCACCACGCGCGGTTGGCTTTTCAGCCATGGCAGCAGTATAAAGCTGATCGCATAGAATATTTCTTCGATCACGAGCGACCAAGCAACACCATTTACTACGTTTTGCGGCAAGAAAAAGTAATTCCACAGCGTCATAGAAAAGAGTATCTGCCGCCAGTTGAGCTGCCTGATGTCGGCAAAGCTATTGCTCTGCGTCGCCCAAGTATAGATATATGATGTAGCGACAATCAAAAAAATCGAAGCTATCAAAGGTGGGTATATACGCAGTACTCGCTTGACGATAAATGCAGTTCGTTGTTCGCGCTGAGCTACATATGTGATAATGAAGCCACTGACAAAGAAAAAAATTGCGACCCCAAAATAGCCGAAGTCTTGAATAATACCAAGTGGCTTGGTTATATACTCGCGCACAATATACAGCGGCAAAAACTGCACAGCATGAGAGTCGCCCCAAATAGCCACAAGGTGATCCCAAACGACAATCAGGCTCGCGATGCCGCGCAATAGCTCGATAAATACAATATGCGATGGCGTATTGCCATTGGCAGGAGATGTTGTCGTTTCCATATCGCTACATGCCCAGAGTGCTGCCGTGCCGCCTGGTATTGTTGTACAGCTAGGGCTTACGCAGCTGGCGCGCCCGGCCTTCGGCAAGTGTGTGGGTTTCGGCGCTCCGCAGTGGCGCGGCAGGCTGCAATCTCGCTGTCGTGCGATGCGGAACAGCGCAGCCGCGCAGCCCGAACAACATCAGGCACCGCCCATGTACCAAAAAGCCTAGCGATGCGCGAGCTCGTCAGACCACTCCAGCAAGTCTATCACGCCTTGCGCCCTGGGCGGCTGTGATAGGATATGCTGGTAGAAGCGCCATACGCGCTCGGCTACAGCGCTCCAGGTAAACTGCCCGGCACGTGTGTTGATTGCCGCAACCTGCTGGCGCGCGGCTTCAGGGTCGGTCAGCAGGCACCAAGCTACGCGCGCGCCTTCCGCCGGATCCATGCGTTCCAAAAATAGCGGCGCATCGCCCAATACTTCTGCCAGAGCGGTCGCGCGCGATGTCAGCGCTGGCACATTCACTGCGGCGGCCTCAAATGGCACAAAGCCAAAGCCTTCGTAGATCGAGGGGTACAGCACCAGCGCGGCGCGCTCGAGCAGCCAGCGCTTTTCAGCTTCGCTTATGGCCTTGAAATCGCATACGCGTGCCGACAGTTCGGGCTTGCGGCGCAGCTCCGCGAGCTCGTCGTCTTCCGAGCCGCCAAAACGAATAGCGGACCCTACAAACACGACCCGCCCTGGCCACTGATATTGCACAATGAGCTCGTGCAGCAATCGCAGCGCATAGACGCGATTCTTATGCCGGTAGTTGGCGCCAATCACCAGAATAAACGGCTGATCGGCCAGCGCCTCAGCCTGAGCCGGCGGCTGGGCAGCCACGCGGGTGTCGTAGTATTGCTCGACGCCATTATACGCGATCAGGCCGCGATCAGGCGCTATATCGAGCCCCTGGTGCTGCGCATCGGCAAGCACGTCGTGGCTGTTGAAAGCAATCCCATCGGCGATATCAAACAGCAGCTGATTGGTTTTCCGAAGGTGGTGCCAGCTCGCGATATCCGGCGCATAGCTCGGGTTGGCAAACGCAATACAATCGAGCTGCGACACCACGAGACGCCGCGCTGCCTGCTGGAGAAAGTGTAAGTGGCCAATTTCGGCGACCTGAAATGGGCGATGGATCAGGTCGAACTGCGGTTGCTTAAACGCCTCGACATCTGATACACGAAGAACCTGGTCGACGAGCCGATCGACGCCATCCAGCGCACCAAGCGGCACTCCATCCTTGAGAATAAGCGTCAGCTGGTTTGGCCGCTGCAAGGTTGCCGCTATTGCACGGATCAACCCCAGTGTGCCCACGTGTGTACCATTAGGCGTCCCATCGATGCATGTTGCATCGATCGCGATCTTCGCGCCAACAACTGCCTGGCGTACCTGTTCAAGCGCCTGTGCTAGGTGGCTATTGCGGTCGCTGCTCTGGGCAAGCCAATCGGCATACCAGTGGTAGCGTTGGGCCAGCACCTGGCGGGCAAGGTCGCGCTCGGCGCTCGCCTCGGCGCGGCTGTCGGCTGGCGCTGCTATTCGCCTGCCCACGAAAAGATCATCGGCAAGCACGTGGCTGAAACTGATCGCGACGGCTTGCTGGGCAAAATCGGCCAGGCCATCGTCGAGCGCGCTGTATAGCCGATCAAAGCCACCGATCAGGTCAAGCGCGCTTCGCTTCAAATAGACGCAGCTAGCCGATGGGGCTGGGATGATCGGCCGCAATCGGCGGGCGTGCGCCTGAACACGCGCATCGATCTCGGCAAATGATAGGCCACCTGACTGCGCACCCGCCTGGATGCCGCGGAACCACTCGTCGTTTGAGAGTGGCGTAGCCGAAACAACGGTCGATCGCACATACGCGGCCGCGCGCAGCCGTGGCAGCCAGCCAGGCGGCAACTCGACATCCGCGCCGAGCAGCACAATATCGCGCGGCGCACACCAAGCACATACGCAATTTAGCGTATCAATGGCTTCGGCTCCGCCAGGCAGAGCAACGTACAGCGCGCCGTGCTGCTCGATCAGCGTATCGAGCGAGCTCGGCCCTAGGCGCTCACCAATCAGCAGCAGCGGCGTCGCGGGCTCAAGCGTCGCAAGCGCCTGCTCGATCAGCGCGCATGGATTGTGCAGCCACGCGCCCAGCGGGATAGCCACCACCGCTGCGTCGGCGGGGTACGTGGCCAGCCAGCCGCCCACCTGCGCCTGTAGCGTGTGTTCAGCTTGCAGCGCCGTGCCGCCTTCCGAAACCGCCGGCCGGATACGCCGCAGTGCTTGCTCGGCGCTGGCACCTTCGGATTTCACGCCATTTTGCTGGTGCGCCTCGCGCGGCACGAACACCATGTGGTATGGAAGGCTCGCGGCATTACGGGTGCGCGCCTCGGGCGGCAGCGCCGACTGCTCGACCATACGCTCATATAGCGTATGCACACGTTGTTTGCCGATCATACGCTTAAGCACCGTGTGTAGCCCGGCGCGGCGCAGTGGGTTACGCACGGCATAGTACAGCCGGCGCTGCAGCGTCGGCCGCCCACGCAGCGGCGCTTCGATAATCACTGGCCGCGAGCGCTGGCGCGCCACCGAGGCATATAAGGCGTCGACCAGGCGCGGGCCTAGCAGGCGTTTGATCGGGCCGTTGAGCCCCAGCCTGCGTAGTGGCGCGCGAACAGCCCGATACAGTAGCCGGCTTTGGGCGGGCGGTTGGCCACGCTCAACGCTCACAGGCACCTCGGCCGCCGCTGGCTCAGCAGCCGGCGGTCGGGTATCGACCGCGCTGAGGCTGGTGCGCACCTGATCGACAAACAGATCGTCGAACTGATGTTGCGACTGTGCCGATTCGGCAAACCAGCGAGCATAGGCCTCGCGGTGAGTTTCGAGCACGTCGGGGAAGGCCTGCTGCAGATCCCAGCGCTGCCGGTACACCTCAATTGCCAGGTTGCTGATCAGCGCGCCTTGCTTCACGCCGCTGTGCGCCTCGCGGTTCAACCAGTGAAAAAAGCTATCGGCGCTATCTGCCGCAAAAGGACGCGGCCAGCGTGTTTCGCCATTGAGGTTACGCCACAGATGCCGCGCCATATCTGGAATATTCACGCCGTTATCGAAGCGGCCATACGCATATGGCCAGCGCTTGACCAGGTCATGCCCATTCGCCAGCATCCGGTCGCGGTAATCGACAAACAGCGGTTTCAGATCGGGCAAGTCGGCCAGCGAGTATCGATCTTGATGTTTCGAGATCGCCGAGATCTCGTTGAGCGGCAGCCCGCTGAAATGGTAAAAGAACAGCGGCTTGCCATTCACAAGCAGCTCGCCGTCGCGCTGGTGCACAGTGCGATGATTCAAGTTCCAGTAGGCGACATTAAAACCCGGCTCGCGCAAAATTGCCACACGATCAAAAAAGCCAGGGATCAGATCGATCCAGCGCTGATCGACAAACAGCCCGCGCGCGATATCGACCACACAATCTTTGAGCAGGCGGCGTTGCCACCAGCGCAGCAAACGCTCAAGATCCGGCCCCTGCGCAAGGCCGATAAACCCAAGATTGTACACGCCAGCACGCAGGATGTAGGGTTCGTCGGGCAGGTGGCTATCTTCGATCGGCGCAAGCAAATGCGGCGTCAGCACGACACTATTATGCTCAAGCAGGTCAAAAATCGGTGTGATTGGCCGATAAAAATAGATATCCGGATCAAAGTAGCACAATGAACGCAGCTGATATTTGCTGAATAAATACTCGAGCAGAAAAGGCTTTACGGCAGTATTAAATTCAACAACCGTATAGCGGAATGCCATTTGATCAAAATCTGGAATCTGGAGGTCGTGAGCTTCAAGCGTGATAAACTGCTCTTGAGACGGATCAAAGAAGCCATCGCGCCGGTCGGCAAGTAGCACAAACACTTGCCCATCGGGGTGGTGTTTCAAGAACGACTCGGTCAGGCAGCGCGCCTGAGCCAGGTAGTTCTTAGCGACGATCGTACAAATCGTGGGTCTATCCATATCAACCTTCTTAGGGCTTACGCAGCTAGCGTGCTCAGCCTTCGGCAGAGCGGTACTACAGGTGTATTGTGTGCGGTTTTGCCGCGCTCGGCGCGGCAAAACCGCACACCGAGCCGCCGCAGGCGAAAACGCGTAGCTTGAGGAAGCCGAATCACGCAAGTGCGTAAATCTTACTTCTCAGTTAGTGATACGAGCTGCCATTTTTAGTTTGCTGGCGTCCTGGAAGCCGTTTATGCACCTCGGCCAGCTCAGCCTCACGCGCTTCAAGCACCTGCTTAAGCGAGGCAACATATGCATGCGCGTTGGCAATTTCGCTCTCACGTGCTTCAAGCACCTGCTTGAGCGAAGCGGCATACTCTTGCGAAGCCGCTATGTCGCGCTGAAGACGCTCGATGGTCTGATACAGCTGGCTACGATCGGCGTCGATCGCCTGGGCATACTGTGCTGTGTCTTCGATTGTATGCCGCGTAGCCTCGACATACTCACGATGTGCTTGGTCGAGCAGGGTCGTCTGGCCGTACAACTCAAAGGCGATCGACGCAAACGCAAGTAACAACTCGCGGCTTGCCGCAGTGTCCAGCGCCGCCAGCGCGCGGCCCAGCACCAGCGCACGATCGCCTTCGGCTGGCTCATCGAGCATATGCCAGGCGACCGCTCGCTTCTGTTGGATGATCAGCCAGGCCCATCGCACAAACATTTCGTGCTTGGTCTGACGAATCATCGCGTCGTAGCGCCCTTCAAAATAATCGTTCACAAAATCGAGCATTGCGCTCGTATTCTGCACAATTGCTGTCTGCGATATCGACGACCACGCGCCAGCGGCGTGAATGCGATACGTGCCCATGATCTCGTCGATATAGCCGATCTGGCCGTGCTGCGCATGCATCAGATGCAGCGCCCAATCGCCAATCTTCAGGTCGTAGAAAGCCGCCGGAAATGCCGGAATGAGATTGTTGCGCACCACCACCGAGCAGGTAGCCATCGGGTTCGCTTTTAGCAGCATATCGATCGTCGAGACCCGCGGAAATTCACCAACTGGAAACAGGTGGCGTACTTCGGGAAATTGCTCGTACACAACCTCGGCCCGATGAAAGCACAACACGCACTCGCGATGCGCGTCGAGGAAATCGGCCTGGCGCTGCAGCTTCAGCGGCGAAGTCCAGAAATCATCGCCTTCGAGCAGCGCGATATATTCGCCCCGGCAGTCCTGAAATGTCTGAACTAGATTGCGCTGCATTCCTATATTATGTTCATTGAGCCGCAGACGGATGGTATCGGGAAATTCGCGCTGCAATCGCACCAATATCTCGCGCGTACGATCAGTCGAGCAATCTTCGCCGATCACAAGCTCGTAGCTGAAGTCGGCCACCTGGGCCATCACGCTCCGAACAGCTTGTTCGATGAACTGCTCGTGATTATAGGTAATCATACAAACGCTGAGTTTCACGTCAGTTCCTTCTGGCGAATTTCGTGGCTGTGGCTGATTGCGAAGCGAATGATCTGGCAGATGCCGTCGATATCGTCGTCGCTCACGGCAGTTCCGTTAGGCAGCTGCATTGTGCGCAGGCTGAGCGCCTCGGTGACGGGCAATTGCCGGCCGGCGTGCGGGAAATACGTGCGATATGGCTCCATGCGATGGCAGCCGGGGTAGAAATAGCGCCGGGCCAGAACCTGCTCGGCCCAGAGGATCCTGGTAAGCTGATCGCGCGTCAGGCCGGTGACCTCGCTGTCGATCTCGAGCACAATATACTGATAGTTGTGGCGCTCGGCTTCGTCGTATGTCACAAAGCGTACGCCTGCGATATCGCCGAGCTGCTCTTGGTAGCGGTGGTAGTTGTGGCGGTTTGTGGCAATGAAATCGTCGAGGCTTTCGAGGCTCGTAAGCCCCATGGCCGCCGCGATCTCGCTCATTTTGCCGTTCGTACCGATATACTCAACTTGATCGTAGTTGACAAAGCCAAAGTTTTTCATCAATCGAATGATGTGCGCTAGCTGATCATCATTCGTCACTACCGCGCCGCCCTCGAATGTGTTGAGGAATTTGGTAGCGTGGAAGCTAAACACTTCAGCATCGCCAAAATTGCCAATCATGCGCCCGCCCCACGAGCACGCGAAGGCATGCGCGGCATCATAGAGCAGCCGTAGCTTATGGCGGCGAGCTATCTCTTCCAGCGCCAGCAGGTCGCAGGTGTTGCCCCACACGTGTACGCCTACTATGCCGGTCGTACGCGGCGTTATCAAGGCCTCAACCCGAGCCGGGTCAATATTGTGCGTATGTGCGTCCACATCGCAAAACACTGGTGTGATCTGCTGCCACTGCAGCGCATGCGCGGTCGCAATAAAAGTATACGACGGCACGATCACTTCGCCATGCAGGCCCAACGCTCGAATGGCAATTTCAAGCGCGACGGTAGCATTGCACATCGCGATGCAGTGCCTGACGCCAAGCAACGTGGCGATACGCTGCTCAAATTCCTGCACATACCGGCCGTTATTCGAAAGCCAGCGTCGGTCGAGCATATCGTTGAACCGGGCGAGCAACTGCTCGCGGTTACCGATATTTGGCCGTCCGACGTGTAGCGGCTCGTCGAACGCGGGCCTGCCGCCAAACAGCGCAAGTTGCTCAACTGCCTGCTTCATGTGTATTCCCATCAGCTGTTGCGCCCCCGCCTTGCGGCGATACGGCCGCAGACTGGTGCTCGCTCTGGTACGCGGCGTAGTTCTGCAGGATGCCCTCGCGATCACGATCGCGGACTCGCCGGTTCCCAATGTACACGCCCCACGGCGCGAGATCGCGCGTCACCACCGACCCTGCGCCAACCGCTGCTCCTTCGCCAATACGGACATTTGGCAGAATTACCGCGTTGGCGCCGACGATTGCAAACCGGTCGATCTGCACTGCGCCGCGCGCCACGTGGCGATACGGCTCAGGCACGGTTGAGTTGCCGAAGCCCCAGCCGGTGTAGTCGTCGGAGCCAGTGAAGACGCGCACGCCGGAAGAAAGCGTCGTAAAATCGGCCATATCCAGCGTGCCGCCGCCACTAATCGATGTAAAAGAGGCAATATGGATATGGCTGCCAAATCGCATACGGTTCGTGGCATAGATGAACACGAAGTCGTCAATAATAATGTCGGTGCCAAACTCGATCAGATCCAGCCCAACAATTTTGGTATACTCAAACGTGCGCACACCAGGGATAGAATATCTATCCATAGCAACTCACTTGCTTGCTTCCACGATCAGGCGCGAATCCTTACGGGTTTCACGGGCGCGCAGCGGCGCGTATGGGCTCCGATTCAGGCGCGCGCGCTTGATCCGGGTGAAGCCTGCCTCGCGCAGCCGCCGCGACAGCTCTTCGGCATCGTAGACGTGTTTATGCTGCCATTCGCGCATCACCAGGTTAACCATCTCGGCCGGGGTCTTCAGCCAGGCATAGCCGTAGCGCTCGATCCAATCCTGGTGCCGCCAGCCAAAAAAATAGCGAAACAGCACATACCGCAGATCAACCGTGGCGATCCGTACAACACCTGCCGGCTTCAATACACGATAGCACTCGCGTAATGTAAACAGGCCCTCATCGATCGTCAGATGCTCGATAAAATGCTCGCTGTAGATATAGTCGACGCTGCCGTCGCCGAATGGCAGCGGCTGGCGCATATCGTGGAGCAGATCGGCCTTTGGCGAATCCAGGTCGATATTCACCCAGCCTTCCAGGTGAACATCGCCACAGCCAATATGCAACATCAGCATAGCTACTCGGCCTCGTAACGTACAACCTGCACCTGGTTGGCCCAGTGTACCCCGCCGTAGAGATACGATATCTGGCGTGGCGCCACCGAGAACTGTAGCGCCAGCGGCACAAAATCACAAAAGTCGACGAGCGAGCCCGACAGGTTGATAGGCACCGAGAGCACCACGGCGACATTATAGTTGCCATGGCGCAGTGCCATGCGAAACGTCCAATCGACCACGAAGCGGCTGCCTTTGGCCGATACTGGGATGTCAATATTCTCTATGATGCTGTCGGAGTATACGATATCGACGCCATTGCTATCGCGGATGTGGTAGCCGCATGCCAACGCGCCATCGAGCTCGCCGGTTACCTCTACCGCCATCCGCAGCGTGACCAACTGGTCGAACTCGACGTATTGAATATCTTCGCCCGCCTGGTTCAGCATTCGGACATTCACGAAATTGGCTTTGCCGTTGCGGATGCGCTGGAACTCCGCGCGCTTCAGGAACTCGGCGTTGCGTGTAAAATCTTCTGGCAGGTTCGCAGGCAGCGCCGGCGCCCCCGATAGCCCAGCAGCGCCCGGCGCGACCTGCTGCTCGCTCTTGACTTTCAGAGCGAAATAGTGCTCGATCACCTCGCCTGCATCGCCCTGATCGCGCACCTCTCCATGGTCGAGCAGTATTGCCCGGCGGCACAGGCTTTTCACCGAGCCTGCATCGTGGCTGACAAACAGAACAGTGACGCCATCGTCGATCAGCTGGCGCATACGCGCCATACACTTGGCCTGGAAGAACATATCGCCGACGGCAAGCGCCTCGTCGACGATCAACACTTCTTTTGGCAGCAGCGCCTGAACGGCAAACGCCAGGCGCACCACCATGCCACTGGAATACAGCTTGACTGGCTGATCGAGAAAATCGCCGATATCGGCAAAGGCCGCAATATCATCGAAACGCTGGTCGACTTCAGCGCGGTGAAAGCCTAGAATCGCGCCGTTCAGGTGCACGTTTTCGCGCCCTGTGAACTCGGGGTTGAAACCACTACCAAGCTCAAGCAGCGCAGCAACCCTGCCTTGAACCTGCACCTCCCCTTCGGTTGGCGCCAGCGTGCCGGCAATAATCTGGAGCAGGGTACTTTTGCCGCTGCCATTGCGCCCGACAATCCCAAGCGTCTCGCCGCGCGCTACTTCAAACGACACGTGCCGCAATGCCCAGAACTCGTGCCCATACTGGCGCCGACCGCGCCAGAGCATTTGCTTAAGGCGATCCTGCGGGCGATCGTAGATGCGGTACATCTTGCCAGCATTGCGTACGCTGATCGCAACCTGTGGTGCTGTTAGCGGCGGCGCAGCCGCTGGGGGTTGCTCGAGTGTCTGTGCCCGATCAACTAACATGATCGACCATATATCGTGGTGAGCGTACTGCTTTGGCGTATAGGCAGGACTGGTGCTGCCAGAGGAATTTATGGCCAGTATGTGTAACTATCAACATTTCCGCAGGCATCTCTCGCGCGGAGGTTTGGCGGGCAGAGCGCACCATTGCCACCTTCTTAGCTAACTGTGGCTACGGCGGTAACTACAACCGAGCAAACCAGCGGTTTTCAGGGGCGATTACGATGCACCCAAACCCCTAAGAGCCTGTTTGAAAAGGGGTGCGCGAGGGGCTATGCCCCTCGCACTTCCCTTCTGGCGGGTGGCGGCCACCCGCCAGAAAAGTGGAAACTTGGAGGGACTTTGTCCCTTCAAACCACCCTTTTCAAACAGCTTCTTAGCCTGGCGTGGCCTGCTCGAAGATTCTGCAAGAGATTCTGCAAGAGGATAGGAACGAAGGATAATGACCGACGCAAAACGGGTTGTTGTTACGGGCGCAACGGGCATGATTGGCCGTGCGCTGTGCCAGCGGCTGGTGGCGAGCGGCTACGCGGTGGTAGCTTTTTCGCGCGATCCGCAGCGGGCACGCCGCGAGGTGCCGGGCGCGGCCGAGTACCTGGCGTGGTCGCCGGCCGAGGATGGCCCGTGGGCCGAGGCGGTCAACGGCGCGCACGCGGTGATCCACCTGGCCGGCGCGTCGCTGTTTGGCAAGCGCTGGAGCGCGGCCTACAAGCGCGAGATCATCGCGAGCCGCGAGATCGGCACGCGCGGTATTGTCAACGCGATCGAGAAGGCCCGCGTGCGCCCCGCGGCATTCGTGAGTATGTCGGCGATTGGCGTGTATGGCCCGCATGGCCCCGAGCCACTCGACGAGAGCGCGGCGGCCGGCGACGATTTCCTGGCGCGCGTGTGCAAGATCTGGGAGCGCGAGGCCGCGCGCGCCGAGAGCCTGGGCGTGCGCACGGTGATCTTCCGCAGCGGCGTGGTGCTGAGCGCGCCCGAGCGCAAGGGCCTGCCGATCGACCTGGCGAAGATCGCGCCCGACCGCCCCGGCCTGGTGCTCGACACCGAGGCGGGCGCGTTTCCGCTGCTCCAGATGCCGTTCTTCTTCTTTGCGGGCGGGCCGATTCTGCCAGGCACGCAGTACCTCTCGTGGATCCACCTGGACGACACGGTCGGGCTGCTGATGCTGGCGCTCGAAGACGCGCGCGCGCGCGGCCCGCTGAACGCAACCGCGCCTGAGCCGCAGACGAACCAGGCGATTGCGCAGACGATCGGCCGCGCGATGGGCCGCCCGGCCTGGCTGCCGGTGCCTGGCTTCGCGATGAAGCTGATGCTGGGCGAGATGGCCGATATGATCACCACGGGCCAGCGCGTGCTGCCGAAAAAGGCTCAGGGGCTGGGCTACCAGTTTCGCTATGCTACGAGCGAGCAGGCGATCCGCGCGCTGCTGGCGGGGCGGTAGCGCGTGAGCGCCGGCGACGCAAAGCCGAAGGTGTAGGGGTTCGGGGGTGGCGAAGCCGCCCCCGAATTTCTTTGGGTCTTCTGCAGTTGGCGGGCTCAGCCTTCGGCCATCGTGTTTTGTATGCAGTTTTCCGAGCGGAGCGCGGAAAACTGCATACAAAAGATGGAGAAGTACCATGCTGCCTCAGGCAAAAGCGCCCGATTGAGGGAGATGGTCAAGGCAACAGGAGTTGGCTTCAGGCGTGGCCGCGATGGCGCGCTTTGGCCTTGCGCAGCTTGATTGCGCGCCGGTAGTCTTCGGCGGCGGCGCGCTCGGCGCGGGTGTCGGCGGCGCGCTCGCACTTGTTCTGCTCGATCTGCAGCCGCATCGCCTCGTGCGCCTGTGTTGAGCCGCCGCGACTCGCCAGGGCGCGGGCTGCCTCGCGCGCGGCGCGCTTAGGGTTGCGCGGCCCGACGGCGGCCACGCCAGCCACCGCCGCAGGCGTAGCCTGATCGAGCAGCGCCAGCAGCCGCCGCTGTACGAATTCCAGCACCTCGCCCGGCAGCGGCTCGGCGCCGAACAGGTGGCGCGCTGCCTGGATGCGCTCGCCCTCGCAGCGCTCGACAACCCCGACCCAGAAGGGATCTTCAAAGTACACCGTGAGCGTGATCGTGCTCGTGGCCATAGTATTCCTCTCTGTTGGCTTGGCGCGCACCGGACATCCCGAGAGGAGAAGGATACTGACGCCGGCGCTGCCGGCGCGCCCGGACTACCAACCGGGCAGTGATTTCGCACGCGCTGTTCTGTTCGATACGCGAAGTATAGCGCATATGCCGCGCCAGGCCATCGGCACCAGGGCGTATCTGCGCGCTAGCGCGGTACTTTCGCAGCAAAGGCGTTGCTAAACAGCATCGCGGTGTGAATATTTCTTCCCGGCGCGCGCCACCGCTCGTGGTAAGCTCTAGAGTGAGCTATGATCGCATTTGCGCTTGCGCTGTCTGAAAAGGGCGGTTTGGAGGGACGAAGTCCCTCCAAATATCACTCGTTCTGGCGGGTGGGGTCACCCACCAGAAGGGAAGTGCGAGGGGCATAGCCCCGCGCGCACCCCCTTTTCAAACAGGCTCTAAGGCTCTTAATTCGGCTCGAATGCACGCGAGGGCATATGGAACCATACCGCGCTATGCTTGTGCCGCTCGACGGCTCGCCGCTGAGCGAGCAGTCGCTGCCGCTGGCGCTTGGCATCGCGCGCCGGCTGGCGATACCGATCTACCTGGCGCGCGTCGTCGAGGCCGAGTCGGGCCTGGGCGACGCGGTGGCCGAGCGCGTGCATCACGGCCGCGCGTGCGCCGAGCGCGATCTTGAGACGCTGGCGGCACGCCTGCGCGACGAGGTGCGGCTGCCGATCGCGACGGCGCTGCTCGACGAGCACGACCAGGCCGGCCACGGCGTGGCTGCCACGCTGTACGCCTTCGCGCAGGCGATCGGCATCGGCCTGATTGTGATGAGCACGCACGGCCGGGGCGGCCTGACGCGCCTGTGGCTCGGTAGCGTGGCCGACGCGCTCTTGCACTTGGCTACGCTGCCGCTGCTGCTGGTGCGGCCCGACAGCGCCGCGCCCACGCAGGCCGAGCGGCTGCTCGACACCATTCTGGTGCCGCTCGACGGCGGCGCGCTGGCCGAGCATGCGATCGAGCATGCGCTGGCGCTCGGCACCCCCGGCCGCACGACCTACATCCTGCAGCAGATCATCAGCCCGCTCCTGGCCGAGCATACCGTTCCGCCGTTCTCGGGCGGGCCAACCAGGGCCGAAGCCGAGGCGCTCGTGGCCGAAGCGCGGGCCTACCTGCTGCGCGCGGCGCAGCTGTTCGGCGCGCAGCAAGGCCAGGTTCGCACCCAGGTGTGCGTGGCCGACCCGGCCGACGCAATTCTGGCGGCCGCGCGCGAGCAGCACGCCGACCTGATTGCCATGGCGACGCACGGCCGCGGCGTGTTGGCGCGCACCGTGCTGGGCAGCGTGGCCGACCGGGTGGTGCGCAACGCCGATGTGCCGGTGCTCGTATACCGCCCCGCCGCCCAATGGCCCGAGCCGGCTCGCCCGGCGGGCTCTGTGGCGCTGGCGCTGTAGCGCGGCACGCCGCCGCTGGTGCTATTCTTGCAATGCTGGTTTGGCAGGACGAAGTCTTTCCAAAGGTCAGTATTTTAGGCGGGCCGCGGCCCGCCTGAAAGGGATGCGCGAGGGGCATAGCGCTCGCACTCCCCCTTTGCATACAGCCTTTAAGGACACTCAATGACGAATGTACCCGTGGCCGATGCGGCGCTGCCGGCGCGCCGTTACGCGTTTTTGTCGCTCGGCGCCGCCGCCGCCACCATTGCGCTGAAGCTGGCGGCCTACTGGCTCACCGACTCAGTCGGCCTGCTCTCCGATGCGCTTGAGTCGATCGTGAACCTGGTGGCGGCGCTGGTGGCGATCTGGGCGCTGACGCTGGCCAGCCGCCCGCCCGACGACGAGCACGCCTACGGGCATTCAAAGGCCGAGTACTTTTCCAGTGGCGCCGAGAGCGTCATGATCCTGCTGGCGGCCGGCGGTATCGCGCTGACGGCGATCAATCGGCTGCAGAACCCGCGCCCGATTGAGAATGTCTGGGTTGGCCTGCTGGTGTCGGTGGTGGCGGCCGGCATCAACGGCGCGGTGGCGCTGACGCTGCTGCGCGCCAGCCGGCGCCTCAGCTCGATCACGCTGCGCGCCGACGCGCACCACCTGCTTACCGATGTGTGGACCTCGGGGGGCGTGGTGCTGGGCGTGGTGCTGGTGAACCTGACCGGCTGGCTGCCGCTCGACCCGCTGATTGCGATCGCCGTAGCGGCAAATATTGTGTGGGCCGGCTGGCGGCTGCTGCGCGAGACTGCCGACGGACTGCTCGATATTGGCTGGCCCGCCGAGCAGCGCAGGCAGGTCGAGCAGCTGCTCGAGCCGTATCGCAAGCAGGGCCTGCAGTTCCACGCCATTCGCACGCGTATCGCCGGGCAGCGGCGCTTTCTTTCGCTCCACGTGCTGGTGCCGGGCGAGTGGAGCGTGCAGCGCGGCCACGCGCTGTGCGAAGAGCTTGAGCTGCGCATTCGCGCCGAGCTGGCCCGCACCACGGTGTTTACGCACCTCGAGCCGCTCGAAGATGCCAGCTCGTGGGACGACCAGACGCTCGACCGGGTGGCTATGGTACGCGATTGAGCCTGCGGCAGCATGGTACGTGTTCATCTTCTGTGTGCAGTTTTTCCGCGCGGAGCGCGGAAAAACTGCACATGTCCAAGTTGAGCACGCCAGCTGCGTAACTCCTAAAGAAATCTTCGGCGGCGGCGAAGCCGCCCCCAAACCCCCACGATAAGCCTAGGTGCGCGGCCGCTCACGCGGCGTGGCACACCAGCACAGGCACCCCTGCCGTCTGCACGACCCGGTCGGTGACGCTGCCCAGCAGCAGCCGCGCCGCGCCGCCGCGCCCGTGCGAAGCTATTGCGATCAGGTCGATCGCGTGCCACTGTGCGTACTCGGCGATCGTTGGCGCGGCGGCGCCAACCGCCACGCGCGGCTCGGCGGCTATGCCCTGGGCGCGCAGCCGCGCCGCCACCCCGCCCAGATATTCCTGGGCGATCTCGCGCCACTGCTCGAGGATCTGCTGGTCGAGCCCGGCGGCCTGCGCGGCCGGCGCATAGCCCAGCATTGGCGGCTCGATCGCCTGGAGCAGCACGTACGCGGCGCCCATTGGCCCGCCCAGCTCGATCGCCGGCTCGAGCGCCTGCTCGGCGAGCGGCGACCCATCCAGCGGCAGCAGAATACGCCCAAACGGCGCGTCGTCGACTGCCTCGAGCAGATCGAGCGCCTCGCCGTGCGGCCGCGCCAGCAGCACCGGCATCGGCAGGGTGCGCGTCAGCGCGTGCGCGACGCTGCCCAGCCACACGCGCGAGAGCGGCCCGTAGCCGTGGGTTGTCAGCGCCACCAGGTCGGCGCGCTGATCGGCGGCGGCGGCGCGCAGCGTTTCGGCGGCAGGCCCGCGCAGCACCGCAGTGCTGATCGGCAGCTCCCAGGCCTCCGATAGGATCGTGGCCAGCTGAGCCAGGTAGCGCTGCTGGCGCTCGGCGTCGGGCGCGGCGTTGCTGTGCTGGCCGAAGCGCGGATTGCTTGGCGGCTCGATCACGTGCACCAGCCGCACCGCAGCGCCGGTGCGCCGGGCAATGCCCAGCGCCAGCGGCAGCGCGTGCTCGCCAAAGGCCGAGCCATCGAGCGGAACCATTATTGATCGGAACATGGCCTAGCTCCTTTCGCGTATCGACGCGTAGAAGACGCGCTTGGCGACCTCGGCCGCCGCCACGTACAGCCCGGTGATCGCCAGCACCAGCGCCATCAGCGCCGGCGGCAGCGGCGTAAACCCAAGCAGCCGGTCGGTCGGCAGGTAGGGCAGCGCGAGCGTCACTATCAGCACCAGCGCCGTCGAGGTCGCCAGCAACCGGCCGGGCCGGCTGCGAAAACATAGCTGGCGCGTGCGCACCACCAGCGCGATCACCAGCTCGGTCAGCAGCGACTCGACAAACCAGCCGGTGCGGAACAGCACGGCGTCGCCGTGGGCGAGCAGCAGCAGCGCGCCAAAGGTCAGGTAGTCGAACAGCGAGCTGAGCAGCCCGAACACCACCATAAATCTGCGGATGAACGGGATGTCCCAGCGCTGCGGCCGCTCGATCCACTCGCGGTCGACGTTGTCGCTGGCGATTGCGGTTCCCGGCAGATCGGAGAGAAAGTTGTTGAGCAGGATCTGCTTGGCCAGCAGCGGTAAAAACGGCAGAAACAGCGATGCGCCGGCCATGCTGAACATATTGCCGAAGTTCGCGCTTGTGGTGGTGAACACGTACTTGAGCGTGTTTGCAAATGTTCTGCGGCCTTCTTCGATGCCCTGGCGCAGTACGTCGAGGTTCTGCTCCAGCAGCACGAAGTCGGCGGCGTCTTTGGCCACGTCTACCGCCGTGTCGACCGAGATGCCCACGTCGGCGGCGTGCAGCGCCGGGGCATCGTTGATGCCGTCGCCCATGTAGCCCACCACGTGGCCGGTCTTGCGCAGCGCCAGGATGATCCGCTCTTTCTGGTTTGGGTCGACGTCGACGAACAGGCTGGTGTGCTCGGCGCGCTGCCACAGCGCCTCGTCGGGCATGGCGTTCAGCTCGGCGCCGGTGAGCACACTCTCGGCCGGCAGGCCAACCGCCGCAGCTACGTGGCGCGAGACGCGCTGGTTGTCGCCGCTGATGATCTTCAGCTGCACGCCCAGCCGCGCCAGGTCGCTCACCGCCTGGGCCACGCCGGGCTTGGGCGGGTCGGCGAAGAGCAGAAAGCCCAGCAGTGTCAGCCCGGCCTCGTCGGCGGCGCAGTAGCGTGGGCGCGGCGCGATCTGCCGCGTGGCCACGCCCAGCACGCGCAGGCCGCTCGCGCTCCATTCGGCGAAGCGCGCCTCGATCTGCTGGCGCTGCGCTGCGTCCAGCGGCGCGCTGCCGCCGCCCGCGCTCACGTGCTCGCACACCGCCAGCAGCTGGGCCAGCGCGCCCTTGGCGATCAGCTCGGGCGGCTCGCCTGCGCCGCGCGCGATCACGCTCACGCGCTTGCGCGTGAAATCGTAGGGGATCTCGCCAAGCTTCTCGAGCTCGCCGGCCGCGCAGCCGTGCGCCTGGGTATAGGCGGCGATCGCATCGTCGAGCGGGCTGCCCAGGCTGTTCTGCAAGCTGGCATTCGCCAGCGCGGCGCGCAGCACCGGGGCGGCCGGCTGGCCGGCCGGGTCGACGGCGGCTTCCAGCCGCACGACGCCCACCGTCAGCGTGCCGGTCTTGTCGGTGCAGAGCACGTCCATGCTGCCGAAGTTCTCGATCGCGTTGAGCCGCCGCACGATCACGCCGCGCGCCGCCATTGTCTGCGCGCCGTGCGCGAGGGTTATGCTGATGATCGCCGGCAGCAGCTCGGGCGAGATGCCCACCGCCAGCGCGATGGCGAACAGCAGCGAGTCGATCGCCGGCTTGGCGGCAAACACGTTGATCGCGAACACCACCAGCACGAGCGCCAGCATGATCTGCGTCAGCATGGCGCCGAAGCGGTGGATCCCGCGCTCGAACTCGGTTTCGGGCGGGCGCAGCTCGAGCCGGCGTGCGATTGCGCCGAACAGCGTGCGCGGCCCCGTGTTCACCACCAGCATGCGCGCCGTGCCGCTGCGCACCGAGGTTCCCTGGAACAGGCAGTTGTCGCGCTCGGTCAGCGGCGCGCCGGGCGCGGCCAGGCCCGGCTGCTTTTCCACCGGCAGCGACTCGCCGGTGAGCACGGCCTGGTTGACGAAGCAGCTGTTCGCTTCGACGAGCAGCCCATCGGCGGGCACGAGGCTGCCGGCCGCCAGCAGCACGATGTCGCCTGGCACGATCGCGCGCGCCGGCAGGCTTTGGGCCTTGCCGTCGCGCAGCACGCTGGCCTTCACCGTCACGCGATCGTGCAGGCGCGCGACGGCGGCGCCAGCGCGATACTCCTGCACAAAGCTCAGGGCCGCGCTGCCCAGCACGATCGCGATGATGATCGCGGCGTCGAGCCATTCGTGCACAAACGCCGAGATCGCGGCGGCGAACACCAGGATCAGCACCAGCGGGCTTCGGAGCTGCGCGAGGAAGAGCAGCAGCGCGCCGGCGCGGCGCTGGCTGTCGATCGCGTTCGGCCCGCAGTCGCGCAGCCGCGCCTCGGCCTCGGCCGCGCTCAGCCCGGCCGGGCTGCTGCGCACATCGGCCAGCGCCTGCTCGATCGGCTTGCTCCAGAATGGCTGCTCCTGATTCATCGGCCTGCCCTGCCTGCTGGCCGCTCGCCGCCGTGTAGCGGCCAGCCGCTGCGACACCGGCACGCGCTGCGGGGCTCGTGCTGCCTCTAGCATACACCGCCGGGCGCGCCCGCGTGAAAAGGAACGCTACCGCCAGGTAGCGGTTTGGCATCGTCGGTGCTATGTCGTCGAGATCACCACCGAGCGTGAAGGGGGCGTAACGCGCGCGCGTTGCCGATCTGCTATGCTGTATTCGGGATATCACGCTGCAAGCAATGGAGGTATGTGATGCCCAAGCGAACAATGATTGTTCCAATCGACGGCTCGGATTTCAGCCGGCGGATCGTGCCGCAGGTGAGCCGCCTGTACAGCCCTCGCGATTACGCGATCATTCTGCTGCGCGTGGCCGAGCCGGCTGCGAGCATCATCGGCGCGCCGCCGCGGATGATGTCGCTCTCGTGGATGAGGCCAATGTTCGATAGTGCCTGGGATATCGAGTATACTCAGCACCCGATCTACGCCGATCAGATCGAGCAGAGCGAGCGCTCGCTGTTCGAGCAGGAGCTGCTCGAAGATCGGCACCTGCTCGAGGCGGCGGGCTTTGAGGTGGCGGTGGAGGTGCGCTTCGGCATCCCGGCCGAAGAGATCGCGGCGGCGGCCGAGCAGCACCGCGCCGACGCGATAGCAATGGCCACGCACGGCCGCAGTGGCCTACGGCAGCTGCTGATGGGCAGCGTCGCCGAGCGCGTGCTGCGCCGGGTCGACATTCCGGTGCTCATGCTGCGGCCGTTTAAGGCTGTGGAGAACTGAGCGGCGCGGCGATACCAACCGAGCGCGCCGGCCTGCGGGCCGGCGCGCTTGTGTGTGCTGGTGTTGCCGGGCTACGGCCGCGCCGGCCCGGCGGCGGCCTGGTTCAGGTTGACCTCGACGGTGCCGGCGTTGACGCGCGCCTCGAAGCGATCGAGGCCGCGCGGCGATGGCCCCGAGACGTAGCTGCCGTCGGCGCGGTAGCGCGAGCCGTAGCACGGGTCGACGAAGCGCTGCTCGGCGTCGGCCCACGTCACCACGCAGGCGCGGTATGGGTCGCGCGCGTTCAGCGCGAGCGGCGCGCCGCCGCTGCTCAGCAGGTATACCACCTGGCCATCAAGCTCGAAGCGCTGTGGCGCCTGGCCCTGCAGGGTTGCGGCCGGGCCGAGCGGCTGCCAGTTCGGCTCGCGGCCCCGCGTCAGCGCGGCGTGCGTCACAAATGCCACCGCGAAGATCGTCGCCAGGATGACCGTGAGCAGCGCGAACAGCAGGAGGTTGCTGCGCGTGCGCCGAAGCGGAACCGAGATCGACATAGAAAGCCTGCTCCTTGTAGCACCAATACATTCGGGCTTACGCGGTTGCCTTGTCCGGCTCCCTCAATCGGGCGCTTTTGCCTGCGGCAGCATGGTACTCAGCCATCGTTGTGTGCGTCCGCCCGCGCGGAAAAACGCACACCTCTACAGAATCAGGAACCGCCGAAATAGCCACAAAGGCACAATATGCGGCAGCAGCGCGCCTTCGAGACTTTGTGTCTTTGTGGCAAACGCCTATGCTCAGCGTATTTGAAAGATATTGCCTTTAGCACCTGCTGAAAAGGGCGAGTGCAAGCGGCACAGCCGCTCGCGCACTCTATTTGTCGCGCTTGCCACGGCGGCGGCGCTGGCGCTGCGCGCGCGAGTCGTTTGGGCGCTGCGGCTCGGGCCGCGCGGCCGGCTCGGCGGGTGGCCCGCCCTCGGCGCGCGGCGTCTCGGGGCCACGCGACGGCTCGGGGCCACGCGGCGGCAGGCGCCGATCGGGCGGGCCGGGCATACGCCGGGGCATAGCCGGGCGCGGCGGCATCTCGGGCGCCTCGGTGCGCGGCTCGGGCGGCGGGGCGCTCGGGCGCGGCGCGGGCTGGCGCTCGGGCGGCGGGGCGCTCGGGCGCGGCGCGGGCTGGCGCTCGGCTGAGCGCGCGGCCTGGCGATCTTCGCCGCCTTCCTCGAGCATCGCCAGCGCGTCGAGAATATCGGGATCCATAACTTCGTCGCGCAGCAGGCGGCGCTCGCCGCTATGCTTGGGCTCGCGGCGCGGCGGCGGGGCGCTCGGGCGCGGGGTGATGCCTTCCTCGGCGCGGCTGCGCGCCACCTGGGCCACGCGCTGGCCGGCGTCCGAGAGCTGGTCGGGCCGGAATTCCTCGTGGACTCCACTGCCGGCCAGCTCGACAATCACCGTCTCGCGCACGACATTCACCGTCACCACCTCGCCAGGGCCGTCGGGCGTCTGCACCCAGCTGCCCTTGCGCGGCAGCTCGGCCTTGATCAGCAGGTACTGGTCGTGCTCGTACGAGAGGCAGCAGAGCAGCCGGCCGCATACGCCGCTGATCTTGGTAGGGTTGAGCGGCAGATCCTGGTCTTTGGCCATCTTGATCGACACGCGCGCGTAGTCGGGCAGGAAGGTGGCGCAGCACAGCAGCCGGCCGCATGGGCCAATGCCGCCCAGCAGTTTGGCCTCGTCGCGCGGGCCGATCTGCCGCAGCTCGATGCGCGTCTTGAAGGTGCGCGCCAGGTCGCGCACGAGCAGGCGGAAGTCGACGCGCTTTTCCGATGTGAAGTAAAACGTCAGCCGCGAGCCGTCGAAGCTGTACTCGGCTTTCACCAGGCGCATGGGCAGGTTATGCTCTTGCACCTTTTCGGCGCAGCGCGCCAGCACTTCGGTGTGGCGCTCGCCCAGCAGGCGCATGCGCTCGAAGTCGGCGTCCTCGGCGCGGCGCACCACCGGCTTTAATTCGCCGACAATATCGCTCTCGCCGACGGCGTGTGGCTCTTTGGTGATCTTGGCCAGCTCCAGGCCGCGCACCGTCTCGACGATCACATGGTCGCCGGGGGCCAGCTGCTCGATCTCGCGCGGGTCGAAGAAATATGTCTTACCTGAGTCTTTAAAGCGAATTCCGACGACAATAGGCATACAGCCGCTCCGTAGGGTCGATCTATCGGCACACGCCGCGAGGGCGTAGGCGGCATTATAGCATTAATAGGCGGCGTTTGTATTTGCCACTGTGCCCGGCGTTCATCGGCCGTGACGGAGCGGGGGCATTCTTCCAGGGGTTGGTAAGCGCTGTGGATGTGCTGATGTTCGAGCCACGGGAATTCTTCGCGCAGGACGATACCGTGGTGGTGCTCGGCCACTACCGCTTCCGCGTCAAGACAACCGGCATTGCCTACGATACCGATTGGGCGATGGTGTGGAAGCTCCGCGATGGCAAGGTGGTGCGGTTCGACTTCCACGACGACTCGGCGACCGAAGCCGCGGCGCTGCGCGGGACGCCGGCAGGCGAACAGCAGGAGCAGCACAAAGCAACGGCGCGCCGCTGGTTCACCGAGATCATCGCCGAGGGGCGCCTGGCGGTTGCCGACGAGATCTTCGCGGCCAATCACATGATCCACGACCCGCACGCGCCGCCTAGCGGCTGGCCTGATGGGCCGGAGGGGCTGAAAATGGTCGCGCAGGTTTTCGGCGGCGGCTTTCGGGATTGGCATATCGTCGTCGAGGCACAGATCGCCGAAGGCGATACGGTGGCAAGCCGCTGGGTGGCCAGCGCCACGAACACCGGGCCGGTGATGGGCATGCCGCCGACAGGCAAGCTGGTGCATGTGACCGGCGTCAACGTGGCGCGTTTCGTGGAGGACAAGATCGCCGAGTCGTGGTTTAACTTTGATATGCTGACTCTGCTGCAGCAGCTTGGCGCTATCCCGACTCCAGAGCAAGTCGGCGCCTAGGTGCCGTACTCCTGAAGCGAGCGAAAAGCCCCGCACCTGCAGCATCAAAGGTCGGTACAACGAACGGACGCGATCGGTTGCGTCCGTTCGTTGCATATCGCTGATTGCATGGTTGCACGGACGCGATCGATCGCGCACCCGCGCAAGTCGATCGCGCGCCCAGGCAAGTCGATCGCGCGCCCAGGCAAGTCGATCGCGCACCCAGGCAAGTCGATCGCGCACCCGCGCAAGTCGATCGCGCACCCGCGCAAGTCGATCGCGCACCCGCGCAAGTCGATCGCGTACCAGCGCAAGTCGATCGCGCGCCTGTGCCGAAAGGTTCTTACATTCGCGCAAGTCGATCGCGCGCCTGTGCCGAAAGGTTCTCACATTCGCGCAAGTCGATCGCGCACCCAGGCAGGTCGATCGCGCACCCGCGCAAGTCGATCGCACACCTGTGCCGAAAGGTTCTCACATTCGCGCAAGTCAATCGCGCACCCGCGCAAGTCGATCGCGCACCCGCGCAAGTCGATCGCGCACCCGCGCAAGTCGATCGCGCACCCGCGCAAGTCGATCGCGCACCTGTGCCGAAAGGTTCTCACATTCGCGCTGAAGCGTAGCAGGCTCGCGCCGAAACGTAGCGCGCTCGCGCCGAAGCACAGCGCGCTCGCACCGAAACGTAGCGCGCTCGCGCCAAAAGATTCTCGCGCCTGCGCGAGAGGAACGCACGCACGTGCGGCACGCACTGGTGGGCCTGGCCATTGTCGCGCGCGCTCAGCGCGACGCTGCGCGGATGTGGGGGTATGCGGACGAAGCACCGGCAAACCTGCGTGCCCTGCGCATCCGCTGGGACGTGGTGGTACATTCCGTAGCCTGGCTGCGGTGGGGCGCAGCTTTGCGCTGCATCCCAGATGCATCCCCCATGTTCTTGTTACGACCCTCACCCGACCGAACGCCGGGTGCGACGGCGGCACATTTCGTCGCAGGTTCACCCCCACGCCCGTGGGGACAATATGGCGAGCACCTTGCCCGCCCCCTCAGAAAACGGTTCACCCCCACGCCCGTGGGGACAATGCACAAACAGCCGGAACGCCTCGCGCAGCATCGCGGTTCACCCCCACGCCCGTGGGGACAATCCTGCGCTCGCGGTGGCGGCCAGCGTCGCCGCCGGTTCACCCCCACGCCCGTGGGGACAATTACTTGATCAGGTCGATCAGATCGGGGTGCCACGGTTCACCCCCACGCCCGTGGGGACAATTGCCCGATCCGATTTGCTGCCAGGCCCAGGCGCGGTTCACCCCCACGCCCGTGGGGACAATCGTGGATCGTCGCCTATGTGCACGGCGATCGCCGGTTCACCCCCACGCCCGTGGGGACAATCGCGGGTTGAGGCGGGCGGCATGCGGGGGCTTCGGTTCACCCCCACGCCCGTGGGGACAATGGCAAAATGGATTTGTCGGCGGCGTTCACTTTCGGTTCACCCCCACGCCCGTGGGGACAATCTCGCGGTGTATCCGATGCTGTGCCCGATCTCGGTTCACCCCCACGCCCGTGGGGACAATGCCTCCCATAATGCCTTTTGCCCCGTCGGAGCCGGTTCACCCCCACGCCCGTGGGGACAATCATCGGGGGAGCGACTAGCTCAGGTTGGGAGCGGTTCACCCCCACGCCCGTGGGGACAATGAGTTGCACCCGAGTATCCACACACACGGTTGCGGTTCACCCCCACGCCCGTGGGGACAATGGCGCGCTCGCGGTCGTTGAGGCGCGCCGCCCGGTTCACCCCCACGCCCGTGGGGACAATTTATAGGCGTGCTGCAAATGCATCGCATGGTGCGGTTCACCCCCACGCCCGTGGGGACAATCCGCGCTCGGGGCAGGCATATGCGTTCTCCTACGGTTCACCCCCACGCCCGTGGGGACAATTCCCCGCCGTTGATGCGCGGCAGCAGGCCATACGGTTCACCCCCACGCCCGTGGGGACAATGCTTTGGCCGCATCGCGCTCGGCTTTGGCCGCCGGTTCACCCCCACGCCCGTGGGGACAATGGGAAAGATCGGCGTGTTCTCGTTTAGCGATACGGTTCACCCCCACGCCCGTGGGGACAATGCTATGCGCCTGTTTGATAGCATTCGCGGCTTCGGTTCACCCCCACGCTGTGGGGGACAATGTGCGATGCGCTCTTTCATGATTATAGAACCCTGGTTCACCCCCACGCCCGTGGGGACAATGCCCTTGAGCGCGGTATCGATCGGCGCGGTGACGGTTCACCCCCACGCCCGTGGGGACAATCCGATAGGGACGCCACATATCCATCGTGACCACGGTTCACCCCCACGCCCGTGGGGACAATTCAACATCCAGCCAGTCCTCGACCCGAGTGCCCGGTTCACCCCCACGCCCGTGGGGACAATAGCGCGTCGGCCAGTGCTGCCGCGTCAGTTTGCGGTTCACCCCCACGCCCGTGGGGACAATGGCCACGCTCGGGCGGTGGGTGTCGTGATTCCTGGTTCACCCCCACGCCCGTGGGGACAATTATAACTCTCACCGGCACGCATAATCATGTTACGGTTCACCCCCACGTCCTGTGGGGACAATACCTAGCCAGAACTAGCAATTTTAGATCGTTACGGTTCACCCTCACGCCCGTGGGGACAATTAATAAAGAAAACCCCGTTATACTGTGCTTGCGGTTCACCCCCACGCCCGTGGGGACAATGCCGCGCGGGGTGGCGGCGGGCCACGCCAATCGGTTCACCCCCACGCCCGTGGGGACAATTTCACCAGCCGGTTGGGCGCGTTTCTCGACACCGGTTCACCCCCACGCCCGTGGGGACAATGCCGACAAGCCGCGCGATTTCGCCTAGCGGCCCGGTTCACCCCCACGCCCGTGGGGACAATACGCTCGCGGCCGACCCGCTCGGGTACGAATGCGGTTCACCCCCACGCCCGTGGGGACAATCCTGTAACCCGTTCGTGGCGCCGCTGGCAGCGCGGCTCACCCCCACGCCCGTGGGGACAATACAGGCACGACCACGCGCCAGCTCACCCGCCCGGCTCACTCCCCACGCCCGTGGGGACAATGTGAGCAGCTGCGTGTCGGCGGGCGCCGCGCCCGGTTCACCCCCACGCCCGTGGGGACAATATAAACGACGAAAGAGCGAAGAAGTTGCAAGCCGGTTCACCCCCACGCCCGTGGGGACAATGCCCGACGCCCAGATTATGGTGTTCGTGAGATTTCGGTTCACCCCCACGCCCGTGGGGACAATGCTGGGTACACCGTACAGCCGCACGGGGCGCGCGGTTCACCCCCACGCCCGTGGGGACAATTCGAACATCCGCCAGCGGCTGGCCTTATCTTCCGGTTCACCTCACGCCCGTGGGGACAATAGCTGATCGTGATCGCGCCGATCGGGCTGGTCGGTTCACCCCCACGCCCGTGGGGACAATCCCGTTGCACTAGCGATGTATGTTTGCATTGTCGGTTCACCCCCACGCCCGTGGGGACAATGACCCTGCGCCGCCAGGATGCCGACCTGGCCTGCGGTTCACTCCCCACGCCCGTGGGGACAATTGGGCGGAATATTCGAAAGCACAGGCGGCGCTGCGGTTCGACCCCACGCCTGTGGGGACAATTGAAGATTGCGCGCGCCTGGGCCTGGCGCTGGGGGTTCACCCCCACGCCCGTGGGGACAATCGCTCGTCGACCTCGCCCGAGGCGCGCGTGACCGGTTCACCCCCACGCCCGTGGGGACAATGCCAATAGCAAAACGCATCGGGCTTAACACCACGGTTCACCCCCACGCCCGTGGGGACAATGACCAGGTGCCGAGCTGGCCAGCGCTGCGCTCGGTTCACCCCTCACGCCCGTGGGGACAATTTTAAGCAATTGCTTTATGAATATACTCATTTCGGTTCACTCCCACGCCCGTGGGGACAATGTTTGCCTGTGAATAACGAAAACCATCACTGCGGTTCACTCCCTCCACGCCCGTGGGGACAATACATAAGTTTGAAGCCTACGACAAGCGAAACACGGTTCACCCCACGCCCGTGGGGACAATCACTCATACCCTGCGCACAAAGTACGCAACGGTTCACCCCCACGCCCGTGGGGACAATTACTAATATCTCAGTCTCTTCTTGCAATAATTCGGTTCACTCCCACGCCCGTGGGGACAATATAGCAGCAAATCAGCCCAGGAGAATATAGAGCGGTTCACCCCCACGCCCGTGGGGACAATCTTCGGCGCCGAACCAGCCGGCGCTGCTACCTCGGTTCACCCCCACGCCCGTGGGGACAATCCGTTGGGGAACACCACCACGCCCGACTGCTGCGGTTCACCCCCACGCCCGTGGGGACAATAGGGCCGGCGTGCCGAGGATGAGCGTGTCGATCGGTTCACCCCCACGCCCGTGGGGACAATCGGCTCCCAGTGGCCATGCAGGTGCGCCAGCTCGGTTCACCCCCACGCCCGTGGGGACAATTTGCCCAGGCGCTCGACGGAAACCCCGTTCCACGGTTCACCCCCACGCCCGTGGGGACAATATCAGCTTCCGCCCCTCTTCCGTCTCCCAACACGGTTCACCCCCACGCCCGTGGGGACAATACTGACCAGTTCCGCATCACAGTGGGATCTGGATCAGCTGCAAGCCGTCGAAGTCTCGCAAGCTCCGGCTTGTTTTTCCACAGAAGCGCATCTCGAATCCCTGCTCGCTATTGCTCTGGTAGATCAGCGCGCCGGCACCTGCGCGCATATGATCGCATACATGCTCCCACAGCAGGTCGCGCACGAGCGCACTGAGCGTCCCAACAAACACTCCCGCCTGCACCTCAAGCATCCAGCGCGAGAGTTCGCCGCGCAAGCTAACCGGCACACGCTCGAGGAAGATCACGGTCATGGTTCGTCACTCCCATCGCCGTAGTTCGCCCCACCGGCCACGCCCCCAAGCTCGGGATCCCACAGCGCGCCTGGTGCGGCAGCATCTTCGTCAAAGGCACTATCCTCGGGCGCCTCGCCAATATCCAGCACGGCATCGATATCATCGACCACGCGCGCCAGCAGGCGCTCGTGCTTAAAGCGGTCGCGCAGCGCACGCCGCACACGCCCCTCCATTCCCTCCTCGCCATCTTTAACCGCCTGGAACGCAGCCGGGATGGTGATCTCGGCCTTGTACAGATCGGCGATATCGTAGACAAACGATAGCTGCTTGCCTGTATGCACAAAGCCCAGGCCCGGCGAGTAGCCGGCCGATAGAATAGCGGCGTGGCAGACGCCATACAGGCAGCTGTTCGCCGCCGAGAGCGCGCGGTTGATTGGGTCGGCCGATTTCCAGTCGTCGCGCTGGTACTCGCGCCCGCCCCACGCCACCCCTGTCTCGCGGCTTGCGCGTGCGTAAGCTTCGCGCACTCGGACGCCCTCTTTGCCACAAATCTGCTGTAGTGTCAGCGCCTGGTCGAGCGGGCCGGGAAAGCGCTGCTCGTACATGCGCCGCACCACCTTGAGCCGCAGCGCAGGGCTGGTGCACAAGCGCGCCTGGCGCAACAGCCGGCGCGCAGAGCGGGTTTCGCCCAAGCCTTGTGCATAGAGCCGCACGCCGCCCTCGCCAGTCCACAGGATGGTGCAGCCGTTCTCGGCCAGTGTTTTGACTGCGGCGTGCGTGATCGTGGTGCCCGGCCCAAGCATCAGCATGGTGAGCGAGGCGCACGGCACTGCGGTTTTGCCTTTCAGATCCTGCAGCGCAATCGCTTTCTCATCCTGGTCGATCCGGCAGCGCTCGGCATACAGGTATGTCCAGCTATCGCGTGTTTTTGGCAGCATGCGCAGGTTCTTGCCGCTCACGATGCACCTCCCGAAAGCAGCGCTACCGAGAGCAAGCCAAAGCCATAGGCTTTGGCACTGCCAACCCCGGCGCGTAGCGCTTGGTGGAAATGTGCCGTGTCGACAACGGTAAGCTGGCCTTCAAACAGAGCAACGCCAAAGCTGAGCCGCTGGTTATCGCGCTGCCCGTGCTGCTTTGGCGTCTCGGTGATGCGAAGATCGGGCAGATCGGCGCCGGCCAGCTGCACCCCCAGCAACACAAAGCCGCACTCGTGCGCCTTGCGCTCTAGCCACGCGAGCTGATCGGCCTCGCGCCGCAGCTCGATCCGCTTGCCATGCCAGCGCGCATCTTGCTCGGTATTGCGCTCGCTGACCCGCTTGGTTGGGTTCGCCCGCAGCCTGAAACGCAAGCGCATGCCCTGGCGTATTCGCCCGATCTCGTCCTCAATTGAGCGCACAGCCGGGTTGCCGCGCTCGTCGATTGAAGGCGTGAGATAGCCCGCCGGCAGGTTCGACCAATCGGGTAGGTGATTTGACTGAACAAGCAGCCGCATGTGCTCTGGGCCATCCAGCGGCTCAAGCCGGTAGAGCACGCCGAAGTGCTCGCGCGCTGTTGTGCGATCTGGCGCGCCGGGCAGCGCAGCCATGATCCGCGCGTGTAGCCGATTGCAGTCGGCTAGGTCACGCTGGACGGCGCGCTGCCGTGTATTAAGGATTAGGCGAGATAGGTAGAGCATCCTTATCCCTCCAGAGTGTTTATTGTATTGCTCGCGTAATCGGGCGGTGTCCAGTACTCTTCACGCGCCGCGCGCGGCCAGAATAGCCGCCGCGCTGGCACGCCGATGGCGTCGTTGCGTGGCACGCCCTCGCCGATCGACGCTTCCAGCATCAGCCGGACGCTGCGCCGATCGGCCCGCTCGGGCAGCGGCTGAGCCAGCAGCGCATCGCGCACTGTATCGTACTGTGCGACCCCCACCAGCACCGGGCAGGTCGGCACGCAGGCCTTGCGGCCTAGAAACATCGGCCAGATCGGGTTGTGCAGCGCGGCCGCCAGCTCGGCCACCAGTGTATCCGGCCCGCGCAGCGCGACCAGAAACGAGGCATCCATCAGGTAGGTGCGCTTGGACACATCGGTCTCACGCTTCGGCTTGCCCTCAGCGTTCAGCATGCCCTCGGGCTCTCCATCGAGCATCTTCGCGCCGCCGGTAGTGTGGTAGTCGATCAGCAAGTCGCCTGGCCGGTCAACTCGCACACCCATCTCAAGCGCATCGGAGATCGAGCGCAGCCGGTCGCTATCGCGGCGCAGGCCCAGCGCGCAGCCCAGCAGGCCCACCACGCCCGATTTCGTCGGCTCAAAGGCGCTGTCGCGCTCCTCCCAGCGGGCGCGCAGCCCCCAGGCTTGCAGTGGGCCTTCGAGCCGCAGCAGCAGCGTGTTCATAGTGCCGGATCCTGCGGCAGACGCGCGGCGACCCATTCGGCCAGCGCGCTGACCGAGCCGCACACGTCAGCTTTGGGCAGGTCGGCCGGTGCTGGAAACACCGCGCGCTCGACATCGAGATCAAAGCGCTCGGGTAGCGGGCCGGCGTACGCGGTCAGCGCGGCGATCGAGCGATCCATCAGCGACTCATCCTCGCCGGCGCGCACCGGGCGCAGGAACGCATTGGCGTAGCTGACCGGAATGTTCTGCTGGATCACCTCGATCAGCGCGAAGTCGGGCAGGTTGTGGGCCGCGAAAGTATTCTGCTTGCCGCTGGGGATGGCCGTCATCGCCGCGCGCAGCAGCGCGGCGACCGCCTGCTTGGCCACATCGCGCTCGCCGTGCAGGTTGGCCAGCAACCCTTGCCAGTGGATGTTGATGTATTTGTAGTAGGTCGCGCTGTTGAACGCCACATCGCCGATAAAGCCGGCGCCAACCTCGCCCGACCGATCGTCCACCGCCGTGTAGTAGTCGAACTCCTGATCAACGCGGTGGGTCGAGAAGGCGTGGGAAACCTGCACCGCCGCGTCGATATCCTTGAACGGGCTGGAGGTGGTCATGCGCCCGAACATTGCAACGTCGACGGCGTGCGGATTCAGCTTCTTGAGGCGCTTGTTTAGCAGCTCTTTCTCGGTCTCCAGCGCCATGAACGCGGCCGGCCCAAGCTCGCGGCAAACCTCAAGCATTTGATCGGTCAGCTCGGATACTTCTCGCGCGCTCAGGAACATCAGCTGCTTGGTCTTCAGTCGCTCGGCCTCGCCTTCAGCGCCTTTCTCGCCCTTGCCGCGCCCGCCCTTGCCGCGGGTCTTGGTGTCGTCGGTGGCGTCATCGGCAGCCGCCTGGCTCTTATCGGCCTTGCCAAAGCGCGCGGCGTGGTACAGGATCGCGTCGCGCACATCAGCGTCGACTTGGCGATGCTCAAGCTCGCTGCGCACCCACTCGGGGAGCAGCTGAGTGCGCTCGCCAAGCAGCTGCGCCTGTGCAAAATGATCGTGAAAGGTGCCGGAGCGGCGAATGCTGCGCTTAAGCGCCTGGCTGGAGATGCGCGCGCGGCGCACGCCGCCGAAAATAGCGTCCTTCGGGTCGCCATTGTCGTCGCGGTTAAGGTTCGATGGGGCGTGGTTCTGAAGCAGGTGAATCGCAATCAGGGTCATGGTGTTTGCTCCTTGGTTACTGTCGATTGTGCATCGGGCTTGCCAATGTAATACTCGCGCATCCAGCGGCGCTGGACATAGTGATCAGCGTGTTCCCAGGCGGCCAGGTCGCGCAGCAGGCGTTCCCAGTCGAGCACCTGACCCTGGGCGTGTAGCAGGCGTACAATCTGGCGTAGGCGAAACGGCAGCTGCTCGGCGTCGGCATCGCACAGCGCGGCGAAGCGCCGATCCAGGCTGATGCGCGCATCAGGGCGCTGGCCAGTCGCCGCTAGCTGGGCCTGGCGCACCCGGCCGAGCGCGCTGCCGAGGGATACGCCGTCGCGCTGGCGGGCGTGCTCGCCGCCGCGCGTAGTCAGCGCGTAGAGCGTGGCGACCAGAAAGTAGCGCTCCTGCTCGCGCGGGCGCTCAATCGCAGTTGGCAGCAGCGTAAAAAAGACGCTGTAGCCGCCGCGCGCCTCTGCCAGCGATTGGCCGGCCGCGCGCCGCAGTTGGGCCAGCCCGCCGGGGTCGAGGCGCCCCAGCCGCGCCAGAAATCCGGCGATAGCTGCGGCGTCGGGGCGTTGTTCAGTCATTCGTCCACTCCTTTCGTCGTTTGTTCAGCTCGCTTCGTAGCCAATGCTCGGCCAGCACGCGCCGGCGCAGCAGATCAGACTGATCGCCAACTTGATCGAGCGCCTTCAGAGCGGCCTGCTCAGCTGTTGTGAGTGTCAGCTCAGCCCAGCCGCGCGCGAGCGCCGGGTAATCGCTCGCCGGCGAGACCTTGCCGACAAGCTCGTGAAACGGCTGCGCCAGCCGGGCCCAGTAGTCGGCCTGCATGCGGTCGCGCAGCGTGTTGAACCAGGTTCGCTCACCGCCATTTGGGCGCAGGTGTTTGGTAAATAGCCCCCCGAGCGTCTTGCCGCATTCCTCGGAGCGCGCCAGCATCTCGCGGATCAACTCAGCGCCAGCCTGATCGCGCAGCAGAGCGGGCGGAACCTCCAGCGCATCGTCGAACCACTCAAAGTTCTTCGCCTTCCCATCCGTTCGCAGGCCAATACAGCGAAAGCGGAGCAGTTGATCAGCGGGCAGCAGACTGTCATCGACCATTCCGCTCAGCTGGGATAGGATTGGCGGCCGTAGGCTGTGATCGGAAAGAAATAGCGCGCCGTACTCGCGCCAGAGCGAGCGACCTTCTCTTGGCTTAATCGACGTGATCTCCTTGCTGCTGGCCGCGATATAGTAGGCTGCGAACGGATCTCTCCACAGCTCGGATCCTTTGCGCCTGCTCAGGCCCATCTCATACAGAATATCGCTCACCCACGTGTCAGTAGGCGTACCGCAGCGCGTACAGCGCGCAGAGCGCTCAACCGCCTGGAGGCGCATCCGACGCGCTGGGAACGTCAAACTTTCGAGATACCCCACCGCATCCGTCTCAGCATTTTTCGAAACGGTTGTTGCGCCACTCCAAGCCGCTACGGTGGCGCGATCACCAGCGGCGATCTTCGGCTGAAAGCCAGGGGTTGTGAGCGCGAGTGCCAGCGTCTGTGCGAGCGTGCTGCCGATCGGCAGCAGATAGATCGGCGGGACGCCGTTGATCGAAGGCTTAATGCCCGCGCCGCCCGATGAGGCAAACGCGGGGATAGTAACCAGCGCTCGCGCACAGCAGGCTGGGCACAGCTGGTGCTCGGCGTCGTTCACATGCTGGAAGTGCGTGCGATTCGTGCCCGATGGCACTTCGGCCATCAGGTAGGCGACGGTTTTCTTCGTCGATTTGTCGAGCACCGCCGGCGCGTCGCTGGTCTGCATGAACGGCGCGACTGGATCGAACAGCCCAAAGCGGGCGCCGTGCTGCGCGCCAAATACGTCGAGCTTCGCGCGGTCGAGCTGGCCGGCCTCAAGCACATCGGCGATCTCAGCCAGATCCCACGGGTCGTAGATCGCCTGCAGCACCGCCGTCAGCAGCCGATGGATGCCCGCCACCGTCAACGGCGAGGGGTCGTACAGCGCGCGCAGCCGATGGGCGCGCGCCAGCAAGTCGTAGATCCCAAGCTCAGCGCGCTTTCCATCAATGTCGAGCGCTCTGATCCAGGGGTCGCGCCAAAGATTGAAGTCGGTCACGATACCTGCTCCTTTTCGATCACAAGCCCAAGCTCAGGGTCGAGGTACAGCGCTACGCCGCTGAGGGCGGTGCGCCCATCTGGGCCAAAGATAAGTGGCGGGATGTGCTTGAGCAGCGGTGGCAGCTCGGGCAGCGGCCACTTGTCATTTTTGCGGAAGTAGGCCACCAGGCGCGGGTCGCTAATCGGCAGCGAGCGCTGCAGCAGCCGATTCTGCGCAGCGATATCGTCCTTCGCCACTGTGCCGAGTGGCTCACTCCCCGCGCGGTCGAGCGTCAGCCCGCCGGCGTGGTGGTAGAGCGGGATGACCGTCACGCGCTCGCCCAAGCGGGTTTTGGCGATCTGCCAGCCGCTTAGCGCGCCGTCGTCGTCCTCGATAAATTGGATGCCATCCACACGAACGATCGCGTCGCGGCTGAGCGGGTCGGGGGTCAAGCGCTGGCGAGCCTGATCTTGCTGCTTGGCCTGTGCGGTTGCCAGCGCAGCGCGTGCGCTGGCCAGTGCGGCCGCGTGAGGTTGGTCGGCGGGCAGGTCAGGCGCCGCATACACCGCTTCAATCAAGGGGCGGTAATCGCGCGGCAGATCGATCGTGGCACCCACTCCGCCTTGGCGCGCCTGGAGCACCAGCCAAGTCTGCCAAAGCACGAACGGCACGTAGATATTCTTCCAGCGCTCCACATTCGGCAGGCCATCGGCGCCCGCGAGGCACTGCACATAAAGGATTGGGGCATTGTGCGCAGCAGCGCGCAGGCGATTATGGCGGTGGAGCCGCCCGGCGCGTTGGAGCAGGAGGTCAATCGGGCAAAGATCCGCCACCATCACGTCGACATCGTAGTCCAGGCTCTGCTCCAGCACCTGCGTACCGATTATGATCAGCCGATCGCCAGGCGCGCGCTTGGTCGCTTTGCCAACCGCCAGGTCAACCGCACGCTCACGCGCCTGGCGATCGTCGAGCGGATAGCGGGCGTGAAGCAGGGTTAGGTTTGGAATATTCCGCCGCCGCAGCTCGGCGTAGAGCGCCTGCGCGTCGTCGACCCGGTTGCAGATCCGCGCCACCGCCCCGCCATGTTCGGTCAGATCGATCAGTCGCTGCGCCTGCGCGGCGATATCCTGATCGGCGACAAACCTGATCGTGAGTGATTGCGAGCGAAATGCTTCCGGCGCGCTCTGAAGCTCCCGGCTCGCGCCATAGATCGCCAGCGCCGGGTAGGCTGACACTGGCGCAACCGTCACGCGATCGAGCCGCACGGCGCGCAGCCCAGCCAGATAGCGCCGCGCGAGCGCCTGGTGGCGATCAATCGGCAGCGTCGCCGAGAGCAGAATTACCGACGCGCCCATGCTCGCGAGCCAGCCAAGCGTGTGCTCCAGGATCGTGTTCATATAGGTGTCGTAGGCGTGCACCTCGTCGACAATCACGACCTTGCCTGCCAAGCCAAACAGCCGCAGCATCGCGTGGCGCACATTCAGCCCGGCCAGCTCGATTTGATCGACTGTGCCGGCACCAAATGGCGCCAGCAGTGCGCGTTTACTCGACCCAAACCACTGCAGCACCTGCTCGTCGCTAGCGGCCCACGCCGCGCTCGTGCGCTGCGAGGGATCGCTGTCGCCAGCTCCACGCTGCCGTGTCAGGCGCCGCAGCTCGCGCTCGACCAGCGCCGCCTGGCCATGCGCGAGCTTGACCGCACCCTCTGCGCCGTATAGGCGGTCGAAGAAATCGGTCAGGCGCTGAAACATCTGGTTGCTAGTCGCCATTGTCGGCAGGCCGAAGTACAGCTCGTCCGACGCACCCTGTTCAGCCAGGCGACGGGCCAGCGCCAATGCAGCCTCAGTTTTGCCCTCCCCAGTCGGCGCCTCGATGACAAACAGCCCTGGTATCGGCAAATCGGCGGCGTCGAGTGTGTCGATCTGGAGCTGAAGATCGCGTATGTCGGCGCGACCGGGGAAGGTCGCTTGAAAGCCGGCATAAACTGCAGGCTTGCGCTCAGTGATCAGGCCGATCTCGGCCAGCGCGTCGAGCGCCCGGCCGGCGCTGATCTCTAGATAGCGATCGAGCGACGAGGAGCAGTCTGGGCGGAAGTAGTAGGCATTTGACGCGACCCAATCGGCGATTACGGTCAGGCCCGTCAGCGCTGCGGTCGCCGGTCGCACCCGGCGCGGCTGCCCGATCGCAGCAAGTGCGCCAGTGGCTGGCCCGAGCGCCGCGCGCAACAGCTGATAACCTTCAGAACGCAGGATGTTCCAGCTCGCTGGCTCGTGGCGCGCCAGGTAGCCTCCCACCGAACTTTCCAGATCGCCAGCGAACCAGCCATGGTGGCCGCCTGCTGCATCGCGGATCGCATATAGTGCATCACGATGTAAGCCTGGCTCGATCGCCGCTAACTGCGCATTCAGCCACCAGGCGCTGACCGCGCTATGCGCCGGTGGCGCGTCGCCATCGGTGCCAAGATCAAACCCATCGCGCAGCAGCCGCGCGTTCTGAAGCTTTGCGCCGGGTGTGCTCTGCTGGCGCTGGAATGGCGCGGAGATCTTGCCAATATCATGCAGCGCGATGATAAACGGTAGCCAGGCGTCAAGCTGATCCAGATCGGCGCCGGCCCATGCGTAGCGCATAGCAGTACGGACGCGGCGCGATCCGTTGGTAGTCAGCAGCGCGCGCGCCACCAGCGCTACGTCGATCATATGGAAGAGCGCGGGATGGTAGCGCTCGTCGTCGGTGGTCTTGCCCCAAAGCAGTAGCACTGGATCAGCCATCTGCCACCTCCATCCCATACGCCCGCGCCATCTCGCGCACCTCGGCGGCGATCTCCTCGCGGAAGGTGGCCGGGCTGAGAACGACGACCGCGCTGCCCCACTGGCGCACCCACGGCCTGAACTCCATCGTGCTGCCGACCAGCACCGTGAACAGGCACGAGCCATCCGCCAGGTCTTCGATGCGCTGGCTGGGGTGCCAGGTGCTCTCCTTGACCCGGCGCACCACGCCGGGCGCAAACCGCAGCGTCACCTCGATCGCGCCCTCGTCGCGCCAGATCACACCCCAGGCCGAGGCCAGCAGCTGCTGCGGGTCGAATGCCTCGGGCACCGCAAAGCGCTCGTCGGTGAGCCGCGCCTCGTACACCCGCTCGATCTTGAGCGTGCGCAGCGCCCCGCGCAGCTCGTCGTAGCCGATCGCATAGCAGGCGTAGCCGATCCCCGACGGCTCGATGAAGTAGGGCGCAAACACGCGCTCGGTCGTCTCGTCCTTGGTGTACGAGCGGTAGCGCAGCCGCACCTTGCGCCCCTCGGCCCAGCCCTGCGTCATTGCCTCCAGCGCTGCGACATACTCGCGGCGCACCTTGCGGGCGCGCACCGCGTCGGCCGCGCGCTTCATATGGCCGGCGATCAGCGGCGACTTTGCGCTCAGCGCGTCGGCTAGCTTCTCGAGCGCCCTGACCACGTGCGGGTTGTGCTCGTCGCTGTGGCGCGAGAGCAGGCGCGCAGCCAGGTACAGCGCCAGTGCCTCGTCGTTGCTCAGCTTTACCCGGTGAAACGAGCGGCGATGGTCGATCAGGTAGCGCCGGCCGTGTTTGATCAGACCAGTGCCAAGGTCTTCGAGGCGCAGCAGATCGCGGCGGATCGTGTCGGCGTCGACGCCAAACTGCTGGGCTAGCTCGCCGGTCGTTCGGCCGGTGGGCGCGCTGGCCAGCAGGCGCTCGATCGCGTCCAGCCTTCCGTAGATGTTTTCAGCCTGACTCATAGGCGCTTCCTCCATCTCGCGGCGATCGTAGCAGGCCAACGCCGCAGAACCTGCGGTTTTTTTCTGTGTTTGAATTCTGGGAAACTGCGCGGCGGCGAGCGTGGAGCGCGCGCATGCGTGGCTCAGAGGGATCCGCTTAGTAAACGTGCATGCGGGCATTTTTCGTCTATGCTCGCACGTCGTATTTGCGCGGCATTGGCCTGGGGCGGGTCGGATTGCCTGGGAAACAGAGCGCACTGGCTAGGAGGCTGTCTGAAAAGCCTATTTATACCAACTTCGTTTGATTACTTGTGTTTTCTTGTGTGGAGCCCGGCTTTGCCGGGCGCCGCACAAGAAAAAGAAATTTGGGGGCGGCGAAGCCGCCCCCAAACCCCACCAAAGCAACTGCGGGGGCGGCACTGCCACCCCCGCACTGTGCTACGAAGCCGCGCGGTTATCGCACCGAGCCGCGGCGCACCAGGTTCACAATACCCAGCAGCACCACCGCGCCGATAAACGACACAAGCAGCGCGCCCAGGCTGAAATCGCTGTTGTTGATGTTCGAGCCGCCGATACCGAGCAGGCTGAATAGGAATCCGCCGAGGAATGCGCCCACAATGCCGACGACAATATTCAGCAGGGCGCCCTGCTGCGCGTCGGTGCGCATCACGATGCTCGCCAACCAGCCGACCAGCGCGCCAAACAGCAGCCACAGAATGAAGTTGATCATGGTGTCCTCCACTACGGTAAAGGATGCTTACTCGCATCGATGCACCGTGGCATCTATGCAGTACTCAAGTAAAGCAAAAAGCGTGCCACGCTACGCCGGGCACGCTTTTTGCTCATACCAGAGCTAATCATGGTGTCCTCGGCCCCGGCGCGGCAGCCCCGCTGCCGCGCCGGGGCAAACCATGAGCATTACTACTGTGGCCACCGCCAGAAATGAGACGCTGTTCGCTTGATCACGTTAGGAGTTACGCACTTGCGTGATTCGGCTTCCTAAAGGCAGAGATTGAGCCTGCGGCAGCATGGTACTTGGTCATCTTCTGTGTGCGGTTTTTCCGCGCGCAGCGCGGAAAATGGACACGATACAGAGAAATAGTACCGCTCTGCCGAAGACTGAGCGCGCCAACTACGTAAGTCCTAATTAGATTTTAGAGGCAAACCATGCATTATCGACGGTTAGGGCGCGCCGGCCTGCGCGTATCGGCGCTGTGCCTCGGCACCATGCAGTTCGGCTGGACGGCCGACGAGCGCGCGGCGTTTGCGGTGCTCGACGCGTTTGCCGACGCCGGCGGCAATTTTGTCGATACGGCCGATGTCTACTCGAGCTGGGCGCCGAACAACCCCGGCGGCGTCGCCGAGCAGATCATCGGCCGCTGGATGCGCGAGCGCGGCAGCCGTGCCCAAGTGGTGCTGGCCACCAAGGCGCGCGGCCGCATGTGGGGCGGCCCCAACGGCGAAGGGCTCAGCCGCGCGCACCTGCTGCGCGCCTGCGACGACAGCCTGCGCCGCCTGCAGACCGACTATATCGACCTGTACCAGACGCACTGGTACGACGCCGAGACGCCGATCGACGAGACGCTTGACGCGCTGAACGACCTGGTGCGCGCCGGCAAGGTGCGCTACATCGGCTGCTCGAACATCCCGGCCTGGCGGCTGGCGCTGGCGCTGGGCGCGAGCGAGCGCCGGCAGCTCGCGCGCTACGACGCGCTGCAGCCGCACTACAACCTGGCCCACCGCGACGAGTTCGAGCGCGAGCTGCAGGATCTGTGCGCCGACCAGCGGCTCGGCGTGATCCCGTATAGCCCGCTGGCCGGCGGCTTCCTCACCGGCAAGTACCGGCGCGGCGCCGATGTTCCCGCGAGCGAGCGTGCCGGCGGCGTGCAGAAGCGCTACTTCAACGACCGCGGCTGGGCGATCGTCGATGCGCTGCTGGCGCTGGCCGGCGAGCTGCAGGCCGAGCCGGCGCAGGTGGCGCTGGCCTGGCTGCTGGCACGCCCGGTCGTCACCAGCCCGATCGTCGGCGCGAACAGCCCGCAGCAGCTGGCAGCCAGCCTGGGCGCGCTTGATCTGTCGCTTGCTCCCGAGCAGATCGCCCGGCTCGACGCCGCCAGCGACTGGCGGCAGCCCTAATACGCTGTTCGCTTGATCACGTATATAGATTGAGTTGCACGACG
>NZ_JAXLWP010000015.1:0-186562 GCF_046328425.1 Kouleothrix sp.
ATAGTACCGCTCTGACGAAGGCTGATAGCGCCAACTGCGTTTGTCCTACACGTATAGTTCTCAGATTTTGGCGCAAAGCGCCAAAATCTGAGAACCTGTCTGAAAGGTACTGGTATCATGCTCGTGATGCCGCGCCTGCGCCCGAATAGCGGTAGACCAGCGTACGCTCCATTCTACGCAGCGTAGCGATGGGCTCTTGCGCGCGGGAAAGCACCCGCCACCATAGCGGAAACCGCGAAAACCCGACCAGCTCGCTTGGCCTGAATTCCTTGACCAGCTCAAGCCTCGGCTCGATCCGCCCGATGTCCTGCGGATCGTCAAGCCCCCATTTGTAGGTTGCACCCGTGCCGCCAACATTCGCGCCCGCCCGCTTCACGATGAACGAATTGCAGATATCGAAGATCAGCTGGCCGCTGGGGAAGTGAGCGACTATCGCAGTGAGGAGCGCTTTCACTTCTGTTTCGCTCAGGTAGTGCAGCACCCCCTCGGCGAGAAACAGCCCCGGCCGGCCCCGTGGAACCTCGTCCAACCAGCGCAGATCGGCGAGCGGTGCGCCGACCAGGTGATAGGCGCCTCGCTCGGGAAACAGTTGGCGCCGCAGGTCGATCACATCGGGATAATCTACGTCAAACCACTCGACACTGGCAGGCGGATCGACTCGAAACACACGGCTGTCCATTCCGCAGCCCACCTGGACGACGACCGCGTCCGGGTGATCGGCCAGAAAGTGCGCCGTGAGGGCATCAAAGGTCGCAGCGCGCGTGGCAATAATCGCAGGCCCGATGTCTTTCCATATGCTCCATGAGGCCACTCCCGTTAATTGCTTATTCAGGTCATAGTCGATATGCCGCATCGCCTCTTCGGCCCACGGATCGCGCAAGATCGGATGTTCCCACTGGCTTTGGATCGCTCGGCCGCTCAAGGTCATGAGCATGGTTTCTTTTTCTTTGGTAAAGTGGATCTTATCGGTCGCCATGGCTTGCTCCTTGGGAACGAATGTCCCGTGTCTGCCTGAGCTGCTCGATCTGTGCCCGTGCCGACGTGGTAATCTACTGGCTGCTCGCGCCGGTTTGTGCATCTTCCGGCCGCAGCGCCCGATCTACGATAAGGAGGAAATGAGATGGGTCTCAAGCGCATGGACAATGTCGGTATCGTGGTGGAATCCCTCGATACCGCCATCGCTTTTTTCGCCGAGCTTGGCCTCACGCTCGAAGGGCGAGCTACGATCGAAGGAGCGTGGGCCGGGCGCGTCACCGGGCTGGGGCTCCAGCGCGTCGAGATCGCCATGATGGTCACTCCCGATGGCCACAGCCGGATCGAGCTCTCGCAATTTCTCACCCCGCCTGTAGTCGCCGATCACCGCAACACACCGGTGAACGCGCTCGGCTACCTGCGCGTCATGTTCGCCGTGGACGACATCGACGAGACGCTCGCCAGGCTTCGCACGCGCGGCGCGCAGCTCGTCGGCGACGTGGTTCAGTACGAGGACTCGTATCGGCTCTGCTACATCCGCGGCCCCGAAGGGCTGCTCATCGGGCTCGCCGAGGAGCTGTGATAGGATCTGAAGCGGCTTCGCCGCCTGAAATTCGTTTTGGGATGCCCAGCCCGGCTTCGCCGGGCTGGGCATCCCAAAAAAAGAAATTAATCACACAGAGTTGGTATCAGACAAATTCTAAAAGAACCCAAGCTCCTCGCGCGCATCTTCGCTCATCATGCTCGGGTTCCAGAACGGCGTCCACACCAGGTTGACGCTCACGTCCTCGAGCTCCTTGAACACATCCTTCAGCGCGCCAACCTCGCGGCGGGCCTGGTCGATGATCTGCGGCCCGGCCGGGCACGCCGGCGTGGTCAGGGTCATGTCGATCTGCACCTTCTTGCCCTGGTCCTGCACGTCGACGTTGTACACCAGCCCCAGGTTGACGATATCCAGGCCGATCTCGGGGTCGTAGACATTCTTCAGCGCGGTGCGCACCATCTCTTCGGTTACCATAGCGCGTGCTCCTTCTTTCGATAGCAATTGCTTTTTTAATGATACCATTGGTGCTACAGATCGGCAACGTCGCAAGCCTGGCTTGCGGCCATGTACCAAGGAGTACGCCATGCCCCTGATCGGTATCACGACGCACGCGCCCGGCGCCCAGCACCGCGCCGCGCTCGACACCCTGCTGGCCCTGATTGTCGCCGGCGTCGAGCGCGCGGGCGGCATCCCGCTGCTCATCCCGCCCGGACTGGCCGAGCCAACGCTGCGCGCGCTGCACCAGCGCCTCGACGGGCTGCTGCTCTCGGGCGGCGGCGACCTGGCGCCGGGCCTGTACGGCGGCGCGCCATCCGAGCAGATTGGCGGCATCGAGCCCGAGCGCGACACCGCCGAGCTTGCGCTTGTCGGCTGGGCGCTGGCCGAGGCCACGCCGCTGTTCGGCATCTGCCGCGGCGCGCAGATCCTGAACGTCGCGCTTGGCGGCACGCTCTACGCCGACACCGCCGCGCACCCCGGCGCGCTGCGGCACACCTACTTCCCCGAGCACCCCTTCGACATGCGGCCGCACCCGGTGCGCGTGGCCGAAGACTCGCGGCTGGCCACGATCGTCGGCACGCCGCTGCTGAGCGTCAACAGCCTGCACCACCAGGCCTGCCGCGACATCGCCGCGCCGCTGCGCGTGGTCGCCACCGCGCCCGACGGCCTGGTAGAGGCGATCGAGCTGCCGGGCCACCCGTTCGCGCTGGCGGTGCAGTGGCACCCCGAGGCGCTGCCCGAGGTAGCCGAGCAGCGCGCGCTATTCGAGGCGTTTGTCGCCGCGTGCGGCTAGCGAGCGCCGGGGTGTCGCCAGCAGCGCAAAGGGCCGAGCTGCACGCTCGGCCCTTCGGCTTGGTTGTGATCAACAGAAAACAGCGGCTAGCTGGCCGGCGCCGGCGCGGGCTGCGGCGCCTCGGGCGGGCCGAAGCGCACCTCGAGCACACCGCCGCGGAACACCGCGCGCTTGGCCGGCCGCTCGGCCAGCGTCAGCGGCAGGATCATATCGCGCTTGAAGTTGCCGATCGCGATGAACAGCTCGTCGCCGCGCTTGGTCATGCTCACCTTGCCGATCTCGACATGCGGCAGCGGCAGGCGCATTACGTACTCGTCGCCCTCCTTGGCGATCTCCTGCACCGCACCCTTGAAAAACACCCGCGTCGGGTCGTCGCTGCCGAACAGCTCGCGGCCGACCATCGCCAGGTCTTCAACGCCCTTGATGTCGCGCGGGTGGTGCTGGGCCTCCCAGATCGGCAGCGGGGCGAAGATATCGTGCACCTCTTTGCGGTAGCCGGCCTGCAGCTCGGCCAGCTTGCGCATAAACTCGCCCTCGGCCGCGTGCAGCGGCAGCAGCCGGTTCAGCGCCACGCCATCGACGGGGTAGCCGAACAGCGAGAGGTAGGTCGCGGCGCGTTGGGCCTCTTTGATCACCATGCGCTCGGCGTTCACCACCAGCCGGTACGAGCTAACATTCGGGTCGGTGAGCGTCTCGCGCAACGCCTCGACGCCCTTGGTGAGCCGGTTCAGCGTCTCGAAGGCGTTGGTAGCCGGGATGAGCGCGCGCACCAGCGGCTTGGCCACGCTGAGCGTGCCGGGGTCCCAGTCCATCACGCGCGCGGCGTACCACTGGAATGTCTCGGGCATCGTCAGCAGCCGGATCGTCTCGCCGGTGGGCGCGGCGTCGACCACCACCACGTCGAAGTTGCCCTCTTTGGCCTGGCGGCGAATATGCAGCAGGCTCACAACTTCTTCCATGCCGGGAATAATCGCCAGCTCTTCCGAGGCCACGTCGTCGACACCCTTGCGGCGCAGCAGGCCCGCCAGGTAGGTGCGCAGCTCGCCCCAGTGCTGGCGCACCTCGTCGAGCACGTTGATCTCCTGCCCCCACAGCCGGTCGGTCAGCTGCGTCGGCAGCGCGCCCAGCGGGTGGTCGAGCGCGTCGGCCAGGCTATGGGCTACGTCGGTGCTCACCACCAGCGTGCGGTGGCCCAGCTCGGCGGCGCGCGCCGCCGTTGCGGCCGCGGTGGTGGTCTTACCGACACCGCCCTTGCCAAGATAAAGTATCAGTCGCATATTGTCCTCTGTGAACTGCGCGCCAGGTTGCAAGGCTGAAGTGAATACCCATGCACAGTACGCTGGTGGTATTGTAAAGGTTGCGCTTTGCGCCTGTCAAACCCGGCGCCCAGCGCGCCGGGCTCGGGCAACGTCTTTCGACCCTCCGCCTGCTTCTTTCCCTGATTTGGCGTCGTGGTGCGACCGCTTTGTGTCCCTACCACGGCGCAAACAATAATCCCCCCTCTCCCGAGCGCGGAAGAGGGGGGTGAGGGACGGATTCGCACGAGCCATGGCCCAGCGCTACCTCTCGACGTAGAGCACGCGCTCGGGGTCGGGCTCGTCCTGAGCGCCGGCCGTGCGCGCGGTCATGGCCATCAGGAAGCGATACACCGTCAGGAAGAGCACCATGATACCGCTGGCCCAGTAGAGCATAGTAACCCATAGCAGGTGGCTGTCGGAGCCGCTGTACAGGCCATGGCCCAGCGCCAGCGCGAACAGCACGAAGCTCAGGAAGTGGATGGCGCGCCAGAGCTGCTGGCCAATCAGCGGGCGCACATAGAAGCTCAGCGTCACGAGCGCCAGCACGTAGATGCCAACCTGGCCAAGGCCGACCCACAGCGGCTTGTAGCCGGTGCTGCTGAACGGCACCAGGATCTGCCGCAGCCCGTAGTGAATGTAGGCGTCGCCCATGAGGATCAGCGCGTGGAAGACGGCGAACAGCAGGCCCAGCAGGCTGGTGTGCTGGTGCAGCTCGAACGTGCTCGCGCCGCCCGGCCAATTCGCCGACAGCCGGGTGCCCATCATCAGGCCAAACACCATCGACATCCACAGCAGGCCGTAGGCCACCATGGCGCTGGCGCGCGACAGAAACCAGTAGGCTTTCGGGTCGGCGCCGCGCAGCGAGGCGTTCAGGCCCGGCAGGATCGCCGGCATCGCAAGCACCGCGACAACCGCGCCGGCCGCCGCCGCTAGCAGCAGCATCATCAGCGGCAGCAGCGCCTGCGAAGTTAGCTGCTCCTCGAAGCTCTCGGAAGGCGACGCCGTAGCGGGCGAGCGCGGCACGCGCATCTCGGCGGTGGTCTTGGCGGCATTGGCAGCGCGGATGGCCGCCAGGCGCAGGGCTTTCTCATCGGCCATGATCTACCTCCTCGTTGCTTTCATACGTTGTGTAGCAGGGGCGCATACAGCGGCCCGAAGCTGCTGCTGCCACCCGAAGCCGCGACCATGCGCGGTGTCTCGTCGGCCAGTATCCGTCGGGCGGGGCGCTCTGCGCTCAGCCTTGCCACAGCAGGGCGTGCATGCGGCTGCTGATCAGGATCGTGCCGTCGGCAAGGGCCAACAGCCCGGCCATGGTCGGCCGCGCCTCGAGCCACTCGATGCCTTCCTCGCTGCCCAGGATCAGCGCCACCTTCGCGCCAACCTCGGCCTCGACCGCGCTGGGCGCGACGACCGTTGCGTTGACGACGTCGGTGTCGGCCGGCTCGCCGGTGCGCGCGTCGAGAATATGGTGCCGCCAGGTGTCGCCGTGCTGCCAGCGCCGATAGCCGCGCCCGGATGTCGCCACGCCGCCGCGCTTGAGCATCAGCAGCCCGGCCTCGGCGCCCGGCTCGAACGGGTGCTCGATCGCAATCGCCCAGGGCGATCCGTCGGCGCGTGGCCCGCTCAGCGCAATGTCGCCGCCGGCGTCCATCAGCGCAGGCGCGGCTCTCCCGAGCTGGCGAGCCGCGCGGTCGGCGGCCCAGCCCTTGGCAATCCCGCCAAAGTCGAGCCGTATGCCCGCCGGTCGCGACACGGTGCGGGCGCGCGGGTCGAACTTGATCGCGCGCCAGCTGCCGTACGTGTCGGCGGCGATATGCCCGGCGCCGACCGCCCGCTGCGCGCAGGCTGCCTCACGCTCAATCAGCTCGAACGAGCGATCGTAGCCGGCGGCCACGAGCTGATCGTGCAGAGTTGGGGTGACCAGCCCGCCGCTGGCTTGGGCGGCCCACAGCGCGGCCTGCAGCACTTCCATGAATGGCTTGCTCACCGCAATCGTATCGTCGTAGGCCTGGTTGAAGCGCGAAAGCTCGCTCTGCTGATCGAAGCGGCTGAGCTGCCGCTCCCAATCCTGGAACCACCCGGGTACTGCCGCAAGCTCGGCTCTCGCCTGGGCTGAGTCAGCGTCGATAATGGCATGCATGGTGCAGCCCATCGCGCAAAAGGCTTGCTCTTGCATTATGTTCACCTACTTCTTCGACGGTTTGGTCGTCGCGGTCGGCTTCGGAGTTGCGGTGGGCGCCGACTGCGTCGCGGTCGGCTTCGGAGTTGCGGTGGGCGCCGACTGCGTCGCGGTTGGTGCCGCGTGGGTTGCGGTGGGCGCCAGCCGGGTCGCGGTCGGCGCCAGCTGGGTCGCGGTCGGCACCACCGGCGTACCGTCGGGCGGTGCCACCGTGGCAGTGGGCGGTGCCACCGTAGCAGTAGGCGGAACCGTCGTATCGGTTGGCACTGCCGCCGTGGCAGTAGGCTGCACCGGCGTATCGGTTGGCGGCAGCGGCGTATCGGTCGGCGCCAGCTGGGTCGCGGTCGGCTGCGGTGCCTTCGAGGGCTCTGGCTCATCGTGCTGCGAAGGCTTGGTCGTCGCGGTCGGCTGCGGCCGCTGCGGCGCGGCATCGGTTGGCGGCGGCGGCTCGGCCGGTGGCGCGGCGGTTGGCGGTGGCGCCTCGGCCGGCGCTGCGGCCGGCGCCCCAGCGGCCGGCGCTGCTGGCGCTGCTGGCGCTGCATCGGGCGCCGCTGGTGGCGGCGCGGCCGCGGCGGGCAGCGCCGGGGCGGCAATATTAGGCACTGCCTTCAGGCGCACCAGCGGCGCGATCGTCGGCAGCGGCACGAATGTCGGCGACGGAACCTGTGGCGTCGCGCTGGGCACGAGCGTCGCAACGGCCCGCGCGATCTGGTCGGTCGGCGCGCTCTGCGGCTTGGCCTGCGTCAGGCCGCGCGAGAGCGTGGCCCAGCCGCCCAGCGTAGCCGCCAGCGAGGCGGCGGTAAGCAGGGTTTTCACTCCCTGCGCGCCAGGGCGCGATGGCTTATTGGCACGTGATTTCGTCATGGTATGGCGTCCTTTCGTCGTAGTAGTCGGTTGCAGAGCCGGCAAGGCGGTTCGGAATGCCCCGATATGCGCGCGTGGCGTACGCCACTGCCGCAAGGCAGCGCGCTACGGCTGGGCTGCCGTACACTGAGCCTGCGCCAGCTCCTGCTGCTTCGCGTACGCGCGCTTCAGCTGGTCGAGCAGCGACTGCTGCTGGCGATTGGCCACTCTGATGCGATCGTTCGCCACCTTGAGGCGCGCATTGGCCTCTTCGATCAGCTTGCGGTACTCGAGCTCGCGCTCTTTCAGCAACGCGATGCTCGCGTCTTCGACCGGGGCTGGCGCGGCAATTGGCGCCACGGTCGCCTCGGCCGGCGCCGTCGCCGGCGGCATGGTCGGCACGTCGGTCGCGCTGATCACGGCGGCGCTGGCAGCGGCGCTCGCCTGCGATTGGCCGGTCTGCGCCATCACGCTGCCGATCAGCACAAGGGCGAATGTGACCAGTACGGCGGCAAGCGCAAGCGTGGTTCGGTAGCTCATGGTGCGGGCTCCTTTCTGAGTTGTGTGCGCTGATAGGAACTGAGCCGTGTCCTATTAACTATTTTTTAACCCGCGTTTAACGCTACCACGCGCGCAAACAGGCGTCTACGCGCCAATACTCAGCATATGCTCACCCTTCAACCCGGCGAAGTGATACGGCATGTATACCGGCTATTAGCGCACTGCAGTGCAGAATACTGCCACAGGCACACGACGCCCGCGCCGAATCGCGGCGTGCCAGTGTTGTTGCCGTATATGTCAGCACGCGTGACAAACACGCTCTATGGCGTTGTCTGAAAAGGGTAGTTCGGAGGAACTTCGTCCCTCCAAACGTCACTCTTTCTAGCAGGTAGCGAGCACATTCGTCGCCGCCGCCCGCCGGCAAAGAGTGCGCGAGAGGCATAGCCCTCGCGCACTCCTCTTCAAACAGCTTCTAAACGAAAAGCAAGATGGTAGTACAATAGAGTGGCGGGCCTGTAGGCCGCAGCGCTTTGTAACGAACGCCGGCTGTGTCGCACAGGCGCAGCCGCGATACCCTCAGCGTGCAACCTTTGGCTGGCCCGGCCGTAGATCATCACGAGAAAACCGCGCGCCCCGCCGTGTGTGGGGCAGGAGGCAGCATGAGCCCGACGCTCTTGGAATTCGTCGTGGCGATCGTTCTGGTCGTTGTGCTCTGGCAGATCGGCGTCATGATCGCCCCTGGCATTCTGCGCTGGCTTGGCCGGCTCGGCAGCGACATCGACGCTGCGGCCGACCAGGCGCTCGGTTCCGAGCCCGATACACAGACAAACCAATCGCAACACAACACAAAGGAGCCTACCAATGGCACGCACCGCTAGTCCGAACCCCGCCCGTGCGGCCGCCCGCCTTGGCACATTGGTAATCATCGCGCTGGTGGCGCTTGGCGGCCTGGGGTTGCTGTTCACCACCTGGCGCACGATCGACCCGGGCTACGTCGGCATTGTGTTCGACAAGGCCAGCCACAAGGTCACTAACACGCTCGATCCGGGCTGGGTGTTCATCAACCCGCTCACCGAAAGCATTACGCGCTACCCGGTGGGCGTGCAGACGCTGGTGATGGTGCAGCAAAATACCGAGGGCAAAGTCAGCGGCGACGACAGCGTGAAGGTCGGCACGCGCGAGGGCCAGACGATGTTCGCCGACGTGAGCGTGCAGTACTCGGTCGATCGCAACAATGCCGCCCAGCTGTACCAGACGTGGGCCGGCGCGCCGATCGAGACGATCGAGGATAACCTGGTGCGCCAGGTGACGCGCTCGGTGCTGAACGACGTGGCCTCGCAGTATGGCTGGGAAGAGATCTTTGGCGAGAAGCGCGTCGAGTACACCGGCCGCATCGCCGACGAGCTGGGCAAGCGCTTCGCCGCCAAGTACGTCAAGTTCGAGTCGCTGAACCTGCGCGGCTGGCACCTGCCCGACAACTTGCAGAAGGCGCTCGACGCCAAGATCACCGCGCAGCAGGCCGCCGAGCAGCAGCAGTACTCGCTCAATCAGGCCAAGATCAAAGCCGAGCAGGACAAGGTGCAGGCCGAGGGCGAGGCGAATGCGCTGCGCGCCCAGGCGCAAGGCGAGGCCGACGCCACTAAGATCCGCGCCCAGGCGCAGGCCGAGGCCAACAAGCTGCTGGCGCAGAGCATTACGCCCGAGCTGATCCGCTACCAGCAGCTGCAGAAATGGGATGGCAAGCTGCCGGTGTTCAACGGCAGTGGCGCCACCCCGCTGATCGACGCTACCAGTATTATCAGCGGCACCAGCGGCCGCTAGCCTGGCACAAGCAGGGTGCGGCCGCGCTGGGCCGCACCCACCTTCGTCGAGCGAGCTATGAGCGATCGATCACGCTATCGGCTGCGGCCAGCGGCCGGCACAGCCAGCCTCCTGAGCCGCTGGAGCCGCTGGTGCCTTCTCAGTCTCTGTAGCATCTTCTCGATCCTGAGCATCGGCAGTGCTGGCTCGATCCTGAGCATCGGCAGCGCCGGCTCGATCTTGAGCATCGGCAGCGCCGGCTCGATCTTGAGCATCGGCAGCGCCGGCTCGATCCTGAGCATCGGCAGCACCGGCTCGATCTTGAGCATTGGCAAAGCCGGCGGCCTGCTCGGTATCGGCAAGCGGCGCAGCGCCTAGAGCTTCGGCAGAGCAATCGCGAACAGCGCGTGGTGCCGCCTGTGAAGCTGGCGGGCCTCTCACGCGTTCGCGGCATCGCTCGGCGCGGCATGGCCGCGCACATCCGCAAGCAGCTGGCGCAGCCGCGCGGCGATCACCTGCTCCTCGCCGGGCTGAAGCAAGTCGGGCGTCAGGTAGATGCCGCAGCCGGCGGTGCGCGCTGCCGCGATCGGCGGGTCGCCTTCCCACAGCAGGCTGGCAAGCTCGCCGCCCGTCAGCCCGCACTGGGCCGGATCGAGCTCGACGCGCAGGCGCGGGATGGGCTGACCGGCCTCGTTGGGGAAGTCGCGCGTGGCGCGCACGCCCTCGCAGCCGGCCAGCGCGTCGATCCACAGCTGGACGGTGGCCTCAAAGCGCGCGGCCCATGCCTGGTGATCCTGGGCCAGGTACCACTCCACCGCCGCCACCAGGCCGGCGATCTCCTCTTTTCCCACCTTCATTGGGCGCCCCAGGCGCTGGTGCGGCGCGCCATGGGCCGCGCAGGCCGCGATATACTCGGCCCGGCCGACGATCAGGCCGCTGGCCTGCGGCCCGCACAGCGCTTTGCCGCCGCTGAAGATCGCCATGTCGGCGCCAGCATCGCGAGTGAAGCGCCACAGATTCTCGGGCGGCGGCAGCTGCGCGGCGGCATCCACAATCACCGGCACGCCGCGCGCATGCGCCAGCGCCACCGTCTCGTCCAGCGGCAGCGCGCCGCGCCGCAGGTGCTCGCCGGCAATGTACAGCACCGCCGCAGTATGCTCGCTGATCGCGTCGGCAAGCTCGCCGGGCGATGTGTGGCCCGCGCCGCCGATCTGCACAAACCGCGCCCCGGCCAGCAGCGCGGCCTGGTCGTATGGGATGCGGTGGGCCTCGTGAATGATCAGCTCGCACCTGTGCGCCGCCACGCGCGGCAGCTGGCTGGCGGCCACAAGGTCGTCGCCGACCATGCAGGCCAGCGTGGCGAGGAAAATGCCGCTGGCGGCGCCCGTGCAGACATACGCCGCCTGGTTGTGCGTCAGCTCGGCCAGGCGCCGCCCGGCATGGCGCTGCAGCTCGAAAATATCGACGTAGCTGGCGGCGGCCTCGCGCATGGCCTCAAGCACCGGCGCGGGCATCAGCGAGCCGCCAAGGCGCGTCAGGCGCGCGTCGGCGTTGATGATCCGGCGAACGCCCAGGTTTTCGTACAGGCCCACACTCGCCTCCTGTGCTGCAATAGACCTTATCGGAAATAGGGGAGCCGGAAGGGCAAAGCCCCTCTTCAAGCCGAAACCTCAGGCGAAAACAGCGCGTCGATCAGGCCTAGCGCCGCGTCGTCGCAGGCCAGCTCGCCGGTTGCGCGCAGGTCGGCGGCGGAGCGATAGCCCAGGCACAGCTGCGCCAGCGCCGGCAGCGCCACCTGGCGCAGCCGCACGTCGGCCGGGCGCGTGCCGTCGAATACGGTCGCCCGGCCATGCTCAAACGCCAGCGTCACGCGCTCGGCCTCAAGCTCGATCCGCAGGCTGCCGCCCCACCCGCTGTAGCGCGAAGCCGCGAGGCGCCGCTCGAGCTCGGGCGCGAGCGCGGCCAGCAGCCCCGGCAGATCGACCACGCCGGCCAGCGCGGCGGGCGCCGTGCTGTAGGCGCGCTGGCTCGCGGTGCCGCCAAGCTGAAGCGCGGCCTGAGCCAGCGGGTGCGCCGGCGGCAGCAGCAGGCGCAATGGCGCGCCGGCCACGGCCAGCAGCCCGCGCAGCAGCAGCCGCGCGGCGCCGGCGTCGGCGGCGGCGGCCTCGGCGATGCTCGGCGCGCTAACGGCGGGCGCCGCGTAGGCCACCACCCGGCCGCGGCCATCTTCCAGCACCAGCGCCGTGTGATCTGCGAGCCATGCGCGCCAGTCGGGAGCGGCGCGCGCCTCGTGCAGCGCAACGCCGGCGTAGCTCGCGTCGTACAGCGCCGCAAGGTCGTCCACGTCGGCAGCGCTTGCCGGGCGCAGGGCCGGGCGCGGCCCCGGCAGATCGGGCAGATCAACCCACGACTCCAGGCGAAACAGCGCGCAGCCAAACGGCGCGAGCGCGGCTGCGTCGCCCTCCAGCAGCACCAGCGGCAGCCCCTCGTCCACCAGCACGCCCAGGCAGTCGCCAAGCTGCGCCGCCAGCGCCTCGGCGCCGCCGGGCGGCGGCAGCCACACAAGCGCGCCGGCGTCGAGCGAGGCGGCGCCCAGCTGCAGCCGGCGGTGGGATAGCAGCGCCGCGCCCACCAGTGCGCCGGCGCGCTCGGCCAGGCGGGTGAGCCCAGGGCGGTAGCGCGGCGCGCGCAGGTGCCGATCGAGCGCGGGCTGCATGCCGAGCGCGCCGGCCAGCGCGCGCAGCCGCTGGGCATCGCCGGGCATGGCCGCCGAGCGAAACATAAGCTCAGGCATTGTCGTCACTTCCGCCTACGGCGCGCGCAAGTCGTCGACCGTCAGGTCGCTAGGGCGCGTCTCGTACACCAGGCCGAAGAAGTCGCGGCCCTGCACCACGTACTCCTGCACACTGCCGTCGGGCAGCACGCCAAGCTGGCGCACGCCGGCCATGTCTTCAAACACCCACTCGAGGTGCAGGCATTCGAGGTTGTAGAGCAGCGCGCGCACCGGCAGGCCGTCGGGCAGAAAGTAGGTGCCGCCCGCGATAAACTGCCGCGCAAACATGTCCATAGGCTCGCTCCTTTGCGAAACAGAAGTAACCACCAAGACACGAAGACACCACGATCGAGAATGCCGTGTTGGTGCTTTTCAGCGTATGAGCGCTTGGTGCCTTGGTGCCTTGGCGGTAAACCGGCTTTTCAAACAGTCGCTCAGGGCCACGCCCGGCCAGCCGCAGTGCGGATGCCGTGCTATGCTACAATACCGCCGGAAATTGCGCAACGAAAGGCTCTTATGGCAACGCTCACACTGCTGCACGCGCGCCTGCTGGTCACGATCCTGCTGTTTTTCGGCGCGCTTTCGATCTGGGGGTTCGTCAGCTACCTGCGCAGCGACGGCATCTCGGGAAGCTACCGCGGCGCGCTGGCGATCGGCGAGCTGCTGATGATCGCCGAGTTTCTGCTGGGCCTGACGCTGTATCTCGGCGGCGACCGGCCCTACCGCGCGAGCATCCACATTCTCTACGGCATTGTCGCGGTGATCACGCTGCCCGGCACCTTCGCCTACACCCGCGGGCGCGACGGCCGCTGGGAGCAGCTGATCTACGTGACGGTGTGCCTGTTCCTGTGCGGCATCGCGCTGCGCTCGCTCACCACCGGCCGGCTCATCCAGCCGTAGGCCACGCATATCGGCCAAAAGTCGGATGCGCGCCCGCTTGACAAGCGCGCCGCCGGCGTGATATTCTTGCTTTGCGTTATATCGAACGCAAAAGCCCGTAGTGTAACTACCAAGCATCCGAAAGGTGGAATGTAGCATGGCTAGCGTCAAGAAGCTCATCACAACCGAGAGCTTCTGCACTCGCGAGCGGCTCGATCGCTCTGCTGGTGCCTTCGCTCGCGGCCATACTGCGCCCATTTTCCGGAAGCTCCACTGCTGATTCACAGCACATCCTGAGCTAACGGGCCGTGGGCGACAGGCAGCATCGCTCACGGCCTTTTTGTGTCTTCGACACGGCCGTGGGCGACGCCAGGAGCGTCCCCACGGCCTTTTGTGTGCCGCGCACGCGCCGTGGAACAGAAGCAGAGCCGACCAATGCCGACACCGAACCCGGAACAATCGCCCGAGGCCGCGCGAAAGCGCGCGAGGCCCACCGGAATGCGAAGGAGCACCGCCTTGATTATCCAGGATCGCGACGGCTCGCTGTTGAAAGAGCCCAAGCCACCACGAAATAGCGCGCTGAGCAAACCGGCCTACCGGGTCGAGATTCCCGCCAGCACGCTCGACGAGCACAGCAGCCTGATCGAGCGCGTGATCGCCTTTGCGTTCGACACGCTGGGCGCGCGGCACCTCGACGTACGCGTGCGCGAGTACGAGTAGCAAGTATTTCCCGCCCCGCGCGGGGCGCATGAAGCAAGCAAAGGATGGCATGATGAAGCCTGCATCACACAGCGCAACCAACGGCCAGGCGGCCCACGAGGAAGTTGTGGCGCTCGAGATCACCGGCGCCTACAAGCGCTTCCGCAAAGAGAGCGGCCCGCAGCCGGCGTTCTGGAAGCGCAGCGGCCGCCCCAAGCGCGAGCTGACGGTGGCCGTCGATAATATCTCGATCCGCGTGCCGCGCGGCGAGATCTTCGGGCTGCTCGGCGCCAACGGGTCTGGCAAATCGACGCTGATCCGGCTGGTGTCGACGCTGCTGATCCCCGACGGCGGCGATATCCGCGTGTTCGGCTACGACGTGCACAACGACGAGCGCATCGTCCGGCGCCTGATCAACCGCGTCAGCGTCGAGGCGTCGTTCTTCAAAAAGCTCTCGGCGCTCGAAAACCTGATGTACGCCGCCCGGCTCTACGATATGCCGATCGACGAGGCCCGCCAGAAGGCCGTGTTCATTCTCGGCAAGCTCGGCATGGCCGAGAAGCGCCTGTACGAGCCGCTGGAAAATATGTCGCGCGGGATGCAGCAGAAGGTGGCGATCGCCCGCGGCCTGCTGACCGCGCCGGTGCTGCTGCTGCTCGACGAGCCCACCACCGGGCTCGACCCGCGCTCGAAGCAGGATGTGCAGCGCTTCATCCAGCGCATGCGCCGCGAGCACGACACCACCGTGTTTCTGACGACCCACGACATGGATGAGGCCGACCGGCTGTGCGACCGGATCGCGGTGATCGCCGACGGCAAGATCGTGGCGCTCGACACGCCCGCCGAGCTGAAGCGCCAGATCGGCGCGCAGAGCGGCAAGAACGGCAGCGCCACAATGGAAGACGTGTTCCTGGCGCTCACCGGCAAAAGCCTCGACGACGACTTCGAGGTCGAGGCCGAGACCGCCGAAATGGCCGAACCTGCATATAGCGAAGGGGACTAGCTTGCAAGGACTCGTGCTGAAAGCGCAGAGCGGCTTCTTCTGGGTGCAGACCGACGCGGGCGTGCTGGAGTGCCGGCTGCGCGGCCGCCTGAAGAAAGACCGGCTGGCGACCGACATCGCCGTGATCGGCGATGCGGTGGAGGTGACCCAGGTAACGCCAACTACCGGCGCGATCGAGGCGGTGGAGCCACGCCGCACCCGCCTGGCGCGCCGCGCCGCCGGCTCGCGCGGGGTGTGGAGCGAAGACGTGCTGGTGGCGAATGTCGACCAGGTGCTGCTGGTGTTCGCCTGCGCCGACCCGCCGCTCTCGCCGCGCATGCTCGACCGCTACCTGGTGCTGACCGAGGCCGAGGAGCTCGACACGGTGATCGTGGCGAACAAGCTCGACCTGGTGAGCGACGAGCAGGCGCGCGCGCTGTTCGCCGTGTACGAGCAGGTCGGCTACCCGGTGATCTACACCAGCACCAAGCAGGGCCACGGCATCGCCGAGCTGCGCGCGCGGCTGGCCGGCCGGATCAGCGTGGTAACCGGCAAGTCGGGCGTGGGCAAGAGCAGCCTGCTCAACGCGGTGCAGCCCGGCCTGGGCCTGGCCACCGGCGAGGTCAGCGCGTCGCTGCACAAGGGCCGCCATACGACGACCGTGGCCGAGCTGCACCCGGTCGACGCGGCGGCGGGCGGCTACGTGGCCGACACGCCCGGCATCCGCGAGCTGGGGCTGTGGCGCCTGGCCAAAGATACGCTCGACTGGTGCTACCGCGAGTTCCGGCCATTTCTCGACGAGTGCTACTTCGCCGGCTGCACGCACATCCACGAGCCCGACTGCGGCGTGCGCGCGGCGCTGGCCGCCGGCCAGATCGACGCCGCTCGGTACGAGAGCTATGTGAAGCTGTACGACGAAGCCGCCTAGGCGTGCGGCAGATCAGAAAGGAGGCCAGCTATGCACAAGGCACACACACTGGCTGTTCCACGCAATGCAATAAGGAGCGCATCGTATGCCTACCCAAACTGCCCTGCTGCTGATCGACGTACAGGTTGGGCTGACTTCTGGCGCCGCGCCGGTGTATGGCGCGGCCGAGGTGCTGGCGCGAATCGCCGAGCTGCGCGCGCGCGCGCGGGCCGCCGGCGCGCCGGTGCTGTATATGCAAGATAAAGACGTCGGCGGCGTTGGCTCGCTGGCCTGGCAGATCGACCCGGCCGTCGCGCCGGCCGACGGCGAGCTGGTGCTGCGCAAAGCCTGGGCCGATTCGTTCTACCAGACAGCGCTGCACGACGAGCTGCGCGCGCGCGGCGTCGTTCACCTGGTGATCGCCGGGCTGAAAAGCGACGCCTGCGTGTTTATGACAAGCACGCGCGCCGTGGCGCTGGGCTACGACGTGACGCTGGCCGCCGACGCGCACAGCACCACCGACAACGACGTGATCGGCGCCGCGCAGGCGAGCGCGTATATCAACGACCTGCTGTACGGCTTTGGCGCCGAGGATGGCTTCGGCCAGGGCCAGCACTGCATCACCGTGCGGCCCGCCGCCGAGATCGCCTTCGGCGCGCGCTAGCCGCCTGGGGCGCCGAGCACAGACAAAAGCAAGGAGCGCGCTGCCGCGGGCAGAATCGGCCCACGGCGCAGCCGCCCGCGCTTGCCGCATGAAACGAAAGGAGCACGCCATATGACTGCCAGATCGCACACCGGCCACCCGTTCGCCACTGCCGAGAAACATTGCTAATTCGAGGCGCACCTGCCTGGCGCGGCGCCTCGCGGAGGGTAGCATAGCCATGCCACGGGTACACCTGCCTATATACGACCTTGACGCGATCGACGAGCTGGAAGAGCAGGATGAATTGGGCGATCGCGTGCGCCTGAATACGGCCGATAGCCGCCGCGACACGCGCACCAGCGACGGCCGCGGCGAGCGGCGCTTCGGCGGGGCCGAGGCGCTGGCCCGCAAGCGCGCCGACCGGCGCAAGAATGTAACGCGTGGCGTTCGCCGCGCCTGAGCGACGACGAGCGTGACGAGCCTACGGCCTTCCCGCAATCGCCCTAGCATAGAAACGAGGTAGATCGTGACATCGACAAGCGAGCCCGCCGGCCGTCCGGAGGTCATCCCCGGCGAGCGGATTTTTCTCAGCCACGTGCTGCGCGAAGACGTGCCGCTCTACGGCCGCTGGTTCAGCGACCTTGAGCTGAACACCTACGTGGGCCTCACCGGCAACAGCTACACGACCGAGCACGAGCAGGCGTGGTACGACAACATGGTGCACGACAGCAGCCGCCGGATCTTCAGCATTGTGCTGCGCGAAGACGGCCGCACGATCGGCAATGTTAGCTTCAACCGGATCGAAGAGCGCAAGCGCGCCGCCGAGCTTGGCATCGCGATCGGCGATAAGTCGGCCTGGAGCCAGGGCTACGGCACCGAGGCGCTGCGGCTGATGTGCGACTACGGCTTTACGTTCCTGAGCCTGCACACAATCTATCTCTGGTTCACCGAGTTCAACAAGCGCGGGCAGCGCGCCTACCGCAAGGCCGGCTTCCGCGACGCCGGGCGCATCCGCGGCGGCGAGCTGTTCGACGGCCGGCACTACGATCGGGTGCTGATGGATATCACGCGCGAAGACTTCGGCCCGACCACGCTGGGCCGCCTGATCGGCCAGCTGCCAACCTGACGACCAACTGCAGCGTGGCGCCGCCCGCATAGGCGCGCCACGCCAGCGATACCGACGAGGATATGATGAATACGCTGACCATGCGCCCGTACGCGGGCGAAGCCGACCTGCCGGCGATCACCGGCCTGCTGAACGACTGCGACGCGGCTGACCATCTCGACGACAACTACGCGATCGACGATCTGCGGCTCGAGTTTGCCGACCCGCGGCTCGACCCGGCCAACGACCTGCGGCTGTGGGAAGATGCCGACGGCGCGCTGATCGCCTTCGGGCAGGTGTGGATCGACAGCGACGCCGAGGCGGTCGAGGGCTCGCTGTACTGGCGCGTAGCGCCGGCCGCGCGCGGCGGCGACATTGAAGACGAAATCATGGCATGGGCGAGCGGCCGGGTGCGCGAGCAGGCGCGCGCCGAGGCGAAAGCCGCGCGCCTGCGCTGTAGCACACGCAGCGAGTTCGCCTACGGCCACTCACTGCCCCAGCGCCACGGCATGGTCGTCAGCCGGCACTTCTTCCAGATGCGCCGGCCGCTCGACCAGCCGATCGAGCCGGCCACACTGCCGGCGGGCTTTGTGCTGCGCCACGTGGCGAGCGACGCCAATGTGGCCGCGTGGGTCGAGGCTTATAACCAGTCGTTTGTCGATCACTGGAACTTCCACCCGATAACGCTGGAGAGCCACCAGCACTGGCTGCAGCACCCGAGCTACCAGCCCGCGCACGACCTGATCGCCGTGGCCGAGGACGGCACCATCGCCGCGTTCAGCTTCTGCGTGATCGACGCCGCGGAAAATACCCGCAACCAGCGCAACGACGGCTGGATCGGCATCCTCGGCACCCGGCGCGGCTACCGCCGCCAGGGGCTCGGCCGGGCCATGCTGCTGGCCGGGCTGCACCGGCTGAAGGCCGACGGCGTAGACTACGCCCGCCTGAACGTCGACGCCGAGAACCCGAGCGGCGCGCTGCAGCTGTACGAGTCGGTCGGCTTCGGCGTGGTGCATAGCTGGCATAATTATGTCAAATCTTTGGACGAGTTGGTTCAGTAGACTTCGTCGGAAATAGGGGCCGGAGCGGCTCCCCCGCCATTAAAGTTAGGATTTGCGCAGTTGGCGCCCTCAGCCTTCGGCAGAGCGGCTTTCCGCGCTGAGCGGGGAAAGCCGCACACAGAAGATGCACATGCACCACGCCGCCGCAGGCTCAATCGCGTACCGTGAGGAAGCCAAGTCACGCAAGAGCGTAACTCCTTAAAGTCTCATACGGAGGCAACACCTATGACAACTCTACCCCGCCGCGGCGGCGAGCTTGGGCGCGAGCTACGCGCCGCATACGCGTTCGTCGAGCGCAACGCCAACCTGATCAAGCGCTACTGGGCCTGGGAGCTGGTGTGGCTGGCCTACTCGATCGTCAGCTCGCTGGCGGTGACGCTGATCGGCAAGGCGTCAAGCGAGATCACCGGCGTGGCGATGACCGCCGAGCAGATCAATACCTTTATTCTGTTCCTAATGGTCGGCACGCTGGTGTGGCACTACCTGGCGATGGTGTTCGACCTGGTGAGCGAGGCGATCCAGTGGGAGCGCTGGGAAGGCACGATCGAGTACACCTTCATGGCGCCGATCTCGCGCCTGACGCACCTGCTGGGCCAGGCGGCCTTCGCGGTGCTGTACGGCGTGCTGCACACCTCGATCATCATGGGCATCGTGGCGCTGTTCTTCAAGGTGGATCTGAGCAACGCCAATGTGCCGAGCATGCTGCTGATCGTAGTGACCGGCAGCCTGAGCTTCATCGGCCTGGGCATGTTCGCCGCAGTGCTGCCGCTGCTCTCGCCCGAGAAGGGCCTGCAGATGACCAACATCATCAAGACGCTGGTGCTGCTGGTGAGCGGCGTGTACTACCCGATCAGCGTGCTGCCCGGCTGGATGCAGGTGTTCGCCAAGATCTCGCCGGCCGCCTACATGCTCGAGGGCATGCGCAAGGCGCTGCTCGAAGGCATCGGCGTGCGCGCGGCATTCCTGCCGTATATCGTGCCGCTGCTGATCACCGGCCTGATCACCATCCCGACCGGGCTGTACGCCTTTAGCCGCGCCGAGCGCTACGCCAAGGCCACCGGCAAGCTCAAGCGCAACGGCTAAGCGCGACACAATCGCTGGCCGGCTAGTTCGCTGCCAGCCGGCCGCCACGAGGCACAATCCATGCTACAAGGACCGCGAGTGACCCTGCGCGCCGTCGAGCGCGCCGACATACAGCGGCTGCACGAGCTGTACCAGAGCGTCGAGCTGGGCATCCTGGCCGACGGCCACTGGCAGCCAGTGCCGCTGGCCGCACGCGAGAAGCGCTTCGAGCGCGGCCTCGATCGCGACGAGCGAACTTGGTTCGTGATCGAGACCGACGGCCGCATGATTGGCGATATCGAGCTGCACAGCCTCGATCGGCGCTCGCGCGTGGCCGGGCTGGGCGTGGCGATCTTCGATGCCGACTACCTGGGCAAAGGCTACGGGCGCGAGGCGATCGGCCTGCTGCTCAACTGGGCCTTCCGCATCCAGAACTACGAGCGCGTCTGGCTGAGCACCTGGAGCACCAACGAGCGCGCGATTCACTGCTACCGCGCGCTTGGCTTCGTCGAAGAGGGCCGCCAGCGCCGGCAGCTGTTTGTCAATGGCACCTATATCGATGTCGTACTCATGGGCCTGCTGCGCGGCGAGTGGCAGGCTGGCACTAAAGGAGCACCCCATGCTACGCGGTAAACGAGTGACGCTGCGCTCCGTCGAGCGCGACGATATGAAACGCTTCCACGAGCTCGAGCGCAATGTCGAGCTGGTGCTGCTGGCCGATGGCCACTGGCAGCCCACGCCGCTGGCGGCGATCGAGAAAGACTTTGAAAAGCACCTCGACCGCGAGGAAAAAGCCTGGTTCGTGATCGAGGTCGGCGGCGTGGTGATCGGCGGCTGCGGGCTGCACCACATGCACCGCCGCGACGGCTCCACCGAGTTCGGGATCGGGATCTACGACCCGGAGTACGTCGGCAAGGGCTATGGCCGCGAGGCGATCGGCCTGCTGCTGCGCTGGGCCTTCCAGGTCGAAAACTGGCGGCGCGTCGGCCTGACCACCCTGGCCTGCAACGAGCGCGCGATCCAGTGCTACCGCGCGCTTGGCTTCGTCGAAGAGGGCCGGATGCGCGAGCAGGCGTTCTTCGGCGGCCAGTACGTCGACGTGCTGCAGATGGGCATGCTGCGCCGCGAGTGGGAGGCGCGCCAGCCATGACCGACGACACCTTCGACGAGCCGTATGCCGACTACGCCGCGCGCTTCGACGACGAGGCGCGCGCGCGGCCGGCCAAGCGCGCGCGCAAGCCCGCCGCGCCGCGCCCCGATGTGTCCGAGCTGGCCGAGGCATCGGGCCTGGAGGCCGGCTTCGTCACCACCTACCAGCCGGCGCGCTACGAGGCGATCTGGCTGCTCGACTCGCTGCGGCCATTCTACGACGAGCGGCTGATCACCGACGTGCTGGCGCAGGTCAAGGGCGGCAAAGAGGCCAGCGTGTATCGCTGCGCCGCCGACCCGACCACCGGCGCGGCATCGCTGGCCGCCAAGATCTACCGCCCGCGCCAGTTCCGCAACCTGCGCAACGACGCCATGTACCGCGAGGGCCGCGCGATCCTCACGGCCGACGGCCGGCCTGCCAAGAAGACCGACCACCGGCTCATGCGCGCGGTGGGCAAAAAGACCGCGTTCGGCGCGCAGGTGTCGCACACCTCGTGGGTGATGTTCGAGTACACCACGATCGAGCGCCTACACGCCGCCGGCGCCAGCGTGCCAAAGCCCTACGCCGCCGCCGAGAACGGCATCCTGATGGAATACTTCGGCGACGAGCGCCGCGCAGCGCCCACCCTCAACGAAACCAGCCTGCCGCGCAGCGTGGCCGTGCGGCTGTTCGAGAGCGTGCTGCACGACGTCGAGCTGCTGCTCGGGCAGGGTATGGTGCACGGCGACCTTTCGGCCTACAACATGCTGTTCTGGGATGGGCGTGTGATCATGATCGACTTCCCGCAGGTGGCGGCGATCAGCGGCAACCGCCAGGCCGAGTTCATCCTGCGGCGCGATATCGCGCGGGTGTGCGAGTACTTTGCCCGCCAGGGCGTGCGCTGCAACCCCGGCGCGCTCGCCACCAGTATGTGGGCGCGCTACGGCCGCGAGGACGACAGCGAGCTTGCAGAGGAGCTTGAGCTATGACTACGCACCTGCTCAGCAACCCAGCCTACCGCCGCGACATGGGCGGCGGCCTGGTGCTGCGCTGGTCGGGCGCGCGCGATGCCGAGCGCATCGCCGCGCTGTACGCCGAGGTATTCAGGCGCGCCAAAGACGACCCGCCAAACCTGCTGATGGCCGCCTGGACGCGCGAGCTGATGAGCGGCCGGCACCCGCTGATCGGCGCGGGCGACTTCGCGCTGGTGGAGAACACGCGCGACGGCACGATCGCCGCCTCGACCTGCCTGATCCGCCAGACCTGGAGCTACGAGGGTATTCCGCTCGCGGTTGGCCGGCCCGAGATCGTCGGCACGCGCGACGGCTACCGCGAGCGCGGGCTGGTGCGGGCGATCTTCGAGCTGATCCACGCGCGCGGCGCCGCCGATGGCCAGCTGGCCCAGGGCATCACCGGCATCCCGTTCTACTACCGCCAGTTTGGCTACGAATACGCCGCCGACCTGGGCGGCGAGCGCTATATCTATTTCAGCGCCATCCCGCGCCTCGCCGAGGGCCAGGCCGAGCCGTTCGTGCTGCGCGACGCCACGCCGGCCGACCTGCCGCGCGTGCTGGCGCTCTACGACCAGGATCGGCAGCGCGCGCCGGTTTCCACGCAGCTCGACGTGGAGTACCTGCGCTGGGTGCTCGAGGGCCAGAGCGCCGAGGCCGCCGAAGGCTGGCGCACCCAGCTGATCGCCGGCGCGGCCGATGCTGCGGCGGTGGGCTACGTGCTGACGCACCGGCGCCGCTGGGGCGACGCGCTGCCGGTGCTGGCGCTGGGCTTTGCGCCGGGTGTGCCGCTGCCGGCCGCGCTGCCGAGCGTGCTGCGCGCGCTGATGGCCCAGGCCCCCGGCGCGTTCGCCCCGCGCCCGAACACACCGCCGCCGGCGCGGCTCTCGCTGGTGCTCGGGCGCGAGCACCCGGCCTACGCCGCGCTCGACCCCATGCTGGCGGCCACCTACGAGGCGCCCTACGCCTGGTATGTGCGCGTGCCAGATCTGCCGGCGTTCGTGCGCCACGTGGCGCCGGCGCTCGAGCGGCGGCTGGCCGGCTCGATCATGGCAGGCTACAGCGGCGAGCTGCGGCTCGACTTCTACCGCGGCGGCCTGCGGCTGGCCTTTGAGCAGGGCCGCCTGCGCGCCGCCGAGCCCTGGAACGCGCGCGCGGTGGCGTGGGGCCCCAAGCCCAACGGCGGCTTCCCGCCGCTGGTGTTTCTGCAGCTGCTGTTCGGGCACCGCAGCCTCAGCGAGCTGCGCTACGCCTTCCCCGACGTGTGGGCCGAGGAAGAGGCCCGCCCCGCGCTCGAGGCGCTGTTCCCCTCCCGGCCGGCGTGGGTGCTGCCGCTCGACTAACGCTGCGTCTCCACACTGCACGGGCGCGATCGATCGCGCCCGTGCGCCTTTGTGCGCCCGGCCGGTGCGCCACCCCGGCCGCAGATTCTAACGCCGCTCTTACACCGCCATATGGGCCTGGTCCACCACATGTATGCTATACTGTTCCCGACGTGCTGCAATTGTGTGGCACGACACCCACGGGGGTCAGAATGAGATTAGAGCGATTCACCGATAAGGCGCAAGAGGCATTCCAGGAAGCCCAAGAGATCATGCACGAGCAGCACCATACGCAGCTCGACGTCGAGCATATCTTCCTGGCGATGCTGCGTCAGCGCGACGGGCTCGCCAACCGCGCGCTCAGCCGGCTCGGGATCGATACCGATACAATCGCGCAGCGCGTCGAGCGCGAGCTTGAAAAATCGCCCAAGGTGTACGGCCAGTACGGCTACGGCAACCAGGTGTATATCACGCCGCGCACGCAGCGGCTGGTCAAGCGCGCCGAGGAAGAGGCCGCTCGCCTGAACGACCAGTACGTCGGCATCGAGCACCTGCTGATCGCGATCAGCGGCGAGCGCGAGGGCGCCTCGTCGCGCATCCTCAATAGCTTTGGCGTCGACCAGGAGCGCGTCTACCAGGCGCTGATGGACATCCGCGGCAGCCAGCGCGCCGACAACCCCGGCGCCGAGGGCCGCTACGAGATCCTGGGCAAATACTCCACCGACCTGACCGAGCTGGCCAAGCAGGGCAAGCTCGACCCGGTGATCGGCCGCGATGCCGAGATCACCCGCGTGATCCGCATCCTCTGCCGCCGCACCAAGAACAACCCGGTGCTGGTGGGCGAAACCGGCGTGGGCAAGACGGCGATCGCCGAGGGCATGGCCCAGCGGATCGTCTCGGGCGATGTGCCGCTGCCGCTGAAAGACCGCAAGCTGCTCTCGCTCGACCTGGCCGGCATGGTCGCGGGCTCGAAGTTCCGTGGCGAGTTCGAAGAGCGCCTCAAGGCCGTGATGGAAGAGGTGCGCGCCGCCCAGGGCCAGGTGATCCTGTTCATCGATGAGCTGCACACGGTAGTGGGCGCGGGCGCGGCCGCCGGCTCGATCGACGCCTCGAACATGCTCAAGCCCGGCCTCTCGCGCGGCGAGATGCAGGTGATCGGCGCTACCACGATCGACGAGTACCGCAAGCATATCGAGAAAGACGCCGCGCTCGAGCGCCGCTTCAGCCCGGTATTCGTCGAGGAGCCGGATGTCGAAACCACGATCGAGATGCTGCGCGGCCTGCGCAAGCGCTACGAAGAGCACCACGCGCTGACGATCTCCGACGAGGCGATCGAGGCCGCCGCGCGCCTTTCCAGCCGCTATATCGCCGACCGGTTCCTGCCCGACAAGGCGATCGACCTGATCGACGAGGCCTCGGCTAAGCTGCGGATCGACATCTACTCGATGCCCAACGACCTGCGGGCCCAGGAGGCCGAGCTCGACCGGCTGCGCCGCGAGGAGGAAGACGCCGGCGCCCGCCGCGACTACGAGCGCGCCGCGACACTGCGCGCGCGCTTCCTGGCGATCGAGCACGAGTTCAGCACCGCGCGCGACCTGTGGCTCAAGAGCTCGAACCTCGACGAGGTCGTCGACGAAGAAGATGTCGCGGCGGTCGTCTCGAACTGGACGGGCGTGCCCGTCAGCCGTATGCTCGAGACCGAGCGCGAAAAGCTGGTAGAGATGGAGGCGCGGCTGCACGAGCGCGTGATCGGCCAGCACGAGGCGATCGTGGCGCTCTCCGATGCCATCCGCCGCGCCCGCAGCGGCCTGAAAGACCCCAGCCGCCCGATCGGCTCGTTTATCTTCGTCGGCCCAACCGGCGTGGGCAAAACCGAGCTGGCCAAGGCGCTGGCCGAGTTTCTGTTCGACAGCGAAGATGCCATGACCCGCGTGGATATGAGCGAGTTCCAGGAGCGCCACACCGTCAGTCGCCTGATCGGCGCGCCGCCCGGATACGTCGGCTACGACGACGCCGGCCAGCTGACCGAGAGCGTGCGGCGCCGGCCGTACCAGGTGGTGCTGTTCGACGAGATCGAGAAGGCCCACCCCGACGTGTTCAACACGCTGCTGCAGGTGCTCGACGACGGCCGCCTGACCGACGGCCAGGGCCACACCGTCGACTTCCGCAACACCGTCGTGATCATGACATCGAACGTGGGCACCGAGCACGTGCGCCAGCAGAGCATCGGCCTGGTGCGCCAGCACGACCGCAACGCCGAGGAGGCTGCGCGCGAGCGCGTGCACGAGGCGCTGCGCCAGGCGTTCCGCCCCGAGTTCCTGAACCGCATCGACGATATTATTGTCTTCAGCGCGCTGACCGAGGCCGAGCTGACGCAGATCGTCGACCTGCTGGTGGCCGAGGTGGCCGACCGGCTGCGCGAGCAGAACCTCAGCCTCGAGCTGACGCCGGCCGCCAAGGCCCTGCTGGTACGCGAGGGCTATGTGCCGGCCTACGGCGCCCGCCCGCTGCGCCGCACCATCCAGCGCCTGATCGAGACGCGGCTCTCGCGCGATATCCTCAAGGGCCAGTTCAAGGCCGGCGACGTGATCCTCGTCGACGCAAATGGCCGCGAGCTGACCTTCGGCAAACGCGAGACGCTTGAGCTGAGCCAGAAGAAGCCGGCTGCGCCGCTCGGGGCGTAAACAGCGATCCACAGGCGACGCAGATGATACCAACTCGCGCAGCCCTGCCCGGCTTTGTCGGGCAGGGCTGCGCGATTTTGATGCGCTCCTACCCCTACGCCGCACCCGCCAGGTTGTAGAACACCCGCCAGGCGCGGTACACCTCGACATAGCTGGTGTGGCTGTACTGCACCACGCGGTGGTCCAGGCGCTCGCTCCCCGGCATCAGCGCGGCCATCTCGGCCTGGCCGGTGTTCACGAACTCGACCTTCAGCGCATACGGCGCGTCGAAGCGCAGCGGCCCGCGCCGCTGCGCCAGCGCGGCGCGGGCGCCCTCGCGTACCAGCCGGCGCGCCTCGGCGACGGGCAGGCAGCGCGCCGCGCTGCGGCTGTACGCCTCCTTCACCTGCACCGTGGCCACCTCGCCCAGCAGCGCGCGCGCCTCGGCCGTCGCCATTTGGTCGCCCGTCACCAGCGCTACCGGCACGCCGTGAAACCCCGCGAACGCGGCGTTGATGCCGATCTCGCCTACCTCGCGGCCATTCAGCCACACGTGGTGGATCGCATCGGTGTAGGTGTGGTCGATCGAGGCCGGCGAGGTGCCGCTCATGGCGTGGTAGCCCACAAACAGCGCCGCGTCAAACGACGCGTCGAGCCCCTGCACCATCGAGAAAGGCTTGGGCGAGCCCGAGATCAGCTCGGCGGCGGGGTGCAGCTCCTCGATCCGCAGGTTGCGCATGTTCCAGTGCGAGTCGTTCACCACCACGCGCGCCGCGCCGGCCGCTAGCGCACCCTCTACCGCAGCGTTCACTTCGCCCAGCATCAGCGCGCAGGCCCGGTCGTACTCGCGCGCGCCTGGCTCGGTCTGCGCGCCGTGCACCACACCCGAGATCCCTTCCATGTCGGCGGAAATATACACGTTCATCGCGAGGCCCTCCTGTTCAGCGGGTAGCGGCCTATCTTACCACGCGCGCTAGCCGCCCACGACGGCACGCGAGTTGCAAGCGAATCAGCGACACCATTGGCATGCGCCTGGCACAATTGCACACCTGCGCCGCGCGTTGCGGCACCGGCCACTAAACACCCCGTGGCCGGCTGCCTATGGCCGCTGCTCAGGCCAGGCCGAAGAGCAAAGGAGCACCACCAGGGCACATACAGCGAAACAGCGGCGGTGCGGGCCACCGCCTCGGATCGGAGAGGAAAAGGAGCACACCATGAGATACCACTCCACGCGGCGCGCGATCGCGCTGCTGGTGCTGGTTGGCTTGCTTGCGGCCTGTGGCGGCACCAGCGGCCAGCCAGGTGCCGAGCAGGCCGCCACCCCAGCCGCCGGAGCCACCACGCCAGCCGTCGGAGCCACTGCCCCAGCCGCTGCGGCCACTGCCCCGGCCGGCGGCGCAGCCGGGCCGAAGCTCAACTCCAATGTCGCAGGCACCGTCGAATTCTGGCACTTCTGGTCGTCGCCGGTGCGGCGCAACGCCATCCGGCGGATCATCGCGCTGTGCGCCCAGCAGCTGCCAAACATCAAAGTGAACGAGACGCCCAAGCCGTTCGGCGATATCTGGACCGCCAACGTGGCAGCGGTGTCGGCCGGCTCGGGCATGCCCGACGTGATCGTCGAGGATCGGCCGCAGCTGGCGCAGCGCGCTGCCGATGGCATTGATCAGAGCCTGCAAGACCTGGCGGAGCGCGACGGGATCGACGGCGCGCAGTTCTGGCCGTTCACCTGGCAGCAGACACTATACGAGAATAAGACCTACGGCATCCCCTACGAGACCGACGTCGTGGTGCTGTACTGGAACAAGAATGCGTTCAAAGAGGCCGGCCTTGATCCCGAGAAACCGCCAAAGACCTGGGACGAAGTGCAGCAGTACGCCGACAAGCTCGACAAAAAGAACGCCAGCGGCGGCTACGACCGCATCGGCTTCTTCCCGCTGATCCGCGCGGGCGCCGAGACTTGGGGCTACACCAATGGCGTCGAGTGGATCGGCAAAGACGGCAAGCCGCAGATCAACACCCCGCAGGCCGCCGAGACGGTCAGCTGGATCAAGCAGTGGATCGACCGCTATGGCGGCTGGCCGAAAGTGCAGGAGTTCCGCAGCCAGTTCGCCGCCCCGCCGCAAGACGAGTTCATGAGCGGCAAGGTGGCCATGATCGCCGACATCAACGGCTACGCCTCGTTCCTGAACTTCTTTCGGCCCAAGGTGCCCACCGCCAACGGCGAAAGCGCCAACCTCGACTGGGGCGTGAGCGACCTGCCGTACAAGACCGCCAAGGGCAGCACCAGCGGCGGCTTTGCGCTGTCGGTCCCCACCGGCGCCAAGAACAAAGACGCGGCGTGGGAGTTCATCAAGTGCGCCACCGGCCAGCAGGCCCAAGCCTCGTGGGCGCGCGACACCTACGCCATGCCGGCGAACCAGCAGGCCGCCAACGACCCGGTGCTCTTGGCCGATCCCAGCTGGAAGTTCTTTGTCGACGCCATGAGCTACAGCTCGGGCGGCACCTTCTACCCGGCCTACCCGAACTGGAAAGAGCAGCTCGAGCAGCGCTACGAGAAAGTATGGAGCGGCGCGCTGGCACCGCAGCAGGCGCTCGACGAGGCGCAGAAAGCTGTGGAGCAGGGCGGCAACCCCTAAGAAGTTGTTTGAAAAGGGTGGTTTGGAGGGACGAAGTCCCTCCAAGTATCCACTTTTTTGGCGGGTGGCGGTCACGAATGTGGCCGCCACCCGCCAGAAGGGAAATGCGAGGGGCATAGCTCCTCGCGCACCCCCTTTTCAAACAGGCTCTTAAGAAAGAAGAAACCAATGGCACAACTGGCACAGGCGCGCGCCGGGCGGCGCCACGGCTGGTCGCGCGCGGCGCGGCGCGAGGCGCTGCACGGCTGGCTGTTCGCGCTGCCGTGGCTGCTGGGGTTCGCGCTGTTCACCGCCGGCCCGATGCTATTCTCGCTGTACACCAGCTTCACGCGCTACAACATGATCGCCGCGCCGCGCTGGCTCGGGCTGCGCAACTACCAGCAGATCCTCACCGCCGACGATCGCTTCTACATCGCGCTGAAAAACACCTTCTGGATGGTGGGCGTGAAGGTGCCGATCGTGGTGGTCGTGTCGATCGCGATCGCGCTGCTACTGAACATGAACCTGCCGGGCGCCAAAGCCTTCCGCGCCATCCTGTACCTGCCGAGCCTGCTGGCCGGCGCGGCGGCGGTGTTCCTGTGGCGCTGGATCCTGGCGCCGCAGGGCCTGCTCAACCGCGGCCTCGCGCTGCTGAGCATCCCCGGCCCGGCATGGTTCATCGACCCAAGCTGGACCAAGCCGGGGCTGGTGGTGATGGGGCTGTGGTACATCGGCGGCAACGTGCTGATCTACCTGGCCGGGCTGAAAGGCATCCCGCGCCAGCTCTACGACGCCGCCGAGATCGACGGCGCCGGCCGCTGGGACAAGCTGCGCTACATCACGCTGCCAATGCTTTCGCCCACGATCTTCTTCCAGGTGGTTACCGGCATCATTGGCACCTTCCAGATCTTCACCTCGGCCTATATTATCGTCAGCGGCTACGCCGACAACACCCGCGAGGGGCCAGGCCAGTCGCTGCTGTTCTATGTGCTGTATATGTACAACCGCGCCTTTGGGCGCACCGGCCAGGGTGGCTTCCAGATGGGCTATGCCTCGGCGCTGGCCTGGATCCTCATGCTGATCATCCTGGCGATCACGCTGGTGCAGCTGTGGCTGGCGCGCCGCTGGGTGTACTACGAGAACGAAGCCTCGCACTAGCGCCGGCGGCGCAGCCCGATGGGCGCACGCGCGAGAACAAGGAGTCGCAATGACTACCGCACTCGAAAAGCAGGTCAGCGCGCCGCTGGCGCGCGAGCACGAGCAGCAGCCGGCGCCGCGCGGCCGGCTGGCCGGCGTGGATCTGGCAGCGTGGCTGGTGCTGGCCAGCATCAGCGCGCTGTTCCTGGTGCCGTTTCTGTGGATGCTCTCGACCTCGCTGAAGGATTTTAGCGAGCTGTTTAATAACCGCTGGCTGCCCACGCGCCTGGCCTGGGAAAACTACGCGCAGGCGTTTAGCTTCGGCCAGTGGCCGCGCTGGGCGCTTAACACCGTCGTGATCGCGCTGGCCTCGGTGCTGGGCACGCTGCTCTCGACATCGCTGGTGGCCTATGCGTTCGCGCGGCTGCGCTGGCCCGGCCGCGACTGGCTGTTCGGCCTGGTGCTGGCCACCATGATGCTGCCGGGCATCGTCACGCTCATCCCGCAGTACATCCTGTTCTCCAAGCTGCCGGCGTTTGGCTTCCAGGGCTCCGACACCTGGGTCAATACGTTTCTGCCGCTGGTGGTGCCGTCGTTCGCCGGCGACGCCTTCTACATCTTTCTGCTGCGCCAGTTCATGCGCACCATCCCGCTCGACCTTTCGGAGGCCGCGCGGATCGACGGCGCCTCGGAGCTGCGCACATGGTGGAGCGTCGTCCTGCCGCTGGTGCGCCCGGCGCTGGCCTACATCGCGATCACCAAGTTTCAGTACGCCTGGGAAGATTTCATGGGCCCGCTGATCTACCTGCAGCGCGAAAACCTGTATACGCTCCAGCTCGGGCTGCGCCAGTTCGAGGCCGCCGCCGGCGGTGCGCCGGCCTGGAACTGGCTGATGGCCGCCAGCCTGGTGGTGATGCTGCCGGTGATCGTGATCTTCCTGCTGTTCCAGCGCTACTTCATCGAGGGCGTGACGCTCAGCGGCATGGGCGGGCGCTAGCGCTTGTCGAACGCCGGGTGCCCAACGATCTGCGGAACCGCGTCGCCGCTGATATGCGCGTGCGACGACCAGCCCCGCAGCGCGCCGACCCAGCTCTCGCCGTCCTGCAGCATGTCGATCTCGGTGATCGAGCAGTTGCGGCTGGGCTGGCGGATCAGCGCCGGCAGGTCGATGTCGCGGCAGATGTCTTTGATCGTAAACGTGAAGATTCCGCCGTGGCCGACAATAATCACGCGCTGGTTCTCGCGGCCCGCCAGCGCCTGCGCCAGGCCGGCGCGCATGCGCGCGAGCAGCATGTGGTGGTTTTCGCCGCCGGGGAAGCGCAGGCCGGGCTGGCCCTCGAACCACGAGCGCACGATCCGGTCGTGCTCGGCCCAGCTTTCGTCGGTGGGCGGCCAGTCCTCCAGCGCGCCGACGTTCACCTCGCGGAATTCCTCGACCGTCGTCGGCTCGATGCCAATCATCGCGCCGATGATCGCCGCGGTCTCGGCCGCGCGCTTCAGCGGCGAGGCGTAGATCGCGTCGATCTGCTTGCCCACAAAAAACGCGCCGGTCTGCTGCGCCTGCAGCACGCCCTTGGGCGTCAGCGAGTAGTCGACGCGGCGATACGAGAACTCGCGCGTCAGGTTGGCGGTATTTTCTCCGTGGCGAACCAGGTAGATGGTATTCATAGGTTGGCTTGATGCTCCTTGCTATGTAGCGGTGCGGCCCAGAATCATACCACACCGGCGCGGGTTGCGCGGCCCCGCGCCGCGCTCCCTGGCAGTCAGGCGGGGGCTCTGCGCCCCAAGGCATGACCGTACGACATTGACGCTGGCACGGCCTGTCCCGTAGGGGCTCTGCGCCCCAAGGTATGACCGTACGACGTTGACGCTGGCACGGCCGTTCCCGTAGGGCGCGCATCCTGCGCGCCTTCTCCCTGTCGGGGTAGGCGGGGGCTGTGCGCCCCCGCGCCCCGCAGCAGAGGGCGGCCGCCCGCCCTCTGCACTCCCGCGCTGGGGCGAAGCCCCAGGCCCCTCAAATGATGCAGTTCCAGATGCGATGCCGGTGGTGCATGCCTCGTGGCAAACCAATACGTCACTCGGCGCCCTGAGGCATGACCGTACACCGTTGACGCTGGCACGGCCGTTCCCGTAGGGCGCGCATCGTGCGCGCCTTCTCCCTATCGGCAGGTGACGGTTTGCCCTGAGGCATGACCATACGACGTTGACGCTGGCACGGCCTTCTTTCAGCCAGAGTAGAATTTGCAGGCCGGGGGCGCAGCGCAGCGCTCGTGAAGCCAACCACAAAGTACAATTGACGCTCCCCTGCCGGGACGGTATAATGCAGCACAGGAAGCGGCGCGCTGCCGCGCCTTTGCAACCGATTAGGACGCCTTTCGATGACCGACAACTCCCTGGTGGTTCGCCTGTGCGAACCCGCCGACACGCCGCTGCTGGTGCCGCTGATCCAGGCCCAGGTGGCCGCCACCGGCCGCCCCGCGCCCGACCCCGACGCGCTCGCCGAGATCGTGAACGCGCTGCTCGTCAGCCAGTTCAGCGATTTTCTACTGGCCGAAAAGGGCGGGCGCAGCATTGGGGTGCTGCAAATCAACTACCGGCTCTCGACATGGGAGCTGGGCGCGTACGCCGTGATCGAAGATTTCTACCTGGCCCCCGGCGCGCGCGGCCAGGGCGTCGGCACGCGCATGCTCGATTACGCCTGCGCCCGCGCCGAGGGCCGCGGCGCCCAGTTTATCCAGGCTGCGGTGCGCCCGGATGATCGGGCGGCCCGCCGGCTGTACGAAGCGTTCAGCTTCACCGCCAGCCAGTACGATCTCTGGCATGCCAACCTGCCGCTCGGCTGCGCCGCCGATCTCGACGCGCCCGCGGCCACCGACGAATCAGAAGCGAGGCCCGAACCATGAGCAACAAGCGAACCGGCGGCTCGCCAGCACAGCGCGGCCGCGCCACCCCCACCAGGCCCAGCGGCGTGCCCATGCCGCTGTTCTACGCCATTCTGGTGCTGATCGCTATTGGCGGCGCGATCTTCCTGCTGAGCAACAGCCAGACACTGCGCAACAGCGCGCTGAGCGACAACGCCGCCAAGGGCGGCATCCAAAGCAGCATACCGCTCGCGAGCCTGCCCTCGCGCGGCAGCGCCGACGCACCGGTCACGGTCGTCGAGTTTGCCGACTTCCAGTGCCCGGCCTGCGGCTCGTTCGCGGTGACGCTCGAGCCGGCAATCATCAAAGATTACATCGACACCGGCAAGGTCAAGTGGCTGTACCACGACTTCCCGCTCACCCAGCACAAAAACGCCGTGCCCTCGGCCGAGGCGGCGCGCTGCGCCGGCGACCAGAGCGCCTTCTGGCCGATGCACGACCTGCTGTTCGCGAATCAGGCCCAGTGGGAGAATAGCGCCCAGCCCGGCACGATCTTCGCCGGCTACGCCAGCCAGCTGAAGCTCGACGCCAGTGCCTTCGAGCAGTGCCTCAACAGCGGCAAGTACCGCGCGGCAGTGCAGGCGTCGTACGACGCCTCGGTGAAGGCCGGCGTCAACCAGACACCGACGTTCGTGATCGACGGCAAAGCCTACCTCGCCAGCGACCTGCGCGGCGCGATCGATACGGCGCTGGCGGCCAAGAAGTAGCACCGGCCGTGGTGCGCGGCGTGTGCTGAGCGCCGCGCACCATCCAGCATCGGCTCACCGAGAACACAACACTATGCAACACTCTCCCTATCCGCGCATGGCCATCGCCCTGATGGCGCTGCTGGGCCTGCTCGACGCAGCCTACCTCTCGATCGAGCGCATCAGCGGCGGCGCGCTGGTGTGCCCGGTTGGCGGCGGCTGCGAGGCGGTACAGAGCAGCGCGTACGCCGTGCAGCTCGGCGTGCCGGTGGCGTTTATTGGCGTGGCTGGCTACGCAGCGCTGTTGCTGGCCGCGCTGGTTGCGCTGAACGCCGACACGATCGCCGGGCTGTCGCTCGCCGACATCCTGCTGGCGCTGGGCAGCATCGCGCTGCTGGCCGGGCTCTACTTCAGCTACCTGCAGGTCGCCGTGATCGGCGCGATCTGCTTCTGGTGCGTCGTCGCGGCGCTGCTCGACCTCGGCATCTGGCTGGCGGCGCTGCAGAACTGGCGCGCGAGCCGCCGCGCCCAGGCCGACGCAACGCATTGACATTCGCCCAACCTGGCACTATAATGCACCGGTTTTCACACATTTCCCGTCCGAATTTCCCTTCATGGAGGCAAACAAGCTGTGCGTAGCCGAGAAGCAACTCTCTTAGTCTTAACAGCCATCGTCACAGCGTTGGCGCTCTGGATCGACTTTGCGCCCGATAACCGCTGGCTGGGCCGCGATGTGCGCACGCGCCTCGGGCTCGATCTGCAGGGCGGCACGCAGGTGCTGCTGAAAGCACAGGATACCGGCGTGGCGCGCGATGTGATGCAGACGGCCGAGCAGGTGATCGACCGGCGTGTCAATGGCCTCGGCCTTAGCGAAACGATCGTGCAGCTCTCGGGCAACGATCGCATCATCGTTGAGCTGCCGGGCGTCACGAACCCCGAGCAGGTAAGCGAGACACTGCGCGGCACTGGCAAGCTCGAGTTCATCGCCAATGTCGATGGCCAGGGGTTTAGCGGCGCCGACGCGCCCGCCCAGGGCTCGACGGTGCGCACCAGCGGCAGCCCCACGCCGCGCCTGCGCTCGACGTCGCCCACCAGCAGCACGGCCGACCTTTCGGCAACGCAGGCGCTGTCGAATACCATCACCACCGGCCCGATCTACCAGAGCATCACCGACGGCAAGGATCTCAATACCAGCCAAGTGCAGCCGCGCTTCGGCAATAACCAGACGCCCGGCCGCAACCCGTTCGCGGTGGGCTTCGCGTTTAACGCCGACTCGGCGTCGCGGCTCGAGCGCTTCACCAGCCAGAATGTCGGCAAGCTCATGTGCATTGTGCTCGACAATGTGGTGAATAGCTGCGCCACCATTCAGAGCGCGTTGATCGGCGGCAGCGGCGAGATCACCACCGCCACGCGCGCCGAGGCCGAGCGCCTGTTCACTCAGCTGAAGTACGGCGCGCTGCCCGTGGCGCTGCAGGTCGAGTCCAGCCGCACCGTGTCGGCCACGCTCGGCCAGGACTCGGTGAACGCCAGCCTGCTGGCCGGCGCGGTGGGCCTGGTGATCGTGGCGCTGTTCATGATCCTGTACTACCGCCTGCCCGGCGTGCTGGCCACGGTGGCGCTGCTGATCTACACCGCGCTGAGCTTCGCGCTCTACCGCCTGATCCCGATCACCCTGACGCTGGCCGGCATCGCTGGTTTCATCCTCTCGATCGGCCTGGCGGTCGACGCAAACGTGCTGATCTTCGCGCGCCTCAAGGAAGAGCTGCGCCACGGCAAGTCGCTGCGCGCCGCAGTCGAGGCCGGCTTCTCGGAGGCCTGGCCGGCCATCCGCGACTCAAACGCCTCGACGCTGATCACCAGCGCGATCCTGTTCCTGTTCGGCAATAGCTTCGGCGTGAGCATTATCAAGGGCTTCGCGCTGACGCTTGGCCTGGGCATTGTGGTGAGCCTGTTCACGGCGATCACCGTGACGCGCACATTCCTGCGGCTGATTGTGCCGCTGCGCATGGCCCAGAATCCGTGGATGTTCGAGCTCGAGTCGGCGCCCGGCCTCGAGCGCGAGCGCGAAGCCCTGGCCTGATGGCCGCGGGCGCGCCGGCGTTGCAGAGCGAGTAGCGGCCGCGTAGATGCCGCCGCTACCAAACCTTCCAACACATAAGGGAAAGTAACCAGCACTATGGAAAATATCGTCCGGCACCGCTATATCTGGTTCCTCATCTCGCTTCTGGTGATCATACCAGGGCTGGTGTTTCTGCTGATACCCGGCGGCGGGCTGCGGCCAAGCATCGACTTCAGCGGCGGCGCGCTGTGGGAGTTCCAATTCCCCGACCGCCAGCGCAGCGACCTGAGCACCGACGACATTACGCGCATCTTTGTGGCGCAGGGCTTCGAGGGCGCGGTGGTGCAGCTGAGCGACGTGACCGTGCAGGGCAAGACGCTGCCGGCCGCGCTGGTGCGCACCAAAGCGCTCGACCCAAACAAAGGCGAAGAGCAGCAGCGCACGATTCTCGCGGATCTGCAGGCGAAATACGGCCCAACTACGCGCCGCGAGCAGGTGCAGAGCGTCGGCGCGACGGTTAGCCAGGAATCAACGCGCAGCGCGGTGATTGCGGTGCTCGGCGCCAGCGCGGCTATTCTAATCTACCTCACGCTGGCCTTCCGCAAAGCACCACACCCGATCCGCTACGGCGTGTGCGCGATCGTCGCCATGCTGCACGATGTGCTGGTGGTGCTGGGCGTGGCCGCGATCCTCGGCTACTTCTTCGGCCTCGAGGTCGACGCGCTGTTCCTCACCGCGCTGCTGACGATCATCAGCTTCTCGGTGCACGATACGATCGTGGTGTTCGACCGCGTGCGCGAGAACCTGATCAATCGCCGCGCCGGCGAGTCGTTCGACGAAATTGTGAACCACAGTATTGTGCAGACGCTGCCGCGCTCGATCAATACCCAGCTGACGTCGCTGTTTACGCTCACGGCGCTGCTGCTGTTTGGCGGCGCGAGCATCCGCAACTTCGTGCTGGTGCTGCTGATCGGCCTGGTGAGCGGCACCTACTCGTCGATCTTCAACGCCGCCCAGCTGCTGGTGGTGTGGGAGAACCAGGAGTGGCGCAGGTGGTTTGGCCGCGGCGACTCTGCCGCCACCGCGTAGCCGCGCGGCGTGCACCCGCGCCGATACCGGCAATGCCTTCAAGGCGCGCTTGCCCTCGCCTCACAGCCCCCTCTTCCGCATTTGGGAGAGGGGGTTTTGTTGCAGTTTGGCGCAGGGCCCGTACAAAGTCGGCCCTCACCCCCCTTACCCCTCCCGAGCGCGGGAAGAGGGGTAGGGGGAGGGGTCGAAAGACGTTGCACGAGCCCTGGAGTTTGGCGGCTTCGGCTTCGCCGAAACCGCTGCATGTGCTACAATAGGCGCCCAATCGATCGGGAGGCACTATGCATCTTTCGCTGAAATGGCTGAACTTTGGCGCCTCTTCGGCCAAATCGGCCGGCGCGGCAGAGGCGACAGGTGGCGGCGGCGATGGCGTCGGGCCAATCTGCATCGGCAGCGTCGACGGCTGGCTGCGCGCCGAGATCGCCCGCACCTACCTCGAACAGGCTGGCATCGGCGTCCACCTCCAGCCCGAGACGGTCGGCAGCGTGTACGGCTTTGTCAGCGGCCCGCTGGCGGCGGTGTACCTGTGGGTGCCTGCGTCTCAGGCCGAAGAGGCTACGCGCCTGTTCGCCGAGCTCGATTTCGGCGAAGCATAGCGCAGAAGCTTCTGCACAGCTAGCCCCCGGCGATCAGCAGTGCCTCGGCCACTGCTCCCTGCAGCACCAGCAGCCCGGCCACGAGCCAGGCAGCCGCCGGCCCCCAGCGGCCGCGCCGCGCCAGCCAGCCCAGCGCCACTCCACCCAGCGCCGCAGCTACCGGCACGGCGTACAGCAGGTGTTTGAGAATAAACGTGACAAACAGCGCGTTGGCGAGCGCCGTGGGCAAGTAGGTGAGACCCCAGGCCGCTAGCAGCAGCGTCGCCGGGCGCGCCTCGCGGCCGCGCCAGCGCGCGGCCAGGCACGCCATACCAGCTAGCGCCAGCGCCAGCCACGCCAGGCCGATATGCACGCGCAGCGGCTCCCACAGCGCCAGCGCCAGCTCGCCGGCCGTAAGCGATGCGCGCGGCAGCTCGCCGGCCAACCCTCCGTCGCTGCCAGCGCCGAGCATCTTCGGCAGTGTGATCGTAAGCAGCGCCGGGATGTGCCAGGCGTAGAACAACGCCAGCGCCAGCAGCGCCGCCAGCACGCCCGCCAGCAGCGTCGGCCAGGCAGCCTGGTCGCGCGCGAGCGCCAGCAGCAGCACGAGGATCACCCATGTGAGCCCAAGAAACAGCAGCCCAGTGGGGTAGGCCAGGTAGGCTAGCGCGAACGCGCCCGCCACCAGTGCCTGCGCGCGCCACTCGCGCAGGCGCGGCCGCTGGTACAGCCACAGCGCCACCGCCACCAGCGACAGCGCCTGCGCCAGCAGCGTGCCGAAAATCCCCCAGATCACCGCGAGCTTCAGGCTAAGCGGGTGCGCGCCGGCCAGCAGCGCGGCAAACACAGCGGCGCGCTCGTCTTTCAGGCCGTGCAGCACGATCAGCGCCAGCGCCAGCGCAGCGCACGCCTCGCCGAAGCTGCTCAGCGCGCCAATTGCCAGCGCCGGCCCCTTGCCGGGCAGGTACATAAACGGCGCCGTGATGAGGTAGAAGAACGGCGAGCGCGGCACCGGGCCGTCGACGTGCCACTGCGTCGGCGTGAGCGCGGTGTTCGGCAGGAACAGCGACCAGAATTTGCCCTCGGTGACCATGGTGGCGCGCGCCAGGTAGAACTGCAGATCGTTCGGCACGGTGAGCGGGAAGGCCAGGCCAAGAAAACGCAGCAGAAAGGCCAGCAGCGCGCACAGCGCCAGGGCGCGCGCCCACGGCGGCGCCAGCGCGATCGCGCCGCGCGCGGCCAGCCGCACCAGCACCTGCTCGGCCGCCAGCGCCACCAGCGCGCCAAGCCCCAGCCCGAGCGCCAGCGGGGCGGCGTAGCCGGCGAGCAGCGGGCGCCAGGCACCGCCACCCAGGCTCAGCACGGCGCCGGCCGCCGCAGCAAACAGCCCGCCCGCGAGCGCAGCAGCCCACAGCCGGCGGCTAGCCCACAGCGCCAGCAGCGCGCACAGCGCCGCAGCCACCCCCAGCCAAAGCGCCGGCAGCGGCGAGGCTGCGCCCGCGCCCACCAGCACGATCTGGTCGAGCACAACCCCGAGCCGGCGCGGGTCGGCGGCGCTTGCCGGCGCCGCGTCGGAGACCAGGCGCACCCGCACGTCGCCGCTCAGCGGGTCAGCGCGCGGGATTACGCGCAGGTACTGCCAGCCGGCGCGCAGCCGCACATCGGCCGGGCCAGCCCCCGCGTCGACCGTGACCCGGTCGCCGTCCTGGTGCCCGGTAACGCGCAGCTCAAGCGCGTCGAGCGGGCCAACCGCCGGCAGGGTTACTGTGGCGTCGGCGCCAGCCCAGCGGTAGCTGGTGATGTCGTTCGACTCGGGCTGGTAGAACCCGGCCAGGTATGGCGTATCGAGCGGGCCACCGACGTCGATCGACGCAGCCCACGGGCGCGCCAGCACCGCAGCGCCAAGCAGGCCGGCCAGCAGGCCGGCCACCAGGATCACCGCCGCCGATCGATTCCAGCGCCGCCCGTGCCACGCGAGCGCCTGCGGCCAGGTATATGACGCCATAGCATTCCTTTAGGGCCAATACTTTTCAAATAGCCACGAAGACTCGAAGACGCCAAGAATGCGTAACCTCCGATTACCTTCGAGTCTTTGAGGCTTTGTGGCAACCTTCCTCTGGCCTGGGTATTCGAAAGGTGTTGCCTCTAGGCCAAGAACCAAGCATCGCCAGCGCGCCGGATCCGCCACGCTCAGCGCCGGCGCCCTATTGTACGGCATCTTGGCGAAACACCGGCAGCGGTTGTCAAGGCCGCACCCGTATGCTAGAATAGGCCGCTTTGATGCGCCAAAGAACCACAATCGTAATCACGCTGATTGGCCTGCTCGCCGCCGCTGCGGGGCTGGCCTGGCTCGCACAGCGCCGCCAGGTGGCCTGCCTGCCGGCGCCGCTGCTGGCCCCCGAGCTGCTGCCAAATGCCGCGCTCGCGCCCGACCCGGCCAGCCCAAGCCAGGCCGCCGGCTGGGCCTACCGCACCAGCAGCGGCGTAGAGCTGCAGCACCCCAGCCAGGGCAAGGGCTTCGACCTCGACGGCGACGACCGCGCGCTCCAGCTGATCGGGATTGCGAACTACGCCGAAACGCCGCCGATCGCCGTCCGCGCCGGCCAGGGCTACTGCTTCGCCGCCAGGGCGCTGACCGACCAGGCCGAGAAAGGCGACACGCGCGCCCAGCTGGTGTTCCGATGGCTCGACGCGGCCGGCGACGAGGTTGCAACCTCGGCCGGCGAATGGCAGCCCGTGGCGCTGTGGCGGCCCGGCGCTGCCGGATGGTCGGTGCTGCGCGCCGCCTTCCGGGCGCCAGACGGCGCCACGCAGCTGCGCGTGCGCGTGCGGCCCGCCGCCGATAACCGGCTGTATCTCGACGCAATGCACACGCGTGTCGATGGCGCGGCGCCAAGCGCGCTGGCCGCAACCGCGCCCGCGCCATTGAGCGTGCAGCCGTGGCCGGATGGCTACGCTGCGGCGCTGTCGTTTTCGTTCGACTGGGAGACGACCATGGGCGGGCTGGTGCACTCGCGCTCGCTGGCCGCCGACGACCCGCACAACGCCGACGACCCACGCGTGCGCGGCATGCGCATGCGCCAGGGCATCACCAACACGCTTGAGCTGTTTCACACCTACACGATCCGCGCGACCTACTACGCCACCGGGTATAATTTCCTGAACGGCAACGCCGAGCGGCAGGCATTTATGGGCGACCCGACATTCGGCTGGGCCAGCGTGGCGAACGGCTGGAAAAGCGACTGGTCGCGCCGCCCCTGGTTCAGCAGCGACCCATACGGCAGCATCGCCAGCGACCCCGACTACTACTTCGGCGACTTGATCGCGCCGCTGCTGGCGGCGAAGCAAGATATTCAGACGCATACCTTTAGCCACCTCTACGGCGGCTACGCCAGCCCCGAGCAGTGGCGCGCCGACTTCGGCGCCTGGAAGGACGCCGCCGGGCAGCGCGGTGTCGCCGCCGCGCGCTCGCTGGCGTTCCCCTGGAGCGGCAGCGGCGGCATGAGCGACGCCAGCTGGCGCGCGCTTGAGGAGGCGGGCATTACCTCGGTGACGCGCACCAACCGCAGCCAAAGCCAGTACCAGATCACCACGCCCGAAAGCCCGCACTGCGCGCCGGTGCCAGGCCACGAGCGCATCCTGGCCTGCCCCGACTTCTACCTCACCACCAAGAGCGCCGACCAGGCGCTGGCGCTGATCGACCAGACAATCGCGGCTGGCGGCACCATCGACCTGTGGGCGCACACCGAAGAAGTGACATCGGCCGACCAGATCGCCGCGTGGACGCGGGTGGTGCGTACCGCCGCAGCCCAGCGCGACGCCGGCAAGCTCTGGATCGCGCCGCTGGCCGAGATCGCCGGCTGGCAGCAGGCCCTGGCGCAGCTGACGATCGAGAACCAACAGCCAGCAGCCGAGAGCCAGGGCGCAGGTCCGCCACTGCATGTGATCATCAGCAATCACGCCCAGCAGCCGCTTGCAGGGCTTGTGCTCAGGCTGCCCTTTGCGCCGGCAAAAACGCTCGCGAACGGCGAGGCCGCCGGATCGTGGTTCGCGGTTCGCGGCGACACCCTGACACTGACGCTCCGCGCCGGGCAAGCGGTGGAGGTGCAAGCATGGCCCGCGTAGCCCTTCCCGGCCGCTGGGCCAGCGCGCTGGTGCGCCAGCGCGGCCCGCTGCGCACGTACCAGTGGCTCTGGCTGCTGCTGTGCACCGCTGGCGCGCTCGTCACCGCTGCGCCGCGCATTCTGGCGCAGCCGTTGATCTACACCAGCAGCGCCAGCGTGCAGGCCGACGCGCGCCACCGCGGCGGGCTGCTCAGCAGCGGCCAGCCCAACGACGACTACCGCGCGGTCGAGGCGATCGCGATCGAGCTGGTGCGCTTTCTGCCTGCCGGCGACGCGCCGCGCTACCCCGAGCTTGGCTCGCCAACGCTGGGCGCGCGCTACCAGCCACAGCCCGACGGCAGCATCGGCGTGACGGCAGTGGGCCGCACGCCCGCCGAGGCCCAGCAGCTGGCCAACGACGCGGCTGAGGCCATGGCCCGCAGCATCCGCGCGGCCGGCGGGCGCGAGGTGTTTCGCGTGCTCACCGGCTCGTACCTGGTGAACGCGCTCGGCGGCGGCGGCGCGCCAACCACGCCATTCGAGGCCGAGCTGCGCGCGATCTTTCTGAACGCGGCCTTCCCGCTCAGCAAGCCGCCCGACCCCGACACGCGCCGCATTACCGTCGAGCAGCTCGACGCCGAGACCCGCGCCGACCTGGCGCGCGCGCTCGAAGTGCGCGACGTCGAGCTGAGCAAGGTCGACCTGCCGGCGCTGCAGGCGCGTATCCGCGCCGCCGGGCTGAGCTGCCGCGCCGAGCTGGCGGTGAAAGAGCGCGCCGCGCCCGAGTGCCTTGCCGAGGCGCGCATGCTCGCCGGCCTCGACGCCATCCGCCGGGCCATCCGCCTGCTCGACACGCCATTCGCGCCCGATACGCCCTCGGCGGTGTACCGCGCCAGCGCCGCCGCGCCCGGCGATGCGATCCCGCGCTACATCGGGCCGCTGCTGGCGCTGGCGGCGCTGGTGGGCCTGGTGTTCGGCGCAATCGGCGTCGCCGTCGACCGTAGCGCCGGCGTGATGCCCAAGCTGCGCGAGCTGTGGGCCTACCGCGAGCTGATCGGCAACCTGGTGCTGCGCGACATGCGCGTGCGCTACAAAGGCAGCGCGCTCGGCTACCTGTGGACGCAGCTCGCGCCGCTGCTGCTGATGCTGGTGTTCTGGTTCGTGTTCAGCCGGCTGCTCTCGTCGTCGATCAGCATGTTCCCGATCTTCCTGATCATCGGCCTGCTGGCCTGGAACTTCTGCAACGAGGCGGTGATGGGCGGCGCGCGCAGTGTCATCGACAACGCCAACCTGATCAAGAAGGTGTTCTTCCCGCGCGAGGTGCTGCCGCTGGTGAGCGTGCTCTCGAGCCTGCTAAACTACGCGCTCTCGCTGCCCATGATGTTTCTGCTGATGCTGCTGGTGCAGCTCGGCACGCTCGGCCGGCTGAACTTCGCCTGGACGTTCGCCTACCTGCCGGTGCTGCTGATCATCCAGAGCATCCTGCTGGCCGGGCTGGCACTGCTGACAAGCGCGCTGGCGGTGCGCTTCCGCGATTTCGTGCACCTGATCGGCATCCTTATGCAGTTCTGGTTCTTCCTCACGCCGGTGGTCTACTCGATCGACTCGTTCAACAGCACTGTCTTCGGCCTACCGCTGGCGATCGTCGTGCGCTGGCTCAACCCAATGGCTTCGCTGATCGAGTTCTACCGCGAGGTGCTGTACGGCCAGGCCGTGGCCGCGCCAAATGTGCCTACGCCCGGCCTGCCCGCGCTCACCAGCGTGCTGCGCGTGCTCGTCACCGCCGTGATCATCCTCGCGGCGGGCTACTGGTTCTTCCAGCGCCGCAGCGGCTCGTTTGGCGAAGACATCTGATCGCAGCGAAGGAATGTGCGCAGCGAATGACCAACGTTATCGAGTTCGAAAACGTCAGCAAGCGCTTCGTGATCAACCGCGAGCGCCAAGATACCATCCAGGGTCGCTTTGCCCGCATCCTGCGCCGCCAGCCGCGCGGCGAGGAGTTCTGGGCGCTGCGCGACGTGAGCTTCCGCGTGGCCAGGGGCGAAAGCCTCGGCCTGGTGGGCCACAACGGCGCCGGCAAGAGCACCGCGCTCAAGCTGATGACGCGCATCCTCGAGCCTAGCAGCGGCCGCGTGCGCCTGAACGGCCGCGTCGCTGCGCTGCTCGAGCTTGGCAGCGGCTTCCATCCCGAGCTGAGCGGGCGCGAGAATGTGTTCCTCAACGGCTCGCTGCTGGGCTTCAGCCGCCGCGAGATGCGCGCCAAGCTGCCCGAGATCGTCGAGTTCGCCGAGATCGGCAGCTTCATCGACATGGAGGTGAAGCACTACTCGTCGGGCATGTATACGCGCCTGGCCTTCGCCGTCGCTACCGCTGTCGACCCCGAGATCCTGATCACCGACGAGGTGCTCGCCGTCGGCGACGAGGCGTTTCAGCGCAAGTGCATGGATCGGATCTACCGCTTCCGGCAGCTCGGCAAGACGATCATCTTTGTGTCGCACGCGCTCGATACCGTGCGCGCCCTGTGCGACCAGGCGGTCTGGCTCGACCACGGCGCGCCACGCGCGGCCGGCCCGGCCGGCACGGTGATCGACGCCTACCTGGCCGATGTGAACCGCCGCGAGCAGGCCCAGGCGCTTGGCCAGTCAGCCGTGGCCGAGGAGGGCGTCGGCAACCGCCACGGCACCCGCGAGGTCGAGATCACCCGCGTCGAGCTGCTCGACGCCGAAGGCCACGAACGGCTGGTGTTCCAGACGCACGCGCCGCTGACACTGCGCATGCACTACTTCGCGCACCAGCCGGTCGCGCGCCCGGTGTTCGGCATGGCCATCCACCACGAGAATGGCGTGTGGATCTATGGCCCAAACACCCACTTCGACCATGTCGAGATTGCGCGGATCGAAGGCGAAGGTTATGTCGACTTCAACATCCCGGCGCTGCCACTGCTGGCGGGGCGCTACCTGCTCAGCGCGGCTGTACACGACCAGAGTGAGCTGCACGCCTACGACGTCCACGACCGCCGCTTCCGCCTGATCGTGCAGAGCGATAACGCGCGCGATCGTTATGGTATGTTCGCGATTCCGCACACCTGGCGCTGGAGCCAGCCCGGCGCAGGCCCAAAAACAACTATTGAATAACACGAGCAACGCGGTGCTTTTCGTTCATGATGTTCCGATTTTGGCGCTGCCGCAGGCAGTCTGAATGAAGCCTATGCCCCAGCCACGCAATCGCGTCCTGTTCGTCAGCACCGACGTCGTCGGCCCCGACATGGCCGGGCCGGGCATTCGCGCCTGGGAGTTGGCGCACGCGCTGGCCGCCCAGTGCGATGTGACGCTGGCCGCGCCCGACAGCGCTACGCCCCCGCCCAGCCCGTCCGTCCGCGCGCTGCCCTACCGCCTCGGGCAGGCCGGCGCGCTCGCGCCTGCGCTCGCCGCTGCCGATGTGCTGGTGGGCCAGGGCTTCGCCTTCGAGCACCACCCCGAGCTGCTGGCCGCCGATCTGCCGCTGGCGGTCGACCTCTACGACCCGCTGATCATCGAAGGCCTCGAGCTGTACGCCAGCGCCGACATAGCCGCCGCCGAGGCCCAGCACGCGCGCTACCAGGCGCTCACCGAGGCACAGCTGCGCCGCGGCGATTTCTTTTTCTGCGCCACCGCCGCCCAGCGCGATTACTGGCTCGGCGCGCTCACCGGCGTGGGCCGCATCAACCCGGCTACAGCGCGCGCCACCGACCGCGAGCTGCTCGGCCTGGTCGGCCTGGTGCCCTCGGGGATCGACCCCGCGCCGCCACCGCCGCCCGCCACCCCGGCGCTGCGCGGCACGCACTCCGCGCTTGGCCCGCACGACCTGATCGCGCTGTGGGCCGGCGGCCTGTGGGATTGGTTCGACCCGCAGGTGCTGGTGCGCGCCGCCGCCGCGCTGCGCGACGAGTGCCCGCGCCTGCGGCTGGTGTTCTTCGCCGGCGCCCGCCCCAACCCGCACGGCGCACCATTCACCACCCGCAACCGCGCTGCGGCCCAGGCGCTGGCCGCCGATCTGGGCGTGCTCGACCGCTCGGTGGTGTTTCTCGATCGCTGGGTGCCCTACGCCGAGCGCGGCGCGCTGCTGGCCGACGCCGATCTCGGCGTGTCGGCGCACCTGCCCGGCATCGAGACGCACTTCGCCTTTCGCACGCGCCTGCTCGACTACCTGTGGGCGCGCCTGCCGGTGCTGTGTACCGCAGGCGACAGCCTGGGCGAAGCGTTCGCGCGCGCCGGCTGCGCCACGCTGCTGCCGCCCGACGACCTGGAGGCATGGGTGGCGGCGCTGCGCGCGCTGGATCGCGACCCGGCCCGTCGCCAGGCCATGCGCGCCGCCGCAACCAGCTACGCCGAGGAGTGGACGTGGGAAAAAGTCGCCCGGCCATTGGCAGCCTTCTGCGCAAACCCGCGCCGCGTACCGGCTAGCGCGCCGGCCGCCAGCCCCCACACCGCCAGGCTCGAGGCCGCACTCGACGAGCACGAGCGCTATGTGCGCCACGTCGAGGCCGAGTACGCGCGCGCCGCCGCCGCGCTCCGGCAGCACGAGCAAAGCCTCGCCGCGCGCATCCGGCGGCTGCTCAAACGCTGACGCGCCCCTACCCGGCGCCGTCGTCGCCCAATGCGTACTGCAAGCCAAGAATATTGAGCTGCGGCAGCCACAGCGCCATCTGCTGCGGGCTGTAGGGCATCTTCTGCTCGATCCACCACTTGATCACCCCGATCGCCATGCTGACTGTCGCGCTCATGCATAGGTCGAACGGCAGCCGCGTCTGCCGCTGATCATAGCCGGCTGCCGCTAGCCGCTGGCGCATCAGCTCCTCGACATGGCCGCGAATCCGCCACTCCAGCTGCGGAAAAGTGTCCTTCCCCAGCATCGTCCGGTAGAACTTGAAGTGCGCGGCCATGTGCTCGAACAAGCTTACCAGCGCGGCCGCCGGCTGGTCGTGCGCCTGCTCGTCCAGCGGCGGCGAGTCCTCGGGCAGCTTCAGATCGGCCAATACCTCGCCGATCGTCGACATCGCCAGGTCGTACTTATCTTCATAGTGCCGGTAGAACGTCGCGCGGTTCACCATCGCCCGCTCGGTAATGTCCTGCACCGTCAGGGCCGCAAAGCCTTTTTCGGTCGTCAGGTCGATCAGCGCCTCGCGCAGCAGCTTGCGCGTTCGCTGCACGCGTAGGTCTTCGGCCGGCGAGTTCTGCGACATTTTCCCCCCACTGTTGCATACACGACGTTTTTGCGGCTCTGTTTCTTGACAGTGCCTCCACCGGGTGTTAGGCTATTTTAGCAACAAATTGTTGTTTATTCAACACCATGTTGCAAAACAAGGAGGAATGTATAATGCTACAGCAACAGAACATAGCCAGCGCGAGCTTCAAGCCGCATGCCTATGCCGCATATGCGCGCATGCGCGAGAGCGCGCCGGTGTACCCGTACACGCTCTCGAACAACGAGCGGATGTGGATCGTCACGCGCTACGCCGACGTGCTGGCAGTGCTGAAGGACGATCGCTTCGTCAAGGACTACCACAACGCGCTAACGCCCGAGCAGATGGCGCAGCTGCCCGAAGACGCGCGCACGTTCGAGTTCATCAATCGCAACATGCTCTTCAGCGATCCGCCGGATCACACCCGGCTGCGGGCGCTGGTGTCGGCGGCCTTTACGCCGCGACGGATCGAAGAGCTGCGGCCACGCATCCAGCAGATCGCCGACGAGCTGCTCGATGCCGCCGCGCACGAGCCGACATTTGACCTGCTCGGCGCCTACACGTTCCCGCTGCCGATTCTGGTGATCTCGGAGATGCTGGGCGTGCCGCCGCAAGATCGGCACCAGTTCCGCGTCTGGTCGAACATTGTGGTGAACAACGAGACCATGACGCCGGGCGACCCGCAGCGCCAGGCCGCGCTGATGGCCTTCGGCCGCTATATCCTCGAGCTGGTGGCGCGCCGCCGCGCCCAGCCCGGCGACGACCTGGTGAGCGCGCTGGTGCAGGGCGAAGACGGGGGCGACAAGCTCAGCCAGAACGAGCTAATCGCCATGATCTTCCTGCTGATTGTGGCTGGCCACGAGACTACAGTGAACCTGATCGCCAATGGCGTGCTGGCGCTGCTGACGCACCCCGACCAGCGCGACCTGCTGCTGCGCGAGCCAGCGCTGATCAAGTCGGCTGTCGAAGAGTTTCTGCGCTACGACGGCCCGGTCGAAACGTCGACAATGCGCTTCGCGCGCGAGGATCTGGTGCTAAACGGCCAGCCGATCGCGCGCGGCGAGCGCGTGCTGGTGGTGCTCGGATCGGCCGACCGCGACGAGGCGCAGTTCGAGCGCGCCGACGACCTGGACATCACACGCCAGATCAAGCAGCACCTGGCGTTCGGCCTCGGCATTCACTACTGCCTGGGCGCGCCGCTGGCGCGTCTCGAGGGCCAGATCGCGATCGGCACGCTGTTCGCGCGCATGCCAAACCTGCGGCTTGCGGTGCCAGCCGAGACGTTGAGCTACCGCCCGAGCATGCTGGTGCGCGGCCTCGAGGAGCTGCCAGTAAGCCATGGCGCGTAGCGCAGCCGCTCGCTCTGAAGCATGGGATCAACAAAGGCACGAAGGTGGTGTGTATCGCCCCTTCGTGCCTTCGCTGTAAGTATTTTTGCCACTGTCACCGTTGGCGCGGCGCGCCCGGCATTAGCGCGCTTTGTCGTCGTTGCGCCGGCCGGTGCCAGAGCCCATCCCGCCCACGTCATCGGCGCCAATACCGCCCGCTGTACCCGCGACCTGCGCGCCCTGGCCGCGCGGCAGCTGCCCGGCAATATCGCTGTTGGTGCCGGCGGTGAAGCCACCCTCTTCATCAGAAAGCCTATTGTCCTCGTCGCGCTCGCGCTGCTGGTGGCGCTGCTCTAGCAGCTTCTCGCCAACTCCGCCGATCGTGCCGTCGCCGGGGCCGCTAAACAGCCCCTCGCTCGGCTCGCCAAACGATGTCTTGGCCTGGGCCTTGCCGCCCAGCTGCACTTCGCCAGGCTCGTACGGATCGAAAAGGCGCGTTGCGCCGCGCTCGTGCTCGCTCATGCTGGTTGCCTTTCAACACGCGCCGCGCCGCTCTGCGCGGCCGATGCCGAGCACATACCAACAATCGTGCCACCCCGCGCCCGGCGCCCGCGCGCGGCCGGCCTACTGCTCGGCCCACTCGCAGCGCCCGAGTAGCTCGGCGCGCTGCTGCGCCCGCAGCGCAGCCTCGGCCGCCAGCTGCGCCAGCGCGTGCGCCGCCTCGGCCCACGCCTGCAGCCGCGCCGCGTCGAGCAGGTGTACGGCCGGCAACATGCCCGCGTCGAGCTCCTGCGCCGCCGCCTGCAGATCGCGCAGCGCCACAGCCAGCGCCTCTTCGTTGGCATCCAGCTGCTCGAGCATGCGCCGCAACCCGCCGGGAAGCCCAACCCGTAAGCGCGGCATGTCGTCGGCCAGCCGGGCCAGTAGCGCCAGCTCGGTGTCGGGCCGGCCAAGCGCGCCGAGCGACTCGATCAGCTCGCGCAGCTGCTGCTGGTGTGCGGCGGTAAGCGCGGGAACATGTGGGGACGTGGGTGTTGAAGGCACGGGGCAACCTCTCAGGCAAGTCTGGCGATAGCACTGTACTACTATAGCCGATCGCGCGCCGCAACGAACAAACGGTTGGGCGGCAATTTGGCATCTAACTCGCAATAGATCCAGGCGAAATACGCCCGGAGCATTGCAGCGCCCGCCACGCTGAGATTCGAGAGACTACGCCCCTGCCGACCAAACAGCCCCGAGATCAAGCAGGCACCGGCTCATCAAGCGCCGACGGAAGGTTGCTGGCCAGCGCTCCCTGGTCCAGCGCCTCCAGCAGCGCGTCGACAATCTCCGCGCGCCACTGGACGCCGCGGCCGCGGTACAGAATCTGCGCCGCGCACTCGGGCGCCAGCCCCTGGCGATACGGGCGATCGCTGGTCAGTGCGTCCCACGTATCGGCAACTGCGATCACCTTTGAGCCAAACGGGATCTCGTCGTCGCGCAGCCCATCGGGGTAGCCTTTGCCGTCGACACGCTCGTGATGGTGGCGCACAATCGCAACGCCGCGCGCGAAATCGGGGTAGCGCTGCAGCAGGTCGGCACCCAGCACCGGATGCTGCTCCATGACCAGCCGCTCCGCGTCGGTGAGAGAGCCAGGCTTGTTCAGAATTGCGTCGGGCACGCCGATTTTGCCGATATCGTGAATGCGTGCGGCCGTCACAATCAGGTTGGCGTCGTGCCCCTCGATCCCAAGCTGCTTCAAGATCTTGGCGGTGTTCTCGGCCACGCGCCGCGAATGGCCGCCGGTGTACGGATCGCGCAGGTCGATCGTATCGGCCATGTTCTCAAGCAGCGTGCGCGTGCTGTCTTGCAGGTGATAGTGACGCAGAAACACGCGGTAGATGATCACAAAAGGCGCCGCAAGCAGCGGCAGCAGGCTGGGGGCGTACAGCCCTATGGCGGCCAGGGGCACGGCAACCATGTACTGTGCGCCATCGACTTGGAGGATGCTGGCGGCGTTGAGCCGCAGCACGTGCCATGGCCGGGCGCCGCTCATTGGCGCGATCAGCAGTGGCATACTGAATAGATCGCCGAGCAGAAAGATCGCCGCCGGCAGGCCCAGCCGCGCCAGATCGAATGGAAAATCCAGCAGCAGATCGTGCGCCGCCGCCGCCGCGAAGCCAGCCAGCGCCTGGCGGCTGGCGTCGGTAAGAATATCAACCCACAACAAGCAGCGAGCGCGGCGATGGATCAGCAGCGCACAGAGTATAACAAGGCCAATCGCCAGCATAGCCACGGCCGGCTCGAACCACACGGCGATCAGGTACAGCAAGGCACCGCTAAAGCTGGTTTTGGTATGGTATGAAATATGAATGGTGATCGAGCTGGCAGCGACCGCGCTCGCCACTAGCGCGAGCAGCAGCAGGCTGCGTGGGCCGAGGTGCGCAAGTTGGCTCAGGAGTGCGCCGCGTAGCTGCCAGATCAAGGCCAGTGTGCCGGTGCTGAGGATCAACGCAATCGCCGGCTGGGGAAGCTTATTCTGCAGTTTGAGCAGCATCGTCAGCGCGCTGCTATCGTGAGTGGCTGCCCGCTCAGACCCGATACGGTTCGCGTGCCACTGGCGCCGGTGTTGTTGTTGATAAACGTGGTGGTAGCCGCTACCCCTACAGGTGCCAGCCCTGGCTTGAGCGATACTGTGATGACGACGCGCGCGTTCAGCAAGCCGGGCTGGCGGATGATCGTCACTGTCTCTTTGGCCGCAAGCGCCGTATCATCATAAAATACAGCAATATTCGTGTCTTGCGGCAAATAATACACATACTCCACCCGGTCGACAGCCTCGATATCGGCGGCGATGTCGACGCTTGACTGCAAGGCGAAGTGCCCAAGCACCAGCATGGGATCGCCGCGGCAGCCCGTCACGGTGGCGTGCCCGGTGAGCGGCGCACCTAGCGCCAGCAGCGCGGCGCAGCACACGGCAAACAGGCGCACGAACCAGATGCGGCGCACAGCGAGCAGAACCAGATGGCTCATGGTCGTTCCTTTTTCAATGTAATGGAGATTGTTGCGAGCCACGGAGCACGAAATGATGTTCTGCGCATAGTATAAACGTTTCTTTTACCATTCCGATACCATGGTATGGCGCGGGTATGCCCTGGTGCTAGCGAAAGGGGGATGCGCGAGGTGCGACGAAGCTCAAGCCGCCGCCGGGCTGGCAACGCGATTGCGGCCGGCGCGTTTCGCTTCGTAGAGCTGAATATCGGCGCGGTGGAGTAGCGTATCGATGCTGTCGTCGTCGTGGGCTTGGGCCACGCCCGCGCTAATAGTGACACGCAGGGTGGGGGCGATCGTGTCCCAGCTGAACGTATCGACCAGCACGCGCAGCCGCTCGACGACCTGCCACGCCGCGTCGCTGGCCGTTTCGGGCAGGATCACCGCGAACTCTTCGCCGCCGATACGGGCCAGGCTATCGGCGGCGCGCATATGGCTGCGCAAAAGCTCGGCAATCGCCACCAGCACGCGGTCGCCACCGGCATGGTAGAACGTATCGTTGATCTGCTTGAAGTGGTCGATATCGAGCAGCGCTAGCGTCAGCGGGCGGCCATAGCGGCTGGCGGCGTACAGCATTTGCGGCAGCTGCGCGGTGAAGTAGCGGCGGTTGTACAGGCCCGTCAGGCTATCGAGAATGCTTTGCTGATGTAGCTCGGCGGCCTGGCGCCGTAGCAGCGCATTGGCATCTTCAAGCGCGCGGGTGCGCTCGGTCACCTGGGCCTCCAGGCGCTCGACCATGCGCGTATTTTCGAGCGCTACCGTCACCTGGTTGGCCAGCAGCACCAGCGGCATCAGGCTATCTTCGTGGAAACGCCCGCGGATGGAGCGGTTCTCGACATAGATCGCGCCGACGGCGCTGCCGTAGGACACCAGCGGCGCGCACATCACCGAGCGCAGGCCCAGGGCGCGCACGCTCCGCGCGGCCTTGAAGGTGTTGTCGTCGAGGGCGTTGTTCACCAGCAGGGGCGAGAGCGTCGCACGCACGCGATCGAGGATCGAGTGGCTGATCTGGTCATTGGCGATATCAAGCGGCTTGCCCTGGCGGTCGAGCGCGATCTCGACCTGCATGGCGCCGCCTTCGCCAAACAGCACAATCAGGCAGCGCTCGGCCGGCACAAGCTCGAAAACAGTGGCGGCGACATAGTGCGCCAGCGGCTGCACCATGCGCTGATCGGCGAGCCGGCGCGTGATATCGAGGATCGCGAGGAGCTGCGATGTTGTGATGTTTGACGGATCCAAGGCTTTCCTACGACGTGGTAAGCTGCCAGGGTACGATCCCTTTACGATTATAGCACCGCTTGTATCGCCGCGCTAGCGCCGGCTTGGCGCGCTGGCGAATTACGCCAACTGCGTTTAATCACTTTCTGCACAGCAAGTGATCAGCCGAATTTGGTATGATACGCTATTCGCTTGATCACGTATAGATTGAGTTGCACGACGTGGTAAAGCCACGTCGTGCAACTCAATAACAGAACTTACGCGGTGCGCGTTTTTGCCTTCGGCAGAGCTGTACCTTTCATGGATGGTGCTGAGATTTTGGCGCAAAGCGCCAAAATCTCAGCACAAAAGAAAGCGAAGTACCATGGATCGGTCATTTCCGGTATTGATTTGCCTGCAAAAAGCACAGGAGCCAGGATGATCTACACGATAACGCCCAACCCCGCGCTCGACCGCACGCTCACCGTGCCGGCGATCGTCTTCGACGAAATGGTTCGCGCCAGCGAGTCGCGCTGGACCTTGACGGCAAGGGTGTAAATGTATCGGGGCGCTGCGCGCGCTGGGCGACGAGACGGTGATCATGGGGTTTGCCGGCGGCGCAGCCGGCGCGATGCTGACGCAAGGGCTGCACGCCCTGGGCTTCGCGGCCGACTTCACAGCCGTGGCGGGCGAGACGCGCACCAACACAATCATTATCGACGCGGCGTCGCGACGCTGCGTGAAGGCCAACGAGGCTGGCCCGCAGATTAGCCCTCGCCGAGCCGCGGCGCTCGGCAGGCGCGTAGCCGAGCGCGCGCGCCCCGGCGACCTACGGATCATGGCCGGCAGCCTGCCGCCGGGCGCGCCGGCAGAGCTCTACGCGCGGCTGATCGAGCTCGTGCAGGCGGCCGGCGCGCGCGCTGCTCGACAGCAGCGGAGCGCGCCGCTGCGCGCGGGCTGCGCGGCTCGGCCGTTTCTGGTGAAGCCAAACGCCGACGAGGCCGCCGAGCTGACCGGCGAGGCGATCGACGGCGACGCCGCCGCCGTGCGCGGCGCGGGTGTTTCTAGCGCAAGGGATCGAGCTGGTAGCGCTGTCGATGGGCGCCGAGGGCATGCTGCTGGCCGCGCGCGACGCGCTGATCCGCGCGCGGCCGCACAGCAGGTGCGCGCGCTCAACCCGGTGGGCGCCGGCGACGCGCTGGATGGCCGGCGTGCTCGGCGCCTGCGCGCGCGATGGCAATCGAGGAGCCAGCGCGCCGGGGTGGCAAGCGGCACGGCGGCGGGCAATGCACGCAGGCACCGGCGCAGCAACACGCGCCGAGGTTGCGGCGATCTACGAGCAGGTGCGTGCCGAGCGGATCGACGCGTAGCTCAGCTCAGGCGCGGCGGGCCTTTGCGAATGCGGGCGCGCTGCTCTTCGATCGGGCCACGGTCGTTGTTGAAGTTTTCGAGCCACCACGTAACACCCGCCGCCGCGTACTGCTCGGCCAGATCGCGATCGGCCGCCGCATCGCGCCCGGCGGTGATGCCGGCGTGCACGAGATCGTAGGGCTGCGCCTGGCGCTCGGCGGGCCGCTGCGAGCGCACATACTCGGCGACGCGCGCAGATCCTCGGGCGGTATCTGCTCGGTCTCGGGCAGGCCACGCCTGATCGGAAACGCGCCATCCCAGGCGGCGGCGCGGCGGAACGGCTTTTTGTCCGGCCACACGCCGGCCACCCAGATCGGCACGCGCGGCTGGGCCGGCGGCGGCAGAAAGCGCGCATTCGCGACGCGGTAGTGTGCGCCGGTGTAGCTCAAAGGCTCGCCGCTGAGCAGGCCGGAAAGCACAGGCCTCGTCGAGCATCTCGCCGTGCGCCCGGTCGTCGCCCGGCTCGCCGAAGCCGTTGTACTCATCGCCGGCGCCGATACCGACGCCCAGGGTCAGCCGGCCGCGCGACAGCCGATCGAGCGTCGCGACCTCGCGCGCCAGCTTCCAGGGCCGCGCGGCAGCGGCGTCACCATAGGTCCGGAGGCGCAGCGACGCCGTGCGCAGCGCCACCGCCGCCAGCATCAGCCACACGTCGGAGAGCACCACGGGCCAGCCAGCGCCAATGATCCCAGATGAAAAAGCCATCCCAGCCGGCCTGCTCGGCCTCGTAGGCCAGCTCGGCGACAAAGTGCGGGTCGGCGAAGCTGGGCCGCGGGGCGTTGGCCGGGCCATGGTTCGGGATATCGACGGCAAATTGCATGCTGTTTCCTTTCAAGGCGAGTGGTACAATACCACAGCCCGCCAGGAATTGCCACCGGCGGCGAGCTAGCATAGAACAGCACGGCTCGGGCGCGAGCCACAAACAAGCTAGAAAGAACCGAACCAGTGATGAGCTACCAGATCCGCGCCGCCCGCGCGGCCGAAGCCGAGCGCATCCTCGAGCTTTGCCGCGGCTGGCCGCGTTCAGCATCCCGGAGCGGCGCACGCCGGAGCACCTGTGGCAGGGCGATGCCGAGCTGCTGCAGCAGGGCGCGCGGCGGCGCGCCGCAGCGCCTGGTGCTTGTGGCCACGGCCGGCGACGAGGCGATCCTCGGCGTGGCGATGGCGAGCCTGCGCGAAGAGCTGCTGAGCCACGCGCCGAGCGTGCACTCGAAGTGCTGGCGGTGCGCGGCGATGCCGAGGGGCGCGGCATCGGCAAGGCGCTCGTGTCGGCGATCGAGCAGGCGGCGCGCGAGCGCGGCGCCGACAAGCATGACGCTGCACGTATTCGCCACGAACCACCGCGCGCGCGCAAGCGAGCAAGCCGGCTGGCGACGCGAGCGCTGCTTCGCCGGTACATCAAGCACCGAGCAAATGCGCCTGGCGCTTACGCGCGCTCAAGCCGCCAGCGCCTCCCAGGGCTGCCGCATCGCCTGGGCCAGCTCGGCATAGGCGGCGTGAAGCCGGCACGGTAACGCGCGCTGGCGGCCGGGTCGGGCGTGTAGCGCCGCTCGATCGACACCGCCTGCGCCACCGCGTCGGCGGCATCGGCATAGGCGCTAACCCCAATTCCGGCGCGAGCGCCGCGCCGCGCGCGCCGATCTCGCGGCCGCGCGGCACCTCGATCGGCAGCTCAAGCACGTCGGCAAACATCTGCGCCCACACCGGCTGCGCGCGCCGCCGCCGATCATGCGGGCGAACGCGGGCGCAGCGCCAGCCAGCAGCCGCTCGAAGCTGGGCGCTGGTGGCCGTAGGCCACGCCCTCAAACAGCGCGCGCAGCAGGTCGGCGCGGGCGTGCCAGCCGGCCAGGCCGTAGAAGCCGAGCGCGGGCGGCGGCCTGTGTGTTCGAGCCGTAGAGAAACGGTGAAACACCAGCGACGTAGCAGCGGGCGCGCGAGCGGCCACTTTCTCGCCGCAGACCTCGTAGGCCGAGACGCCGCGCGCCTGCGCTTCGGCGCGCTCCTCGGCGCAGAACTCGCGCACGAACCACTCGAGGTTGGCGGCCGAGCTAGGGCTGGCGTCGATCGTCAGCCAGCGGCCGAGCGTATAGCAGGCGCTGAATAAGCCGGGCCGCGCTTCGCCGGGGCGCGCGCCACCAGCGCGTTGACGCCCTGGGTGCCGACGGTGGCGCACAGCCGCCCCAGCTCGATCGCGCCTGCCCCAAGCGGCCCGGCACAGGCGTCGAACATCCCGGCTGCCACTGGCGTCCCGGCGCGCAGCCCGGTCTCGCGCGCGGCGGCGCCCACCACCTCGCCCGACGAGCGCGCTGTTCGTGGAGCGGCGGCAGCGCGCCGGCCACCTCGGGAATGCCGAAAGACTCGAGCAGCTCGGGCGCGTAGCCGCGCGTACGCAGGTTCAGCAGGCCGGCCGCGCCCATGTCGCCGAAATCGCTGGCGGGCACGCCGGTGAGCCGGCTGGTCACGAAATCTTTGATCAGCAGCACCGCGCCGATCCTGGCGTAGGCGGCAGGCTCGGCAGCTTGAGCCAGCGCAGCAGCGCCGCGGCTGGGCAGCGTAGGGCGTCTGGCCGATCGCAGGGCGCACCGCGTCGAGCACGCCGCGCGCCTGCCAGCCGGCGATCACGTCGGCGGCGCGCGTATCCATCGAGAGGATGCCGGGGCGCAGCGGCAGGCCGCGCTGGTCGAGCAGGTACAGGCCATTGCCGTAGCCGCACGCCCCGATCGCGGCGATATCGCCCGGGCGGGCGCCGGAAGCTTCGAGCGCGGCGCGGATGGCCGCAGCGGTGTCGCGCCACAGCTCGTCGGCCGGCCGCTCGGCCCAGCCGGGGCGCGGGTAACACACGGCGGCCTGGCGCGCAGCCGAGCCGACCACCGCGCCAGAAAGGTCGAACACCACCACCTTCGAGACGGTGGCACCGTTGTCGATCCCCAGCAGATATTCGGGCATGCGCACCCTCCTGCGGCGTGGCCAGCCGTGCGTGCTATAATGCGGCGGCGCCGGCCTCGTGAATACGACACGCAAGGATACCACAATGCACATCGACCAGCTCGAAACTCCGGTGGCGGTGGTGGATCTCGACCGGCTTGAGGCAAACATCGCGCGCCTTCAAGCCTACCTGAGCCAGCACGGCATCGCCAACCGGCCGCACATCAAGACGCACAAGATCCCCGAGATCGCGCACATGCAGCTGGCAGCCGGCGCGGTGGGCATCACCTGCCAGAAGATCGGCGAGGCCGAGATCATGGCCCAGGCCGGCATCCGCGATATCTTTCTGCCCTACAATATCGTGGGCGAGGCCAAGCTCGAGCGGCTGATGCGGCTGGCGCACCGCGCCCGGCTGAGCGTCACTGCCGACCCTGGAGGCGACGGTGCGCGGGCTCGCGGGCGCGCGCGCCGCGCCGGGCCACGGCTGCCGGTGCTGGTGGAGTTCGACGGCGGCGCGGCGCGCTGCGGCGTGCAGTCGCCACACGAGGCCGCCGAGCCAGCGCGCGTGATCGCCAGCAGCGACAGCCTCGAGCTCGGCGGGCTGATGACCTTCCCGACAAACGAGCGCACCGAGCCATTCGCGCGCGGTGATCGACTTGCTCGCGCCCGACGGCATCGCGGTGCGCGCGTCAGCGGCGGCGGCACGCCCCAGATGTGGCACGCCCACGAGCGCCCGCTGGTGAACGAGCACCGTGCCGGATGTATATCTTCGGCGATCGCAACACGATCGCGTCGGGCGCCGTCACGCCCGACACCTGCTCGTTTCGCGTAATCACCACCGTGGTAAGCCGGCCGACCGCCGATCGCGGCATTCTGGACGGCGGCAGCAAGACGTTCTCGTCGGATCTGCTGGGGCTCGAAGGCCACGGGCAGATCGTCGAGTACCCCGAGGCGCGCTCTACGCGATGTCGGAAGAGCACGGCCACGTTGATTTTTCGGCCTGCGCGCGCAAGCCGGCGATCGGCGAGCGCGTCAGCGTGATCGTAAACCACTGCTGCCCGGTGGTGAACCTGTTCAACCAGCTGATAGGCTGCGCGGCGGCCTGGTCGAGGTGGTGTGGCCAGTGGCGGCGCGCGGCGCGCTGCAGTAGGCCGCGCGCCGCCACCGGCGAGCCCGGAGCGAGCTACGGCGTCCAGAGCGTGCCGTCGGGCCAGCGGCTCTGCGTCCACTCGATCGGCACCACGTCGATCGGTACACGCGGCCGCGGCCTCGTCGATATCGACGCCCCAGCCGGGCTTCTCGTTCGCCCACACATAGCCGTTGCGCAGCTCGGGCGTACCGGGGAACACCTCGTACAGCGCCTCGCTAAAGTTGATCACCTCCTGGATGCCAAAGTTGTGGCACGCCAGGTCGAGGTGCAGGTTGGCGGCGTGGCCGATCGGCGAGACATCGCCGGGGCCGTGCCAGGCGGTGCGCACGCCAAACGCCTCGCACAGCGCGGCCAGCTTGCGCGCCGGCGTCAGCCCGCCGATCTGGGTGATATGCGTGCGGATGAAATCGATCAGCTGCTCGGCGATCAGCGGGCGCCACTCGAGCGGGTTGTTGTGCAGCTCGCCCATGGCGATCGGTGTGGTTGTCTGCTGGCGCAGCCGCCGGAACCACTCGATCTGGTCGGGCGCGAGCGGATCTTCGAGGAAGAACAGGCGGTATGGCTCGAGCGCCCTGGCCATGCGGATGGCGTCGATCGGCGCGATGCGCTCGTGGATATCGTGCAGCAGGAACAGGTCGAAGCCGATCTTCGAGCGCACGTACTCAAACAGCGGCGGGATCGAGCGCGCGTACACGTCGGCGTCGTAGTAGGCGCCGGGAAACGCGCTGTTCGGCCGGTCGAGCGTCTTCATGCGGTGGGTGGCCTGCGGCGCATCCTTGCTGGGCACGGCGGTAGCCGCGGTGATATCTTTCACGCGCCCGCCGTAGCCGCCCATCTGGCAGCGCACCGCGAGGTAGCCCTGCTCTTGGTACTTGACGACATTCTCAAGCACCTCCTGCGGGTCGCGGCCGTCGGCGTGGCGATACACCATGGCGGCCTCGCGGCACTTGCCGCCCAGTAGGTCGTACACGGGCATATTCGCGAGCTTGCCCTTGATATCCCAGAGGGCCATATCCACGCCGCTGATCGCATTGTTCAGCACGCCGCTGTTGCGCCAGTACGAGTTGACGTACATCATGTGCCAGAGGTCTTCGATGTTGCGCGGGTCGCGGCCCTGCATCAGCGGGTCGAGGTAGTCGTCGACGGCCTTGGCCACGACAGTGGCGCGCTGGGTGAAGGTGGCGCAGCCCAGGCCATACAGGCCGTCCTGGTCGGTCTCGACTTTCACAACCACCAGGGCGATGCCTTCAGGGGCAGTGAGAATCGAGCGAACCTTGGTGATCTTCATTGACTCTTCCTGTTCTGCATTGGTTGGTATACTATTCGACGATCACCCCACCCCCTGCCCCTCGCCTGCCATGGGAGGGGAATTTTGTTTGGCGATTGCGGCGGTCGCTTCGCGACTGCCGCAATCGCCAGTGCCGTTTCCCGCTCTCCTTTGGGGAGAGGAGGAAGGGGGTGAGGGAAAACCAGAAACTACGACCAGAGGCGATCGTGGCTGGGCACGCGATCCCAGTCGGGCGTCGGCTCGAACAGGCCCTTATCCCACTCGACCAGGTGCTCCCTGAGCACGTCTTCATTCAGCTCAAAGCCCAGGCCCGGCCCCTCAGGCACGCGGATGTAGCCGCGCTCGATGATCGGCTTGGTTTCGCCGGCGATGCTGATGAAGTCGCTCCAGAACGGCATCTCGGTGAAGTGGTGCTCGAGCGCGATGAAGTTCTCGGTGGCGGCGGCGCAGTGCACGCTGGCCATGGTGCTGACCGGCGTGCCGGCCATGTGCAGCGCCATGCTGATACCGTGCTCCTGGGCCAGGTCGCCGATCTTTTTGGTCTCGAGGATCCCGCCGCTGGTCGCTAGGTCGGGGTGGATGATATTCACGCCGCGCGCCTGGATGAGCGGGCGGAAGTTCTCGGCCAGGTAGATGTCTTCGCCAGTGCATACGGGTGTGTTGAGCGCGCGCTCGAGCTGCACCCACTTGTCGGTATACTGCCAGGGCACCATGTCTTCGAGCCAGGCCAGGTTGTACGGCTCGAGCGCCTGGCCCAGGCGGATGCAGTCGTCGATGCCGATATGCCCGAAGTGGTCGGCGGCGATCGGCACCTCGTCGCCCACCGTCTGGCGCACCTCGGCCACGTACTGGCAGATCGAGTCGATGCCCTTGGGCGTCAGGCGCACGTGGGTGAACGGGTGCTGGAGCTGGTGGATGTTCAGCATGCGATCGATCTTGTCCTCGGGGTCGCCCGGCAGCATGCCCTGCGGCCACGAGAGCATGCCGGGCTTGCCGATCAGCGGCTGCACGCCGACGTCCATCTTCAGCATGGTGAAGCCGCGGTCGAGGCGCTCTTGCAGCTTCTTCCCCATGGCCGTGCCGGTATCTTCGTTGGGCGTATCGCAGTACATGCGGATGCGGTCGCGGAACTTGCCGCCGGCCAGCACGTAGGCAGGCACGCCATAGGCCTTGCCGGCCAGGTCCAATAGCGCCATCTCGACGCCGCAGACGCCGCCGGCCTGGCGGCCGTGGTGGCCGAACTGCTTGATCTTGCGGAACAGCTTGTCGACGTTGCAGGGGTTCTCGCCCAGCAGGCGGCTCTTGAGCATCAGGGCGTAGGTTTTGCTCGCGAAATCGCGCACCTCGCCGTAGCCGCTGATGCCCTGGTTGGTATCGATCCGCACGATCGTGAAGAACCAGTTGTCCCAGCCGACGGTGGCGGTGCGCAGGTCGGTGATCTTCAGCTCGCTCGGGCGCGACGCGGTGCGGGCGTGATCTTCCGGGCGAGGTGATTGATCTGCTGTCATTGCTTTATCCTCACTATTTTACGACCAGGGACCAAGGACGAAGGGCGCATGTCTAGCGATAGCAGTGAACGCTCAGCGCCATCGCGGCGAGCATCCGTCTTTGGTCTTTCGTCGACCAGGAACCAAGAGGGCGCATGTCTAGCGATAGCAGCAAACGCTCAGCTCCATCGCGATAAGCATCCGTCTTTGGTCTTTCGTCGACCAGGAACCAAGAGGGCGCATGTCTAGCGATAGCAGCAAACGCTCAGCTCCATCGCTGCGAGCATCCGCCTTTGGTCTTTCGTCACTAGCCCCTGGCCTGCTTCCATGCCTGGAAGTCGGCCTCGATGTCGGCGCGCCAGTTCGGCACGTCGATCTCGCCGCTGGTGTACTTGCCTTCGCCGATGCGCAGCTTGCCGAACTCGTCGCGCACGCGGATGTCTTCGCTGGCCTCGACGACCTCCTGGGCCAGGTGTGGCGGGATGGCGATGATGCCGGTGGGGGTGCCGAGGATCACGTCGCCGGGCAGCACGGTGATGCCGCCGATGCGGATGGGGATGTTCAAGCCCGCCAGCGTCACATCGGCAATCGCAGTCGGGTCGACGCCGCGCACGTAGAAGTTCACGTCGCTGAGCTGCACCAGGCCCTGGTAGTCGCGGATGCCGCCGTCGATCACCGCGCCGGCACGGGTGCGCGTGCGCACGGCGGTGCCGAGGTTGTCGCCCACCACCGTGCCGTCCTTCACCTTGCCAAAGATATCGACCACCATCACGTCGCCGAGCTGCAGCGTCTCGATCACCCACGAGTTCTGGCCGCCGACGCTGGCGCGGCCCTCGCGCAGCCCGGCCTGCTGCACGGCGTCGTGGTAGTCGGGGCGGTGCGGCAGGAACTGCGCCGTCACCGCGCGGCCCACGGTGATCGTGCCAGGGTGGGTTTCCATCCAGCTACCTTCGAACTGGCGGTGGTAGCCGTGTTTGCGCAGCACGCCCCAGGCTTCTTCGGTCGTCACAAGCTTCATGCGCTCGAGCAGATCGTCGGGCACGCGCGGGCGGCCGTCGGCGAAGCGCTCGAACGGGTTCAGGCTGGTCAGCTCGATCAGGTCTTCGCGAGAGGGTTGGACATGCATTAGTTTCCTCCAATAGTACATCAGGCGGCAGGCGACAGTAATCTGTCAAAGTCAGGACATACGCGGTCGGCACTTTTTCGCCTGCGGCAGCTCGGTTTTTCCGCGCGCAGCGCGAAAAAACCGAGCACAATCGGTTAAAAAGTACCACCACTCACCGCTCGTCGTGGTTCCAGCCGAGCAGGCGCGTGGCCTTGCCGCTGTCGAAGAAGCTGTGGTTGCCGCTCAGGTCGCCGCGCACCGGCACGTCGGGGTAGAAGCGTTCCGCCAGCTCGAGCGAGGGCGTCTCGACGACGGTGGTGGGCGCAATGATAAAGAACACCTCGTGGCCTTGGAAGTCGGCGGTGACGCCCAGCAGGCAGGCGCGCGCCGCCGCAGGGCGGTGCGTCCAGGCCCACAGGTGCTTGGCCCGGCCGGTCTCGAGGTCGCGGTAGAACTTGGCCGGCGCGGCGGGATCGTCTGTCACCCAATGGAAGCGCAGGCTGGCGATGCGCATCTGCTCGTAGCGGCGCGCGAACGAGTCGCCCTGCTGCTCGCAGATCCACTTCGAGAGGCTGTACGGGTCTTCATTGTAGGTCGGGTGCTGCTCGTCGATTGGGAAGTAATCGTAGCGCGGCGCGCGGCTGTACGAGTGGCCGATCGCGTTGACGCTGGAGGCCTGGCACACCCGCCAGACGCCGGCCTCGGCGGCGGCACGCAGCGCGTTGTAGCTGCCGACGACGTTGTTGTTATGCACGACGTGGTCGGGGTGGTGGCCGGGCGAGGGAATGGCCGCCAGGTGGATCAGCGCATCGCAGCCGCGCAGCGCGCGCTCGAGCGCGTCGTAGTTGCCTATATCGGCCTCGACAAATGTTACGTCGGCGCGCGCCAGCTCGGCGGGCGGGCGGGCGCGGTCGATGCTCACGACGCTGTGGCCCTGCGTCAGCGCCAAGTCGATGACGGCGCGGCCGATGCCGCCGCTGCCGCCGGTGATTGCGATTTTCATACGTTTCCTGAACATTCGGCGCGGGGCGAAGCCCCCGCACTGTAAACTCTACGTGTAGGGCTTACCTGCGTTATTCCGTATCTCGATGCGCCGCTTGTTGCCTGCGGCAGCATAGTTGTGTGCGGTTTTCCGCGCTACACGCGGAAAACCACAGATAGATACACAGTGAAGTACCACTCTGCCGAAGGCTGAACGTGCCAACTGCGTAAGTCGTACCCTGATCAAGCGAAGCGCGTATTATTCGGCGTAGACCGCCTGGCGCAGGCCACGGATGTAGCCGATCGCGTACAGGCGGCCAAACGACGAGTAGCCGGCGTTGTCGTTGTTGTCGCCCTCGACTGTCGGCACGTGGTCGGGCCGCAGCACGCCATCGAAGCCAATCTCGCGGTAGGCTTTCATGCAGGCGAGCATATCGGTCTTGCCAGCGTCGTGCCAGGTTTCCTCGAACTTCTCGGGCGTGCCCTTCACATCGCGGAAGTGCACAAAGAAGATCTTGCCCTGGCGCCCGAAGTCGCGGATCACACCCGGCAGGTCGTCGGTCATGAGCGTGAAGTTGCCCTGGCACAGGGTAATGCCGTTCATTGAGCTAGGGGCCATGTCGAGCAGGCGCTGGTAGTTCTCGACGCTGCGCATGATCCGGCCGATGCCGCGGATCGGCGAGAGCGGCGGGTCGTCGGGGTGCATGGCCAGCTTGACGCCGGCCTTCTCGGCCACCGGCAGCACTTTCTGCAGGAAGTAGGCCAGGTTGGCCCACAGCTCGTCTTCGCCGATCGGGCCAAGCTCGGTTGGCGGCGCATCGCGCATTAGCGCATTGTCGTAGCTCGTCACCACCGAGCCGCCGCGCGAGGGCGTGGTGGTGGCGGTGCGCATCCAGTTGAAGTCGGTCATCCACTCGTAGCACCACACCGGGATGCCCAGCCGGCCCATGTTCTCGAGCAGCGTGCAGACGGTGGCAATCTCGTCGTCGCGGCCGGGCAGGCCGCGCTTGGCCTTGTTCAGCGGCGGCCGCGCCTCGATCACCGCCAGGTTAAAGCCGCCGCTCTCGTAGCGCTGCTTCATGCGCAGCAGCGGCATGTAATCCCACGGGGCGTCGGCGCCGTTGAACGGCTCGCCGAACGGCAGGCCGCCCACGGCCCAGTCGACGCCGGCCTGCTTGGCGAGCTTCCAGAGCGGCGAGGGGGTTGGCGGAAGGAACTCGGCGATGTGGATCATGCGGTACTCCTGTTCATAGCTTGCGACACTGAAAGTATGGGCGGAGGTGCGGCCGGCGCGGCCAGCGCTCGGTCACGGCGTGGGCGCGGCCGGCGCCGGCCCGGCCGAGCCGCGCAGCACCAGGCGCGGCTGGATGATCACGCGCCGCGCCGGGCCGTCGTAGCGGCCGGTGATCCGGTCTTGCAGCAGCAGCACCGCCAGCCGCCCGATCTCGCCGACGGTATGGTCGACGGTGGTGAGCGGCGGGTCGAGGTGCGCCGCGCTGGGGATGTTGTCGAAGCCGACCAGCGAGATGTCGGCCGGCACGCGCAGGCCGGCGGCGCGCAGCGCGCGCAGCACGCCCACTGCTACGATATCGATCTGCGCGAACACGGCCGTGAAGGCCACGCCGCGCGTCAGCAGCGCGCGCGCGCCTTGCTCGCCGCCGCGCTCGAGGTCATCGACCGCGATCGACACCTGGAGGGCCGGGTCGGCCGGCAGGCCGGCCGCGCGCAGCGCCTCGAGGTAGCCGTGGTAGTGGCGCGCCTGATGAGTGACGCCGATGTAGGCGATGCGCCGGTGGCCCAAGCCGATCAGGTGCTGCATCAGCTCGCGCGCCCCGCCGACGTGGTCGGTCGCCACCGAGTCGGCCGCGATCGTCTCGGCCTGGCGCACCACGAACAGAAACGGCTTGCCGGCGCGCGCGAGCCGGGCGTACGGCTCGGCGGCGATCTCGGCGCCGCTGGCGATCGCGATCACGCCCTTCACCGCAGGGTTCTCGGCGTAGCGCGCCAGGTATGGCGCCTCGCTGTGGCCGGCAAGTGTCGACTGGCCCAGCAGCAGCTGGTAGCCGGCGCGCTGGCCTTCGCGCTCGATCGCCGTCGCGAGCTCGCCAAAGTACGGGTTCGCCAACGACGGCACGATCAGCCCGAGCGTCGCGTGCTCGGCCGCCGCAGCGCGCGGCGAGGCTACGTAGGTGCCCGAGCCCGGTACGCGCCGCAGCAGGCCTTCGTCGATCAGCGCCTCGATCGCGCGGCGCACGGTGGTGCGCGAAAGCGTGTGCCGGGCCGCCAGCTCGCGCTCCGAAGGGATCAGCTGGCCGGCGCCGTAGTCGCCGCGCGCGATCGCCGCGCGTAGTGTCGCCGCAAGGTCGTTGGTTCGATGCACGCGTATGCTCGTCTGGTATCATACCGGTTGGCAAGCAGATTATACGCGCGCTGCGGTGTCGCTGTCAAGCGGCAATACGCGCCGCTCCATAGGCCGATCGGCCAACTGGTATGATACCAGTTTAGCTATCTTGCATCACGGCGCTGCGCCCGCCGTCGATCAGGATCGTCGTGCCCGAGATAAAGCCAGCCAGCGGGCTGCAGAGGAACGCGCACAGCGCGCCGACCTCGGCCGGCGTGCCGATCCGGCCAACCGGATGCAGCCGCTCGACCTGCGCGCGCTTGGCTTGGGGGTCGGCGAAGCGGCCAAACCACTCGACGTTCATTGGCGTGTCGATAAAGCCGGGCGCGACGCCGACGGCGCGCACGTGCGGCCCCCACTCGAGCGCCAGCGACTGCACCAGCGCCGGCAGGCCGGCCTTTGCGACATTGTAGGGGAAGCTGTTGGGGATGGTGAAGAAGGCGTGGTTCGAGGCGATCACAATCACCACCGGCTGCGCCGCCTGGTCGAGCCAGGGCTTGGCGGCTTGGGCCACGCGCCAGTGCGCCGCCAGGTTCAGGTCGAGGTTGGCGCGCCAGTCGTCGTCGTCGCAGCCGGCGGCGCCGACATTGTAGTTGCGCCCGGCGTTCGACACCACGATGTCGACGCCGCCGAGCCGCTCGGCACCCCAGGCCGCGAACGCGCGCGCCGCAGCGCCGTCGGCCAGGTCGGCGGCCTGGTAGAACGCGCGCCGTCCCTCGCGTTCGGCGCTGGCCACAAAGCGGGCCGCGCCATCGCTATCGGCCGGCTCGGCGGCGCAGCCGGCCACGTCGCAGCCGGCCTGCGCCAGCGCCAGCGCGATGCCCGCGCCGATCCCGCTGCTCACGCCCGTCACGATCGCCCGGCGATTGGTCAGATCGATATTGAGTGTCATAGGTTTTGAACCACAGAGACACAGAGAACACGTGCTTTTGGTTCTTTCGCCTCTGTGCCCTTTGTGCCTCTGTGGTGATTACAATTGGTCGACCGGCTTGCGGCGCTCCCAGCCGGCGCGGAACAGCGGCAGGAAGTTGTTCGGGTTATACGGATGTTTGGCGATCTCGTCGTAGTTCAGGTCGGTGCCCCATCCCACACGGTCGTCGCTCAGCTCGATATAGCCATCGCGCACGACGATCGGGTTCGTCAGGATCTCGGCGCTCCAATCGTCGTTGAATTCGTCGAAGATCTCGTGGATGAAGAAGTTGGGCGTGGCGGTGTTGAGGTGCGCGCACACCAGCGAGCACAGCGGCCCCTGCGCGCTGTGCGGGGCGGTCACGCCGTTGTAGGCGTTGACCATGCCGCACACCTGCTTCGACACCGTGATGCCTAGGTACTGTGGCTCGAGCTGGATGATCTGCACCGCGCCGTGCGACAGCAGCTCGCCGAACTGCTGAGCGCAGTAGTAGTCTTCGCCGCAGGCCACCGGCACCGGGCTGCGCCGCGCCACTGCCACCATATCGCTGATGCGCTGCGGCGGCACCGGCGCCTCGAACCAGCTAGGGTGGTAGGGCGCCATGGCCTCGGCGAACTGCAGCGCGGTGTGCACGCTGAAGCGGTTGTGGCCCTCCACCAGGATGTCGACATGCGGGCCTACCGCGTCGCGCACGGCGGCGATGATCTCGATCGCCAGGCCGAAGTCGGCGCGATCGACCACGCGCCACGCCGGGCCGAACGGGTCGAACTTGAGCGCGGTATAGCCGCGCGCCACCACGTCTTTGGCCTTGTCGTGGAAGCTTTGCGGCTCGCGCGGGCCGCGGTACCAGCCGTTCGCGTACACGCGCAGGCGCTCGTGGCAGCGCCCGCCCATCAGCTTGTAGGCCGGCTGCCCGGTGGCCTTGCCCATGATATCCCAGCAGGCGAACTCGATCCCGGCCAGCGCCGCGCCCTGGATCTGCCCGCCGTCGGAGTACACTTCGCGGAACAAGCGCAGCGAGTGATTCTCGACATCGAACGGCTCCTGGCCGATCACGAACTGCTTCAGCTCGTGGATGGCGGTCTCGACGGTTTTGGCGAAGCCGTTGAGCGTAGCCTCGCCAATGCCATGCAGGCCGGCGTCGGTATCGACGCGCGTGAACACCCAGTTCTTCCAGGCATTGCCGACGATATAGGTTGTCACGTTGGTGATCTTCATACGTTTAGCTCAACCTCCAGCCACCATGTGCGGCGTGCGCCGGCGGGCAGCTCTTCAAACAGATTGTACGCCGTCACCGCGTCGGCGAGCGAGTCTTGCGCGCCGATGCACGGCTCGAGCCCCAGGTTGTAGTATGGCGCGCCGCCGTCGAGGCCGAACGCGCCGAGGTTCAGCCACACGGCCACCTGCGGCAGCAGCGCGGCATCCCAGCGCATGCGCAGCTCGCCGTCGTGCGCGCGCAGCGCCGCCCAGCCCTCGGCCAGCGGCTCGCTCCACAGCTTGATCGCCGCGCCGGCATTGCGCTCGGGCAGCGCCGTCAGGTCCACCACGCCAGCGCGCCCTGGCACGCTCAGCGGGAAGCTCAGGCCGCGCTCGTGCAGCACGCCGCCGGGGGTGAAGCGCACGCCGTGGAAGCGCGCCGCCGCCGGCAGCAGCAGGCGCATCCCCGGCTCGATCGCCAGCAGCGGGTGCGCCGACCAGATCCAGCGCAGCGGCGCGTCGCCGGTATTCGCCACGGCATACTCAAGCCGCATGCGCGCCGACCCCGCCGCCAGCCGGATCGTGCGCTCAAAGGTGTAGGGCAGCGCGATACCGTGCCAGCGCGCGCCGATGCTCACGCCGCCATCGGCCTGCTCGATCGCGAGCGCGGCGGTCTGGCCCCACAGCTCGCCGTGATCCTGCACTGCCGCGCCCTGCCAGGGCGGCGATGGGTAGGCGCAGGCCGACACGCTGGGGAAGCACTCGTCCCAGCCGCCGGTGTCGGCCACGGCGGTGTACACCGCGCCGTGCGGCACGCGGCGGTAGGCCAGGCGCGGGTGCCGCCACAGCCACTCGCGGCCCGAGCGCCCGTCGCGCAGGCTGCCGAGCTTGCCGCCCAGCTCGGGCACGATCGACACGGCCAGCGCGCCGGTGTCGGCCTCAAGCGCCTCGAAGCCCTCGACGTTGCCACGAGTAACTACAACATCACGCATATCGGCAGTCTTCTTCAACAATCGCCAGAAGCACCCAGGAGCTACGCGCCTGGCGCGCTCCGCCTTCGGCAGAGCGCGCCCTGATGACGGATCGGTGTGCGGCTTTTTCACGCTCGGCGCAGAAGAACCGCATACAGCAGGATGGCAAGTACCTTAAGAAGCTGTCTGCAAAGGGTGGTTTGGAGGGACGAGGCCTCTCCAAACGCCGCTCTTTCTGGCAGGTTCTAAAGCTCGTCGACGTAGCGCGACGAGAACTGAACGTGTGTGAAGCGCTCGGGGATGTGGGTATCGAGCGAGCCGTGCGGCGTCCAGCACCAAGCCGGCTGTGGCTCGGGCAGCGCGCCGGCCACGCCCAGCTTCTCGAAGCGCCCAAAGAAGATCCGCCAGACATCGCCGTCGCGCGGCGGCAGCGCGCGCTCGCCGGCAAGCCAGCCCATGTCGGCCCACGGGAACGCCAGCTCGACGCGCCAGCCACGGTCGACGACCGAGCGGTCGTTCAGCGTGCCATCGACAAACACGGCGCTGCGGGCGCCGGGGAAATCCCAATCGACAAACGCCCAGCGCGCGCCGCGCGGGTGCGTGCCCCACCAGAAGCTCTGGCCGCTGCGATCGTAGTTGCCGGCGAACGAGAGCGCCTTGCGCCCGAGCAGGTCGAACTCGGGCACGTCAAAGCGGCTGCCACGAGTGTAGGCATCTTGCCAGATAAAAAACACCTCGTAGATCGTGCCGCGCGCGTTGATCTCGAACTCGTAGTAGCAGTCGCCGCCGTCGATAAACACCTCGACGTCGTTCTCCATAAAGATCAGCGAGTCGCGCTCGGTGAGGTGCGCCTCGACAAACGGCTCGTCGATCCAGAAGCCGACGTACAGGTTGTGCTCATCCCACAGCGCGGCGGCGCGCGTGTCGAAGAACGCCGGCTCGCCGGTGACCATATCGACAAAGCGCGGCGATCGCGGCGCGCGCTGCCAGGCCGCGTGATCGAGCCGGCCGTCGAGCGCGGGCGGGGTGCGTGTGCGGTAGCAAGTGTAGTCGGCGGGCGGCATAGGCGCTCTCACGAGCCTGGCCCGAGCCAGGCGGCGAATTCGTCGAGAAACTGCTCGACCTGCGCGATCTCGCGCGCGTCGAGCGCGTAGGCCGGGCTACGGCAGTAGTCGCTGGCGATAATGCCGCGCCGCTTCAGGATCAGCTTTTCGGCCCGCACGATCAGCTCGACGCCCTGCATCCAATAGCTGATATACGGCAGCAGCCGCGCATGGAGCGCCGCGAAGCCGGCCGGGTCGGCGTGCCACAGCCGCCACAGCTCGGCATACACCTCGGTGAACGAGCAGCCCGGCTGAATGCCCACCGCGCCGCGCGCCAGCACGTCGGGCATCTGCACGCCGGCGTAGCCCACCAGCGCGCCCAGGCGCCCGGCCGAGCGCTCGACCAGCTGCGCGACATAGCGGCCGGGCGGCTGGGTTTCGACTTTCACGAAATCGGCGTTGGGCAGCTCGTCGCGCAGCCGCAGAAACACCTCCGGCGCAATCCGCACGCCCGTCTGCGCCGGCGCGTACTGCACGATCACCGGGATGCGCACGCTGCCGATCACCCGCCTGAGGTGCGTCATGATCGCATCTTCGCCCGGCCCGAGGAAGAATGGCGGCAGCAGCATAAGCGCGTCGGCGCCCTGGTCTTCGGCGGCGCGGGCGCGCGCGGCCGCAACCTCCCAGCTATGGTCGGTGATCGAGATCACGCCGGCCACGTCGGGCGAGGCGCCGGTTTCGGCCAGCAGGAGCGCCTGCATGCGCGCACGCTCGGCGTCGGCGAGCTTGTAGAACTCGGTCGCCAGCCCGAACAGCGTCAGGGCGCGCGCGCCGCTGCCCAGCAGGTGGCGCACCAGCGCCACAAAGCTATCTTCGTCGAGCGCGCCGGTTTCGCTGAACGGCGCGGCGACGATCGGCACGATCCCGTGTATCTGTTTCGGCATAGCCACCGCGATCCAGCTTCTGGCGGGTGGCGGCCACGAATATGGCCGCCACCCGCCAGTGAAGTGCGAGGGGCATAGCCCCTCGCGCACCGCCTTTTCAAACAGGCTCTTATACCGGCAGCAGCTCCGAGAGCTGCTCAGAGGCAATCTGCGGGCTGGTAGCGTGCAGGTAGCACGACGTCGCCTGGTGCTTGTTCAGCTGAAACAGCGGCGGCGGCGTGACGCACTGCTCCATGGCGAACGGGCAGCGCGGCGCGAACTTGCAGCCCTCGCCGTGGCTAGCGCCCTCGGACTCCCTGGCCTTTATCTCAGTCTCGCCCCAGCGGCGGCTGAGGTCGGGCCAGGGGATCGAGTCGATCAGCAGGCGCGTATACGGGTGCTGCGGGTTTTTGATCACCGCGTCGACATCGCCGGCCTCCATCACCGAGCCGCGGTACAGCACAATGATCGACTTGGCGATATGGTAGGCGGTGGTGAGGTCGTGGGTGATATAGATGATCGAGACGCCATGGTTGCGCTGCAGGCTGCGCAGCGTTTCGAGAATATTCGCGCGCAGCGAGGCGTCGACCATCGACACCGGCTCGTCGGCCACCAGCAGCTTGGGCTTAAGCACCAGCGCGCGGGCCACGTTGATGCGCTGGCGCTGGCCGCCCGAGAGCTGGTGCGGGAAGCGGCCCAGAATATCTTCGGGGCGCAGGCCCACCGCCGTCAGCGCCTCTTCCATGCGGTCGCGCGCCTCGGCCTTGTTTTTCGCCAGCTTGAACTTCTTGATCGGCACCGTCAGCAGGTGGTCGACCGTATAGAACGGGTTGAACACCGCAAACGGATCCTGGAATACCGCCTGCACCTCGCGCCGGAACGACACGCGCGCTGCGCCGCTGAGCCGGCTGATATCCTGGCCCTGGTACAGGATCTGGCCCGAGGTTGGCGTGATAAAGCCCAGCAGCAGCATCGCCAGGGTGGTCTTGCCGCTGCCGCTCTCGCCCGCCACCGTCATGATCGTCGGCTCGTTCTCGGCGAGCTTGAGCGACACATCGTTGAGCGCAGTGGTGGAAGTGCGCGAGAGCACGCCGCGCGAGTAGGTTTTGGTGACGTTCTTCAGCTCTAGTAAATCTGGCATGTTCAAGCCTTTTCGGGGTATAGATGGCACGCCACGCGCCGCCCATCGTCCAACGTCTCAAGCTCGGGGCGTTTTGTTGTACACACATCCATCGCGTGCGGGCAGCGCGGGTGAAACGCGCAGCCGCTCGGCAGGCGCAGCAGCGAGGGCGCCAGGCCAGGAATACCCTGGAACACGCCCTTGTTGTCGAGGCTCGGCAGGCTGCTGATCAGCGCCTGGGCATACGGGTGCGCCGGGGTCGTGAACATCTGGCGCACGGTGCTCATCTCGGCCAGGCGGCCGGCGTACATCACCGCCACCTTATCGACGAACTGGGCCATCAGGCCCATGTCGTGGCCGATCAGGATCACGGCTGCGCCGATCTGCTTCTGCACGCGGTCGATCGTCTCCATCACCTGGCGCTGCGTTACCACGTCGAGCGCGCTGGTCGGCTCGTCGGCGATGATCACCTGGGGCTTGAGCAGAATGCCGATCGCGATGCAGACGCGCTGCTTCATGCCGCCGCTGAGCTCGTGCGCGTACATCTTGTACACCGACGGCTTGAGATCGACCGACTCGAGCGCGCCGACGCAGCGATCTTCGACGGCGAACTTATCGGCCTTAGGGTCGTGGGCGCGGATCGCGTCGGCCATCTGGTCGCCGATGCGCATCACCGGGTTAAGCGAGTTCATGGCGCCCTGCGGGATGTAGGCGATCTTGCTGAGGCGCGCCTTGAGCATGTCGTCATTCGAGAGCTTAGTCAGGTCGGTATCGCCGACGATCACCTGGCCGCCCTCGATCCGGCCGGGCGGCTTGATCATACGCATCATCGCCAGCGCCATGGTGCTCTTGCCCGAGCCCGACTCGCCCACCAGCCCGAGCTTCTCGCCGGCACTAAGCGCGAGCGTCACGCCGTTGAGCGCAATCGCGCGGCCGGTGTCGGTGTAGTACGAAACCTGGAGATCAATTACTTGGAGAACCGGGTTCATGGATGCACTACTCCGTTCTGCGCACGCGCGGGTTTGCCAGCTCGTCGAGGCCCATATTGATCAGCGCCAGCGAGCTAAAGATCAGCACCAGCCCCAGCGCCGGGAAAACCGGCCACCACCACCAGCCATTGAAAAAGGCCGACTGCCCTTGCGCAGCCCAGATCAGATTGCCCATGAGCGGCTCGCGCAGCGGGCCAAGGCCCAGCACCGAGAGGTACAGCGACGCGAACAGCGACACAAACACCTGGTTCACAAACGCGGCAGCGATGAACGGCAGCAGGTTTGGCAAGATCTCGCCGAAGATGATCCCCACATCGCCCACCCCCGAGAGCTTCGCCACCGAAACAAACTGGCGCTCTTTCATCGAGAGCACCTGCGATCGGATCACCAGCGTCGGCCCCATCCATGCCAGCAGCAGCACCACCACCGCCATGGTGTAGATCGTCACCGAGCGCTTGTCGAGCGAGCCGGCGATCACCACCTGGAGCAGGAATGCCGGGATGGGCGTGAGGATCTGGCAGATGCCTTTGATCAGCGCGTCGATCAGGCCGCCGAAGTAGGCCGAGATAAAGCCCAGCACCACGCCGATCAGCGTGCCGACGCCGCCGGCCAGCAGGCCGATCACCGCCGTCTGCCAGAGGCCCACCACCATCGCGGCCATCAGGTTGCGGCCGAAGAAATCGGTGCCAAGCGGGTATTTCAAGCTCGGCGGCTGCTTCGAGCGCACCGACAGCGGGTAGGCTTGCTTGGTGTCCACGGTCAGCAGGCCAAACACTGTGAAGCTGATCAGGAACAGCAGGATCAGCAGGCCGAACACTAGGCTTTTGTTGCGGCGCAGGTAGCGCAGCAGCAGCGTAAGCCGGCCGGGTTGCTGTACCTGGGGTTGGGGAATGGCAATCGTTGTCATCCTGGCCTCTCTATGCCTCACGAATGCGCGGGTCGAGCAGCGGGTAGAGCAGCTCTACGAGCACCATCAGCGACGCGACCGCAATAGTAATGAAGAGCACAATGCCGTAGATCACCAGGAAGTCGTTCGACTGGATCGCGGCAAAGAGCACCTGGCCAAGGCCGGGCAGCCCGAAGAACTGCTCGACCACAATGCCCGACACCACCACATTACCCAGAGCCAGCGCCAGGCCGGTCACCTGCGGCAGCAGCGCATTGCGCAAGTAGTAGTTGCGGAAGATCGTATAGCCGCTGAGGCCTTTGTGCTCGGCAAAGTTCACGTAATCTTCGCCCTGGATCGTCACGCCCATGCCGCGCATCGAGAGCACCCAGCCGCCCACCGTGCCGAAGATCAGCGAGAGCGCCGGCAGGATCTGGTGGCGAGCTACGTCGAGGATGAACGAAAACGACCAGTCGGGGATGCGCCCGGTGGAGTAGGCGCTGCCGAGCGGCAGCAGCTTGAGCCGGAACGCGATGAAGAACAGCAGAAACAGCGCCAGCAGCACTGGCGGCACGCCCTGCAGCAGCACAAACGGCGTCGCGATCGCCCGCAGCCAGCTCGGTGCGCGCGGCCAGGCCGCCACTGCCCCCAGCAGGTTGCCGAGCACAAACGAGAGCACGGTGGTGACAAGCAGCAGCGTGATCGTCCACGGCAGCGACTCGGCGATCAGATCCCAGACGGTTTTCGGAAACTGGTTCAGCGACACGCCGAGGTCGAAGCGCGCGATGCTGCCGATATACTCGGTATACTGCTGCAGCAGCGGCTTATCGAGGCCGAACTTGGTGTTCATCGACGCGATGATCTTTTCGAGGTCGCCGGGCGAGAAGCCGCCGGTGCGCGCCAGCTGGGCGAAGCGCTCGCGGATCGGGTTTTTGGGAGACAGGCGCGGGATGAAGAAGGTGATCGTCGAGGCGGCCCACACCACCAGCACAAGGAACAGCAGCCGTTGGATGATTCTTCTAGCGCTCACGATGGTATCCTTTGCACTCCAGGCGAATCGGTTGCCGAGCGGCGCCCGTATGGGCGCCGCTCGGCAACCGGTCAGGTCCTTACTGGGCCGGCTTGAGCTGGGTGATCACCAGCATACCGGTGTGCGCCCAGAAGGCACCGTTGGTGCCACCGGCGACGTTGGCCTTGGTCGGCCAGTTGGTCCAGTAGGTCTGGTTGTAGGGGATGCGGTGCAGCCACTGGATGATCGGGATGTCGATCGTGTCTTTCCAGTAGATCTCGAGCAGCTTGACCGCGTCGGCCTGGAACTTCGGATCGTCGCTGCCGAGCGGGGCCATCTCGTCGAGCAGCTTGTCGTAGTCGGGGTTCTTGTAGCGCGAGAAGCGGTTGTTACCGGCCGAGGTGCCCACCGACGCGCTGTAGCGGCTGTGGAACAGCTCGAACGCGGCGTACGGATCCTTCAGGCTGGCGCCATGGCCGAACATGTACAGGCCGGGCTTGCCGTCGGCCATGTTCTGGTAGGCGTCGGTGCCGAAGTTGACGTTGGCGTCGAAGCCGGCAGTCTTGAGCATCTCGACGAGCACCGGCACGATGTCCGAGTGGATGCCCTCAAAGCCGTTGATCACGGCGTTGACCGTCTTGCCGCCCTTTTCCCACAGGCCGTCGGCGTTCTTGGTGAAGCCGGCCGCGGTCATGAGCTGGGCGCTCTTGTCGAGGTTGAACTCGCGCGGGTTGTACTTGGCCTCCAGCGCCTTGACGGCTGGCTGGTCCACGAACTTCTGCAGGCCGGGGTACAGCGGGAACGGATAGATCGTCGAGACCTTCGCGCCGTCGTACACCACCTCGTCGATCTTGTCGCGGTCGATCGCCAGGCTCAGGGCCTTGCGCACGTTCGGGTCGTTGTACGGCTCGATCTGGGTGTTCATCCACAGCGAGTTGGGCCACCAGTCGAGGTAGCCAAACGGCGGCTCGTTGCCGGTGTGCGAGGTGATCTTGGGGTTCGAGTCGAGCAGCTGCTTGGCGACCGACGAGCGCACGTCCAGGATGGCGTCGAACTCGTTGTTGACCTCGCGCTGCACCACGATGTCCATGTTCTGGCCAACCTGGCCGCCGATGTTCACCATGACGATGCGCTTGACTTCGGGGAGCGCCTCGCGGCCGGCCTTGACCGCCCACCAGTCCTCGCGCAGGTCGAAGATCTTCTGGTTCTTGTCCCACTGCACCAGGTTGTACGGGCCGGAGTGGGGCATCTCGAGGCCGCCGGCGAAGGCGTTCACGTCGGCCTGCTTGCTCAGCACGTGCGCCGGCACAATCGGGATGCCGGTGTCGAACTTGAGCGTCAGCACCTCGAACTTGAAGCGCGGCGCGGGGATCTTGAACGTGACGACCACGGTCTTGTCGTCGACCTTCTTGACTTCCTTCAGGTACTGGTCGAACTGCGCGTGGTACGCCAGCTTCTCATTCTTGGCCTGGCCTTCGAACGTGAAGATCACGTCGTCGGCGGTCACGGGCGTGCCATCGCTCCAGGCAGCGTCTTTGTTGAGCTTGATCGTCAGCTCGGTGAAGTCGGGCTTGGTGTACTCCATGCTGTCGGCCAGCCACGGGATGTCTTTGTCGGCGAAGATCCCGAAGTAGTACAGCGGCTCCCACAGGAAGGCGTTGCCTTCCTGGTGGGTGTAACCAGGCACGGCCCACGGGTTCGTCACGCCGATCGGCGAGCTGATGCTCCAGCCGAGGTTGACGGTGCGATTGCGCGGAACGTCTTTGAGCGGGCCAGCCGAGAGCGGGCCGGGCTCGGCGGTCGCGGCCGCAGTCGGCTCGGCGGCAGGAGCCGCAGTGGCCTCGGGCGCTTTGGTGGGTTCGGCAGCGGGAGCCTGAGTCGCCTCAGGGGCGGCGGGCGCCTGAGTCGCTTGCGGGGCAGCAGGTGCCTGCGTGGCCTCGGGCGCGGCCGGAGTGCCGCCACCACACGCCGCCAGCACCATCATCGTAACGGCCAGAATGATCAGAAACTTGAGCTTGGTCATGGTTTGCGTCTCCTCCATTGGAGTAGTCGATCGGCTGGATTGATCGATCTGCATGCCACCATCGCGTTCGCTGGGGAGAGTGATCTGATCAGTGCTTCTTGGCAACACCTCCTTACGCTGCTTGTTCACTTTGCCTTTTTTTGACGGGGCGTTTATAATTCTAGGCGATGTGCGGCTTGCTGTCAACTGCGATGTGGCAGGTTTTCGAAACCGATTTCAAACCGGTGCTCCACACGCAGTGCGGCCAAGTCATTTGATCAGTTGTGGAGTTGCTGGTATGAGTGCATCGCGCGACACAGTGCGGGCGTGGGCCGAGACGGTCAGCATCCCCTCGTATGGCACCGGCCAGCCCGACAAAAACCCCATGTTTTTGGAAAAGCGCGTGTACCAGGGCAGCAGCGGCGTGGTGTACCCGCACCCGGTCGTCGATCGCGTCTTCGACGAGCGCGCGAACCAGCCCTACACCGCGGTGTTTCTCGAAAATCGCTACCTGAAGATCATGATCCTGCCCGAGCTCGGCGGCCGGGTGCAGATGGCGCTCGACAAGACCAACGGCTACCATTTCATCTACTACAACCAGGTGATCAAGCCGGCGCTGGTGGGCCTGGCCGGGCCGTGGATCTCGGGCGGGATCGAGTTCAACTGGCCGCAGCACCATCGCCCCAGCACCTTCGCGCCGCTCGACTGGCGGATCATCCACGGCGCCGACGGCAGCGCCACGCTGTGGTGCTCGGAGATCGAGCGCATGTTCTTTACCAAGGGCATGCACGGCTTCACGCTCTACCCCGGCCGGGCCTACCTCGAGATCAGCGTCCAGCTCTACAACCGCACCGGCACGCCGCAGTCGTTTTTGTGGTGGGCCAACCCGGCGGTGCACGTGAACGACGACTACCAGTCGGTGTTTCCGCCGGATGTGCACGCGGTGACGGACCACGGCAAGCGCGACGTGAGCGATTTCCCGATCGCCACCGGCACGTACTACAAGGTCAACTACGCACCCGGCACCGACATCTCGCGCTACAAGAACATCCCGGTGCCGACATCGTATATGGCCTACCACTCCGACTTCGACTTCGTCGGCGACTACGACCACGGGCGCCAGGCGGGCATGCTGCACGTGGCCGACCATCACCTGGTGCCTGGTAAAAAACAGTGGACGTGGGGCAACAGCGATTTCGGCCGGGCCTGGGATCGCCAGCTGACCGACGACGACGGGCCGTACATCGAGCTTATGTGCGGCGCCTTTACCGACAACCAACCCGATTTTTCGTGGCTGATGCCGGGCGAGGAAAAGCGCTTCAGCCAGATTTTCATGCCGTATAAGCTGATCGGGCCGGCGACCAACGCCAGCCGTGATGTGGTGCTGCGCCTGGAATGCGCCGGCGGCACGGCGCGGGTTGGCGTTTATGCTACCAGCCCGCGCGGCATCCGCGCCGAGCTGTGGCACAATGCCGGGGCGGGAAGCGCGCGGCTCTGGGAAGCCACCGCCGAGCTCTCGCCCGATCAGGTGCTGGCCGAGTCGGTCGCCCTGCCCGCAGACACGCGGCCCGAGCAGCTGACGCTGCGCGCCCACGACGCCGCAAGCGGGCGCGAGCTGCTGGCGTTCACGCCGCCGCCCGATACGCGGGCGCCCATCCCGGCGCCGGCCAGCGCGGCCAAGCCGCCGGCCGAGATTATATCAAACGAAGAGCTTTTTCTCAACGGGCTGCACCTCGAGCAGTACCGCCACGCCACCTACGCGCCCGAGCCGTACTACGAAGAGGCGCTGCGGCGCGACCCGCACGACAGCCGCTGCAACAACGCTATGGGGCTGCTACTGTACCGCCGCGGCAAGTTCGCGGCGGCTGAGCCGTTTTTTCGCGCGGCGATCGCCAGCCTGACGCGGCGCAACCCGAACCCCTACGATGGCGAGCCATATTATAACCTGGGTTTGGCGCTTGCAATGCAGGGCCGCGACGCCGCGGCGTTTGACGCGTTCTACAAGGCCGCCTGGAACGCCGCCTGGCAGGACGCGGCATTTTTCGCGCTGGCCCGGCTTGCCGCGCGCGCCGGCAATTTTGAACAGGCGCTGGAGCTGGCCGCCAGCGCGCTGCGCCGCAACTGGTCGCACCACCAGGCGCGCCACCTGACGATCGCGCTGCTGCGGCGGCTGGGCCGCGCCGACGAGGCGCAGCGTACGGCCGAGCTGGCGATCGAGCTCGATCCGCTCGACCTGGGCGCGCTGCACGAGCAGCAGCTGCTAGGGCGCGCGCCGGCCGCGCGCGTGCCGCTGACAGCCCACAGCGCCATCGAGCTGGCGCTCGACTACCGCCACGCCGGGATGTGGGCCGAGGCGGCGGCGCTGCTCGAGCGCGCCCGGCGACGACCCGCTGGCGCTGTACTTTGCGGCCGAGTGCTACGCCCAGGCCGGCGACGCGGCCGCCGCCGCCGATGCGCTGGCGCGCGCGGCGGCGCGCCCGCCCGACTACTGCTTCCCGCACCGGCTCGAAAGCGTGCCGGCGCTCGAGCAAGCGATCGCCGCGAGCCCGGCCGACGCGCGCGCGCCGTACTACCTGGGCAACTTCTGGTACGCCCACCGCCGCTACGACGAGGCGATCGGCTGTTGGGAGCGCGCGCGCGCGCGCGACCCTGAGTTCGCCACCACCCACCGCAACCTCGGGCTGGCCTACTTCAACAAGCGCCACGACGCCGACGGCGCGCGCGCGGCCTACGCCCGCGCCTTTGCGCTCAACCCGGCCGACGCGCGCGTGCTGTTCGAGCTCGATCAGCTCGAGCGCCGGCTGAACGCGCCGCCGGCCGAGCGGCTGGCGCGGCTGGAGCGCCACGCCGGCCTGGTAGCGCAGCGCGACGACCTGACGATCGAATATATCACGCTGCTGAACATGCACGGTCGCTACGCCGAGGCGCTGGCCGCACTGCTGGCGCGCCAGTTCCACCCGTGGGAAGGCGGCGAGGGCAAGGCCACCGGGCAGTATGTGCTGAGCCTGCTGGGCCGGGCCGATGCGCTGCTCGCCGCCGGCGAGCACGCCCACGCCGCCGAGCTGCTGGAGCGCGCGCTCGACTACCCGCACAGCCTGGGCGAGGGCCGCCTGCCGAACGCGCAGGCCAACAATGTGCAGTTCTACCTCGGGCTGGCGCGCGCAGGCATGGCCGACGCCGCCGGGGCGCGCGCATGCTTCGAGCGCGCGGCGCTGGGCGCGGGCGAGCCGACCTCGGTAATGTACTACAACGACCAGCCGCCCGACCTGATCTTCTACCAGGGGCTGGCGCGGCGCGCGCTCGGCCGCGCCGACGAGGCGCGCGAGCTGTTCGAGCGGCTGGTGGCCTACGGCCAGGCGCACCGCGACGACCCGGCGACGATCGACTATTTCGCGGTGTCGCTGCCGACGTTTCTGGTGTTCGACGAAGACCTGGCGCTGCGCAACCGCATTCACTGCCACTACATGATCGCGCTGGGCCGGCTGGGGCTGGGCGAGGCCGCGGCCGCGCAGCAGGAGTTCGGCGCGGTGCTGGCGCTCGACGCCAACCATCAGGGCGCGCTGATGCATTCGAAGCTGCTGGTGGGGCTGGGTGGCGCGTAGCGGAAGCCTGCTGTGGCAGGCCCTTGTACATCGCCGGCCGCCACGCGGCGGCCGGCGACAGAAACGGCAACACAGAATGACAAGCAGGTACTCACAACTACAGGCGCCCGGCCGCTGGCGCGCCCGCACGAGCGCGCTGGCGCTCGCGCTGCTGCTGGCCGGCTGCCAGGCCGGCGCGGCCGCGCCCACCGCCGCGCCGCCGGAGCCCACCGCCGTGACGGCCCCAACGCCCACCAAGGCCGCAGTCGCGCGCCAGCCGATCGCCGGCGGGCCGACGCTGCTGCGCGACGGCATCGCGCTGCGCAAGGTGGCCGATGTCGAGGGCGGCAGCATCCGGCTGGCGCGCAGCCCGGCCGACGGCAACCTGTACATCCTGAACGCGGCCCAGGGCCTGTACCGCGTGACGCTCGGCCCGCCCGGCGCGGTGGCCAAGCTGGCGGAAAGCACCGCAATCTTCACCGACGCGGTGCCTTCGGGCATGGCCTTCGCGCCCGACGGCGCGCTGTTCGTGGTGGGCAACCGCAAGGCCGGCACCACCCGCACCCAGGCGCTGGTGCGCAAGGGCACGCCCGGTGGCGGCGGCTTCAGCTGGCAAACCTTCGCCGCCACCGGCTCGTACCCGCTCAGCAACACGCCGTTCGATCACCTCTTTAACGGCATTGCCGTGAGCCCCGACGGCAAATACGTGTTTCTGAACAGCGGCTCGCGCACCGACCACGGCGAGGTCGAGGCCAATGGCGCGGCGTTCCCGAATACCCGCGAGGTGCCGGTCACCTCGGCGATCTTCCGGCTGCCGGCCGACGCCAGCAACCTGCGGCTGCCGAACAACGAGCAGGCGCTGCAGCCGTACCTGTTCGCCGACGGCACGCGCAACTCGTACGACCTCGAGTTCGCGCCGAACGGCGATCTGTTCGCCGGCGATAACGGCCCCGACGCCGACTACCCCGACGAGCTGAACTGGCTGCGCGAGGGCCGGCACTACGGCTTTCCGTGGCGCTTCGGCAGCCAGGACAACCCGCAGCAGCTCGCGAGCTACGACGCAAGCAAAGACAAGCGGCTCCAGCCCGACTTCACCGCAGTGCAGATCGGCGCCTACCGCAACGACCCGACCTTTCCCAAGCCGCCCGGCGCATTCACCGACCCGGTGGTGAACCACGGGCCGGCGGCGGTGCAGTTCCGCAGCGACGACGGCCAGGCCCACGACGCCGCCAAAGAAGGCACCACGCTCACGACCTTCACGCCGCACCGCTCGCCGCTGGGCCTGGTGTTTGCAACCGATCCCAAGCTGCCCGAAAGCCTGCGCGGCAGCGGCGACACGCTCAGCGCGTTTATGCTCAGCTGGGGCGCGGCCGGCGGCACGCTCACAGACAAAGGCCAGGATCTGCTGCACCTGACGCTGACCAAAGCCGGCGACAACTACAGCGCCACCGCCGAGCAGATCGCGCGCGACTTCAAAAACCCGATCGACGCGGTGATGATCGAAAACCGCCTGTACGTGCTGGAGTTCAGCAACAACAGCGCGCTCTGGGAGCTGACATTCACATAGGCGCAGGGGCGCAGAGTGAAGCTATGACACGAGATCCGCCAGCGAACCTCGAACCGGCCGCGTCGGCCGAGCTGCTCGCGCATGCCAACCCGGTGTTCCAGGTGATCTTCGACGACCTCAAGCAGCGTATTCGCCGCGGCGAGTGGCTGCCGGGCGAGCGACTGCCCAGCATCAGCCAGCTCTCGAAAACACTGGAGGTAAGCACCGGGTCGGTGCGCGAGGCGCTGCGCTCGCTCCAGTCGATCGGGCTGGTGAAGATCGAGCACGGCCGTGGCGTGTTCGTTACCGGCTGGCGGCCAACCACCGACCTGTCGCACTATTTTCAAAATCTTGGCACCGGCCTGATCCTGGCGCTGGCCGAGACGCGCCGGATCATCGAGCCCGAGCTGGCGGCGCTGGCGGCCGAGCGCGCGACCGACGGCGAGCTGGCCGAGATCGAGGCTTTGGCGAAAGAGATGGAGGACGAGGCGCTGCGCGGGCTTGATTTTGTCGAGCCTGATGTGCAGTTCCATCGCCGGATCGCCCAGTCCGCGCGCAACCCGATCCTGTTCCGCATGATGGAGAGCGTGAACGACCTGTTTCTCGAGAGCCGCCAGCTGACCTCGCTCGAGCCGGGGATGACCGCGCGCGCGGTGCGCTACCACCTGCTGATCGCCGACGCGCTGCGCAGCCGCAGCGCGGCGCAGGCGCGGCTGCTGATGCTGGCGCATATGAACGATACGCTCAGCGGCGTGCTGGCAGCCGAGAGCCACGCCCACCAGGGAGCCTCGGAAGGTCGCAGCCCGCCGAAGCTCCCGAAACCACTGTAGCACCGCTCGCCCAATGCGCTTGTACGCGGCGGGGTATCGAAGAAAGAGCAACTATGCGAATCGCTGTAACTGGCGGCAGCGGCGACCTCGGCCGCAACCTGGTGGCGTACCTGCTCGAGCAGGGCCACGCGGTGGTGAGCATCGACCGCGCGCTGCCGCCCATGCCAACCACCTGGCCGGCCCGCCGCGCCGAGCATATGGTGGCCGACACCCGCGACTTCGGCCAGATCGTCGCGGCTATTCGCGGCTGCGACGCGCTGATCCACCTGGCCGCGCACCGCTCGCCGGGCGGCAGCCCCGACACGGTGGTGTACACCGAGAACACCGCCGGCAGCTACAATGCCCTGAGCGCGGCGGCCACGCTCGGCATTACACGCGTGTGCCTGGCCTCGTCGATCAATGCGATCGGCGGGGCGTTCAGCCGCGCGCCACGCTACGACTACTTTCCGCTCGACGAGCAGCACCCGACGTATGCCGAAGACCCGTACAGCCTCTCGAAGTGGGTGCTCGAGCAGCAGGCCGATGCCTTCGCACGGCGCTACGAGCAGATGCGCATCGCCAGCCTGCGCTTTCACTGGCTGGTCGAGAGCCGCCAGCAGGCTGTCGAGCGCACCGCGTACTTTGGCCCCGGCGGCGTGCGCCACCTGTGGGCCTACACGCTGCTGGCCGAGGCCAGCCGGGCCTGCCTGCTGGCGATCACCGCCGACTTCCAGGGCCACGAGGTGTTCTATATTGCTGCGCCAAACACCGCCATGGCCGAGCCGTCGCTCGATCTGGCGCGCCAGCACTACGCCGACGTGCCGGTGCGCGGCGACCTGAGCGACCATCGCAGCTTCTTCGACTGCTCCAAAGCCGAGCGGCTGCTCGGCTGGAGTCATAGCAGCGAGTAAATAATCGCTCGGCTGTGTCATACGCTGTTCGCTTGATCACGCATAGATTGTGTTGCACGACGTGGCTTCGCCACGTCGTGCAACACAAAAAGAAATTTGAGGGCGGCGAAGCCGCCCCCAAACCCCCACCAAAGTGTACGTCATCAAGCGAATTTGGTGCCATCTGTGGACGTCCTGCAATTTCGCGATAGTACAACTGGAGCCAAGTCGATGCGTATCACCGACATCAAGCCCTACCCGGTGTGGGTGGGCAACCGCAACCAGCTCGTCGTGAAGGTCGAGACGAGCGAGGGCATCTACGGGCTGGGCGAATCCGGGCTGAGCGGGCGCGAGCTGGCGGTGATCGGCGCGCTCAAGCACTTCCGCGAGTTTCTGATCGGCAAGGATCCGCTGCAGCGCGGGCGGATCTGGCAGGAGCTGTACCGCAGCCAGTATTTCGAGGGCGGGCGCGTGCTGCTGGCGGCGCAGAGCGCGATCGATATCGCGCTGCACGATATCGCCGGCAAGGCGCTTGGCGTGCCGGTGTACCAGCTGCTGGGCGGCAAGCATCGCGACAGCATCCCGTGCTTCGCGACAGCGGCCGGCGGCACGGGCGAGCAGATGCTTGCCAGCATCAAGATGCTGTGGGAGCACGGCTGGAAGGTGATCCGCACCATGCCGCTGCTGCCCGCGCCGCCAAGCGATCCGGCGGTGTTCGAGCCGCGCGAGAGCATCGCCTACACCGCCGAGTGGCTGGCGCGCGCGCGCGCCGAAGTGGGCGGCGCGCTGACGCTGGGCATCGACTACCACCACCGCCTGTCGATCGCCGAGACCGCCTCGTTCTGCCAGCGCATGCCGCGCGGCACGCTCGACTTCATCGAGGAGCCGATCCGCGACGAGACGCCCGAGGCCTACGCGGCGCTGCGCAAGCTCACCGACATCCCATTCGCCGTGGGCGAGGAGTTCGCCAGCAAGTGGCAGTTCCTGCCCTACATCGAGCAGCACCTCACCGACTTTGCGCGCGTCGATATCTGCAATGTCGGCGGGTTTACCGAGGCGATGAAGGTGGCCGGCTGGGCCGAGGCGCACTACATCGACCTGATGCCGCACAACCCGCTTGGGCCGGTGTGCACCGCCGCCACCATCCACATGGCCGCAGCAGTGCCGAACTTCGCCTGGCTCGAAGTGCGCGTCACCCAGTCGGAGAACCTGTACTACGGCAAGAACGGCATCAACGACGCCGATCTGCTGTTCCCGACCCAGCCACGCCTGGACGGCAACGGCTTCGCGGTGCCCGACACACCCGGCCTGGGGATCGACTTCGACGAGCAGCTGGCCCAGCAGCACAGCTGGCAGTTCTGGGAGGCGCCGCACTACCGCCGCGCCGACGGCTCGGTGACGAACTGGTGAAGGCCGAGCTTCAGATTTGAACGTTCGCATGGTCGCAGGCTGAGGGTTACCGCCGATAAACCTGCCAGCCTGCAACTGCAATCAGGAGAACGCGATGGTTCTTTCCGAAACACGGCTGGTGCTGGCCGGCAGCTACGCCGCGGCCGACGCGCCGGGGATCTTCTTGCTGGAGTTCGACTCGACCTCGGGGGCGCTGAGCCAGCGCGCGGCGTGCGCCGGCGTGGCCAGCCCGTCGTTCCTGGCGCTGCACCCGAACGGGCGCTGGCTGTTCGCCACCAGCGAGACCAGCCAGGCCAGCGGCGCGCCCGGCGGCGTGTGGGCGCTGCGCTTCGACCGCGACGCCGCCACATTCGAGCCGATCAACTCCCAGCCTAGCGGCGGCGACTGGCCGTGCCACCTGGCGATCGACCCGAGCGGGCGCTGGCTGCTGGTGTCGAACTATGGCAGCGGCAGCGTGGGCGTGCTGCCGATCGGCGGCGACGGCGCGCTTGGCCCGCTGGCGCACCTGGCGCAGCATGCCGGCGGCGGCCCGAACACCGCGCGCCAGGAAGGCCCGCACGCGCACTCGGCCACGTTCACGCCCGACGGCCAGTTTGTGATCGTGGCCGACCTGGGCATCGACCAGCTGGTGCTCTACCGGCTCGACGCAGATAGCGGCGCGCTGGAAGAGCACGCGCGCGTGGCCATCCAGCCCGGCGCCGGCCCGCGCCACCTGGCCTTCCACCCCAACGGCCGCTATGCCTATGTTGGAACCGAGCTCGGCAACACCGTGGTGGTGTTTGCCTACGGCCCGGCCGGCGCGCTGCACGAGCTGCAGACGATCGCGACGCTGCCTGCGGGCGCGCCCGAGAGCTACGTCGCCGACATCCACGTGTCGGCCGATGGGCGGCGGCTGTACGCCTCGAATCGCGGCCACAACAGCATCGCAGCCTACGATATTGGCGCCGATGGCAGGCTGGCGCTTGCGGGCATCGCGCCGTGCGGCGGCAACTGGCCGCGCAACTTCGCGCTGGCACCGGGCGGCGGCTGGCTGCTGGCGGCAAACCAGTACAGCGGCGCGGTGGCCGCGCTACCGCTGGCCGAAGAGCGCCCGATCGGCGCGGCGGCAGAGCTGCTTGCTGTACCGGCGGCCTCGTTCGTGCTGTTTGTGTAGCCGAGCGGTGGGATCATACAGCGCGCATAGAAAATCTGTGTGATCTGCTTGTGCTCGGTTTTTCCGCGCTGCGCGGAAAAACCGAGCACAGAAAAGAGCAAGTACCATGCTGCCGCAGGCACAAAACCGGTTAGCTACGTATATCGTGGTAAAAAGGCAATGAACAAACAAAACAAGCGCTTCGACGTAGTCAGCCTCGGCGAGTCGATGCTGCGCATGAGCGTGCCGATCGGCGCGCGGCTCGACGCGGCCCAATCGCTCGACCTGACGATCGGCGGCGCGGAGGGCAACCTGTGCGTGGCGCTGGCGCGGCTGGGCCGGCGCTCGGCCTGGGTCGGCAGGCTGCCCGACCACGCGCTCGGCAGCGCGGTGGTGCGCACCTACCGCGCCGATGGCGTGGACGTGTCGGCGGTGCGGCGCGTGCCAAACGAGCGCCTGGGCACCTACTTCATCGAGTACGCCACGCAGCCGCGCGCCATCCAGGTGATCTACGACCGGGCCGACTCGGCCGCCGCGCGCATGACCGTCGACGATATCGACTGGGGCTACCTGCTCGACACGCGCGTGCTGCACCTCACCGGCATCACCGCCGCGCTCAGCGACAGCTGCTACGCCGTGCTTGCCGAGGCGATCGCGCGCGCGCGCCAGGCGGGCGTGCTGGTGAGCTTCGACGTGAACTACCGCGCGCGGCTGTGGGACGCGGCAACAGCCGGGGCTAAGCTGCGGCCGCTGATCGCCGAGGCCGACCTGCTGTTCTGCAAGAGCAGCGACGCCACGCTGCTGTTTGGCTGCGCGGGCGAGCCGCACGAGCTGATGGCCGGGCTGCAGGCGCTGACGCGCGCCCAGGCGGTGGTGAGCACATTCGGCGAGCAGGGCGCGGCGCTGCTGTCGGGCGAGACGTTTGTGCGCCAGCCGGCCCTGCCGGTGCAGATCGTCGACCGGATCGGCAGCGGCGATGCCTTCGCGGCCGGCGTGCTCGACGGCTGGCTCGACGCCGCCGACCCGGCCGGGCCGGGGCTCGGCGGCGCGCTGCGCGAGGGGCTGCGGCGCGGCGTGGCGCTGGCGGCGATCGCGCTCTCGCAGTACGGCGACTGCGTGCTGACAAGCCGGGCCGAGCTGAATACGGTGATGGGCCAGCAGCAGCGCGATATCGCGCGCTAGGCACGCTTCATTAGACTTTAAAGGAAGTTTTCAGGGGCGGCTTTGGCGCACCCGAACCCCCACTGCTCTGCCGCAGGCTGAGCACGCCAGCTGCGCAGCCAATAAAGGAAAGCTCATGAACCCAACCGAAAAGATCCTCCAATCGAAGATCGTCGCGATCGTGCGGCTCGACGACTACGACCAGGCAATCGAGGTAGCGCGCGCGCTGGTGGACGGCGGCATCGACGTGCTTGAGTTCACGCTGACCGGCAAGGGCGCGGTCGCGGCGATCGGGCGGGTGCGCGCGGCGCTCGGCGCGGCGGCCTGCGTCGGCGTGGGCAGCGTGCTGCGGCCCGAAGAGGCCGTGGCGGCGATCGACGGCGGCGCGGAGTTCGTGGTGACGCCGGCGCTGCGCACCTCGGTCATCGCTGCATGCGTGAACCGCAATGTGCTGGCGCTCGCGGGCGGGCTGACGCCAACCGAGCTGCTCGAAGCCCACGAGGCCGGCGCCGCGCTGGTGAAGCTGTTCCCGGCGCGGCTCGGCGGCCCAAACTACCTGAAAGACGTGCTGGCGCCGCTGCCGTTCCTCAAGCTGGTGCCAACCGGCGGCGTCAGCGCGGCCAACGCCCGCGAGTACCTGGCGGCCGGCGCGGCGGCGCTGGGCATTGGCGGCAACCTGGTGGCGAAGCAGGCGGTCGCCAGCGGCGCGTTCGAGCAGATCACCTCGGCCGCGCGCGAGTGCGCCGCCGCCGTACGATAGATTTCATTGGAAATAACAATAGTGGGGGTGTGGGGGGCTTTGCCGCTCCGGCTCCCTTATTTTCGATAAAATCTCATACGTTGCTGAAAGGAAAACCTGCATGTGCTACGACGACAACGCCCGGCCACCTGGCCCGCCCGGCCCAATCGGCGCGACACGCTCGGAAGACCTGGTGCTCACGGCCGCCGATGGCAACCGCTTCGCCGCGTTTCTGGCGCTGCCCGAGCGCGCCGCCAGCGCTGCCGTGCTGATCCTGCCCGACATCCGCGGCCTGCACCAGTTCTACAAGGAGCTGGCGCTGCGCTTCGCCGAGGTGGGCCTGGCGGCGCTCGCGTTCGACTACTTCGGCCGCACCGCCGGCCTCACCGGGCGCGACGACTCGTTTGAGTTCTGGCCGCACGTGCAGCAGATCCGTGGGGCAACCATCGCCGCCGATGTCGACGCGGCGCTGGCGCACCTGCGCGCCCAGGCCGGCGCCGGCACGGCCAGCTTCAGCGTCGGCTTCTGCTTCGGCGGCACGCAGTCGTTCTTCTGCGGCATGCGCGAGACCGGCCTGGCCGGCGTGATCGGCTTCTACGCCGGGATGTCGCGCGATATGGGCGAAGGCACGCTGCTCGACCGCGCCATCCAGCTGCGCACGCCCGCGCTCGGGCTGTTCGGCGCCGCCGACCAGGGCATCCCGGCCGAGCAGGTCGAGGAGTTCGACCGGTGCCTCGACGCGACCGGTGTCGAGCATACGATCAAGCTCTACCCTGGCGCGCCACACAGCTTCTTCGACCGGCGGGCCACCGAGTTCGCCGAGGCTTCGGCCGACGCCTGGCAGCAGGTGCTGGGCTTTATCGCCGGGCATAGCGCGGCAGGAACATAGCCCATGGGCATCACACGCGCCGATTTCGGCACCGCCGAGGGCGCCCCGGTTCAGCGCTATACGCTGACAAACGACACCGGCATCGCCGCCGAGATCATGACCTACGGCGGGACGCTGCTGGCGCTGCGCGCGCCCGACCGCCACGGCCGCACCGCCGACATCCTGCTGGGCTTCGACGAGCTGGAGCCATACCTGGGCGCGCAGCCGTACATAGGCGCGCTGATCGGCCGCTACGGCAACCGCATCGCCGAGGGGCGCTTCACGCTCGACGGTGCCACCTACACGCTGGGGCGCAACAATGGCCCGAACAACCTGCACGGCGGGCCGATCGGCTTCGACCGCGCGGTCTGGCGCACCGAGGTGCTGAGCGATGGCGCCGAGCCTAGCCTGGCGCTGCAGCACCTCAGCCCCGACGGCGACCAGGGCTTTCCCGGCGCGCTGGCGGCCACGGTGACGTATACGCTCACTGCGGCCAACGAGCTGCGGATCGACTACGACGCGACCGCCGACAGGCCGACGGTGGTGAACCTGACCAACCACGCCTACTTCAACCTTGCCGGCGCCGGCGACGTGCTCGGCCACACGCTTGAGCTGGCGGCCACGCGCTTTGTGCCGGTGAACGCCAACCTCATCCCCACCGGCGAGCTGCGCCCGGTGGACGGCACGCCGATGGACTTCCGCGCCCCCACGCCGATTGGCGCGCGTATCGCCGCCGCCGATGAGCAGATCGCCATCGCCAACGGCGGCTACGACCACACCTGGGTGCTCGACGGCGCGGGCCTGGCCTTTGCCGCGCGCGTGGCCGACCCAGCCAGCGGCCGCGTGCTAGAGGTGTACACCACCCAGCCGGGCGTGCAGTTCTACTCGGGCAACTTCCTCGACGGCACGCTCGTGGGCAAGGGCGGCCAGGCATATGCCAAGCATGCCGGGCTGTGCCTGGAGACGCAGCACTTCCCCGACTCGCCAAACCAGCCGCAGTTCCCCAGCACGGTGCTGCGGCCCGGCGAACGGTACCGCCACACAACGGTGTTTCGGCTTGGGGTCGCGTAAAACCTGCCCATACGACCGTTTGTTGCAGTTTCGGCTGCGCCGCCCCCGAGGTATCGTTTGCAATGGCCTGCCCCGTTTCGCTGGGCAGGCCATTGCAAAAAGAAAGCGGTCAAACGGAATTGGCATGATCGGGGGCGGCGCCGGAAGCGCGGCGCTTTGACAAACCTCAGAGCCGCTGCTACACTCTGCACGCGCCACACGCGAACCACACAATCACACAATCAGGAGGCTTTATGCCCGCCTTCTCCCGCGACGAACTGCTGGCCGCGCTCGAGGCCGAGCGCTCCGCGCTGCTGGATCTCCTGCCGCGCTTCGGCGACGCGCAGCTCCGCGAGTCCGCCCGCGCCGACGGCTGGACCGCGCACGATATCGCCGCGCACGTGGCCGACTCGAGCTTTGGCCTGGCGCGCCTGGTGCTCGGCGAAGCCCCGCCGGTTCTGCCCGTCAACCCCACCACCGGCTGGATGGATCCGAGCGATTACAACAACCAGCGCCGCGAGCAGAACCGCGCGCTCAGCCGCGAGAAGCTCGGCGCGCGCCTGGCCGGCGGCTTCGACAACGCCCGCCGCGCGATCGAGACCGTGGCCGACTACGACGCACCCGGCCCGTATGGCCCGAACCACACCAAGGGCCAGTGGCTCCAGCGGATCGTCGACCACGCCCGCGAGCACCGCGAAGAGCTGGCGGCCATGCTCGGCTAGCCCCGCTCGCCGCCCCTACCGCACGAACCCCGCACAGGGGTTCTTTTTGTTTCTCCGCGCGCCGCTGCCCCACGACAGATGACACTGATATCACAGTTGCTCAGGCCAACTCCGTCTGATCACTTTCGTTTGTGATACCCCGCCCGGCGAAGCCTGCTAGGGCATCTCAAAAAGAAATTCGGGGCTGCTTCGCCGCTCCCGACCCCCACTAAAAACAGCACGTGTTCAGCCGAATTTGGCATCAGATGGACGTCAGATCAGCACAAGATATATCCCATTTGCATACATTCTATAGTATGATAGATTGTCGTGAGTGCCACAGCGCCCGCGGCGGGCTCGCAAGGCAGCGAGCTGCGGCGCGGCGCGGCGGTGGTTTGCGTTCCTAGGCGGCACCACACCAGTGCAAGTGCGAGGCGCACGCTGGCGCGCACACAGCGCACCGGCGCGCAAAGGAGCATACGCCATGCCCCAGGTAACCGAGCGCGCGGAGCAGGCCAGACGGCAGGCCCGCCATCTACAGGAGCTGCGACGCCGCACCCAAGAGCTCGAGCGCATGCTCGAGATCGGCTCGTACGATGTGAAGATTCGCCAGCGCCAGGCCGAAATTCAATCGCTGATCCAGCGGCGCGCCTCGATCGAGAGCGAGCTGTACCACCTGCGCCGCGCGCTCAGCCAGCTCGAGGGCAGCGGCAACTAGGCGCATACGCCCGATGCCGAGCACAGCCGGCAGCTACTCGGCAAAACCGCCGACTGCCGGCTTTCGTTCCATAACGCACTGCCGCTGATAGAAATATGGTTGCCATGCCCAACGATTTCACACCCGAGAGCGACGCCGCCATGCGCGCCTACTACCAGCAGCGCGCCGGCGAGTACGATGAGTGGTATCTGCGCGAGGGGCGCTTTGCCGGCCGCGCCGAAAGCGAGCGCTGGCACGCCGAGGTGGCCCTGCTGCGCGAGCGCGTGCAGGCCTTCGGCCATGGGCGCCTGCTCGAGATCGCCGCCGGCACCGGCTGGTGGACGCAGCACCTGGCACGGCGCGCCGCCGTGACTGCGCTCGACTACGCGCCGGCCATGCTGGCGCAGCTCGGCAGCCGGCTCGCGGCCCACGGGCTGCAGGCCGCGCGCGTGCGCGGCGACGCCTACGCGCTGCCCTTTGCGGCGCAGTCGTTCGAGTGCGGCTTCTTTGGCTTCTGGCTGAGCCACGTACCCCATGCCCGCCTGCCCGAGTTCGTGGCCGAGCTGCGGCGGGTAATCCGGCCCGGCGGCCTGGTGATGGTCGTCGATAGCGCCCCAACCGACCCCGAACAGATACCCGGCCGCGAGTTTCTGCACGAGCGCGTGCTTAACGACGGCTCGCGCCACCATGTCCTCAAGATCCTGCATACCCCTGCAAGCCTGTCCGGCACGCTGGCACCGCTGGGCGGGCCGATCGATAGCTGGTCGACCGGGCGATTCTTCAGTGGCATAATCGTCAAAATTCCGTCAAAATAATACTTTCAATCCGCCTGAAGCGTGCTATAATCCGTAGTAATTCCAGGCCGAACTATACTTCAGACGCTGTGCCACGTGGCAGGCGCCTGTACCTGAGAGTGAACAGGAGAGGCACATGGCATACCATCGGATTGCCGAGGTTGCGGATCTGCTTGGCATGAGCGTGTCGATGCTGCGCGCGTGGACGCTGGAGCTGGCGCCGTACCTGAGCGATGGCGCGCAGTGGCTCATGCCACTCAATGGCCAACGGCCTTCGCCGCGCTACGGCGACGCCGATATTGTCGTGCTATGCCGGGCGCAACGCCTGCGCGAGCAGGGGCTTTCGTTCGAGCAGATCCGCGTGCGGCTAGCCGAGCACGACAGCGCGAGCGAGCCGGATGAGCTGGGCGACGCCGGCGAGGCCGCGTCCGAGGCCACCGGCCGCGCAAAGCACGCCTACGAGCTAGCGCTCGACGCGCTGCACGATGCCATGCGCGTGCAGGGCACGCTGATCCAAAGGCTGCAGGAAGAGACCCACGATCTACGCTCAGCGCACGATCATCTGATCGAATCGCACGCCGCCCAACGCTCGCACTACCTATCGATCATCCGCATGCTGCTGATGCGCGAGTTCAAGCGCACGCGCCGCCAGCAGCTCGGCATATAGCCAGCCTGTATCATACCAACTCCGTTTGATTACTTGTGTTTTCTTGTGCGGCGCCCGGCAAAGCCGGGCGCCGCACAAGAAAGAAATTTGGGTGCGGCAAAGCCGCCCCCACACCCCCACCAAAAGAAATTTGGGGGCGGCTTAGCCGCCCCCAAACCCCCACCAAGTGGTTGTTCGCCCTACGCCGAAGCGCTACTCGTCGAGGCGCGTGGTCTCGCCGGTGGCGGGCGGCGTGCTCTGGCTCGGCGCGGCCGTGTGGCCGGCAGCCTCGGCATCGATCCGGTCGACGACCTTGCGCAGCTGCGTGTTCAGCTGGGCCAGGCCGCTGACGATCGTCTCCTGAATATCCTGCACCACCTTGCTCTCGCGGGCCTGCTCGACGGCCTTGCGGCCGCGCTCTTCGGCCTGCTGGAAGCGCGGATCGTTCTGCAGCGACTTCACAGCCGACTGCACCTGCGTCGACAGCTCGCGCACGCCGCCGACAATATCCTTCTGCAGCTGCTTGGCGCGGTCGCTCTCGATTGCGGCGCGGAAGGCCGCCTCGAGCTGCTGGCCCATCTCGCGCAGCTCCTTCAACAGATCCGACGAAGCGTCCTGGCCCGAGCCGGGGTTGGTGTTCGGTGTATTTTCGCTCATGGTCTTGCTCCTCTTGATAGCCTCACGGCTGCGCCTCTGCGCACCCGGTAATCATCGGCGATCCAAGCATTAGGACGATGCGTAGGAGACGATTGTTGCGGCTTGTATTGTAGCACGCTTTGCGCGGCCACGCAGTGAATTTGACGCATCGCGGCGTGGTGAGTACAATAGCACAAAACTTGATAGACAAATACAACAAAAGGGGGCGGTATGAGCCGGATCTACAACAATATCACCGAGCTAGTGGGCAACACGCCGCTCGTGCGGCTGAACCGCGTTAACGACACACAGGCCACGATCCTGGCGAAGCTGGAGTTCTTCAACCCGGCCAGCAGCGTGAAGGATCGCATCGGCCTGGCTATGATCGAGGCGGCCGAGCGCGAGGGCAAGATCCAGCCTGGCAAGACGGTGATCGTCGAGCCGACCAGCGGCAACACGGGCATTGGCCTGGCGTTTGTCGCGGCGGCGAAGGGCTACCGCATCATCCTGACAATGCCCGACAACATGAGCCTCGAGCGGCGCAAGCTGCTGAAGGGCTTCGGCGCCGACTTGGTGCTGACGCCGGCCGCCGAGCGCATGCCCGGCGCCATCCGCAAGGCCGAGGCTATTGCCGCCGAGATCCCCAACGCCTGGATACCGCAGCAGTTCCAGAACCCGGCCAACCCCGAGGTGCACCGCAACACCACCGCCGAAGAGCTGTGGAACGACACCGACGGCAAGATCGACATTCTGGTGGCCGGCGTGGGCACTGGCGGCACGATCACCGGCGTGGCCGAGGTGATCAAGCAGCGCAAGCCCGGCTTCAAGGCGATCGCGATCGAGCCCGAGGGCTCGCCGGTGCTGTCGGGCGGGCAGGCCGGGCCGCACAAGATCCAGGGCATCGGCGCGGGCTTCGTGCCCGACGTGCTGAATACCGGCATTATCGATGAGATCGTGCAGGTGTCGAACGACGACGCCTTTGATACCGCCCGCCGCCTCGCCCGCGAGGAGGGCCTGATGGTTGGCATCAGCTCGGGCGCCGCCGCTACTGCCGCGCTGCGCGTGGCGCGCCGGCCCGAAAACGCCGGCAAGCTGATTGTGTTCATCGTGCCGAGCAACGGCGAGCGCTACCTCAGCACCGCGCTGTACCCCGACGAGGCCTAAAGCTCGTTCAAGTAGCCACAAAGACTCGAAGGCGCGAAGAATTTGTAGCTTCTTGTTGCCTTCGAGTCTTTGATTCTTTGTGGCAAACATCCCCTTGTCGGCGTGTTTGATACGCTGTTCGCTTGATCACTCCGATTGTGTTGCACTACGTGGCTTCGCCATGTAGTGCAACACAATAAGAAGGGCGGCTTTGCCGCCCCAAACCCCCACCAAAGAGTAAGTAGTCAAGCAAATTTGGTATGAAGGGTAGTCGGGTTTAGTCGAGCCCGCGCACGCGCAGCTCGTCTACCACCTCTTCAACGCCCTCAACATACTCGGCCACCGCCAGCAGGTTATCGCTGTCGGTCAGGTCGTCGACGAGGCCGCGCAGCGTCACGACGCCGCCGCGAGCTTCGATCGCGATCCGCGTGACATACTGCGTGGTGCTGCTGTCGGCGCGGATGGCCTCGCGCACCCGCCCGGCCATCTCGTCGTCGCCGGGCAGAAAATCGCTGTGGTGGCTGGCATTATACGGCTCGTCGAGCGCGGATGTGCCAAGCCCGCTGGCAACTTCGGCATTCTCAAAGCTGTCGCTCGGCACCGTCGGCGGGTCGACCGGCGGCACATAGGTCAGGCCCTCCTCAATCGCCTCCATTGCGTCGTCGGTCTCGCCGTCGCGCAGCTCTAGCTCGGTCAGCATCTCAAGCGTCTCGGCGTCCTCGGGGCGGTCGGCGTTGCCGGCGATCAGCTCGCCCTCGTCAATATCTTTGCGCGTCAGCTCGCCAAGGTTGTCGACTTCGTCGGCATCAAAGATCGTGCCCTGGTCTTCGGGCGCGCGGTAGCCGGCCATGGCGCGCAGCTGCTGCTCGATCGGCGGGGCCGGCGGGTTCAGCGGCGTGTCGGTCGAGGGGTCGCTGCTGGGGCGCGCGGGCTTGCGGCTGCGTTCGGTCATGATCGCTCCTTTCGCTTGAACTGCCACGATCGCTGTGCATACGGCGTGCCACCGGCCACAAAGTTTAAAGCGCAAGATTCGCATAGACGTGCTGGCGCATCTGTTCTATCATGGGGGCAACAAGCAGGCGGAACGGCTCTCACATACACGAGTTACGCGGTGGGGTTCGGGGGCGGCTTTGCCGCCCCCGAAAACTCTTTGGCCGGTCGCGGCCACGGCGGTGGCCGCGACCGGCCAAAAGAGATGATTTTGGAGGGCTTGCGCCCTCCAAGCCTCCCACGCGGGAGGACACCGCGTAACTTGTGTCAGACAGGGAAGTGCAGGTGCAGCCAATGAACGACGAAATGCGCTGGCAGGCGGTCGCGGCGCGCGACGCCACAATGGACGGCCAGTTTTTCTACGCGGTGCGCTCGACCGGGATCTACTGCCGGCCGAGCTGCCCGTCGCGCCGGCCGCGCCGCGAGCAGGTGCAGTTCTTCGGCCAGGCCGGCGAGGCCGAGCAGGCCGGCTTCCGGGCATGCCGGCGCTGCCGCCCGCGCGACGCCGGGCCGCCGCCGGCGCAGCGCGCGCTGGCCGAGCGCGCCTGCCAGCTGATCGACGCGCAGCCCGATGCCGCGCCTACGCTGCGCGAGCTTGGCCAGCAGATCGGCGTGAGCCCGTTTCACCTCCAGCGAGTGTTCAAGCAGGTGCTGGGCATCTCCCCGCGCCAGTACGCCGAGGCGCGCCGTGTCGAGCGGCTGCGCGCACGGCTGAAAGAGAGCAATACCGTGACCGACGCACTGTACGAGGCCGGCTACGGATCGAGCAGCCAGCTGTACGCGCAGGCGCCCGCGCGCCTGGGCATGACGCCGGCCAGCTACGGGCGCGGCGGCGCGGGCGCGCAGGTGCGCTATACCATCGCCAGCACGCCGCTGGGCCAGCTGCTGGTGGCCGCCACCACGCGCGGCGTCTGCTTCGTCAGCCTGGCCGACGACGCGCCCGCGCTCGAGGCTGCGCTGGCGCGCGAGCTGCCAGCCGCCGCGCTTGTGCGCGACGACGGCGCGCTGGGCGCGTGGGTCCAGGCGATTGTGCGCCACCTAAGCGGCGCGCAGGCCACGATCGAGCTGCCGCTCGACGTGCGCGCCACCGCATTTCAGCAGCGCGTGTGGCAGGCGCTGCTGGCCATACCCTACGGCGCAACCCGCACCTACGGCGAAGTCGCCGCTGCGCTCGGCCAGCCAACCGCCGCACGCGCGGTGGCGCGCGCCTGCGCAACCAACCCAGTGGCGCTGGTGGTGCCGTGCCACCGCGTCGTGGGCGAGGGCGGCGAGCTGCGCGGCTACCGCTGGGGCGTCGAGCGCAAGCGCCAGCTGCTCGAGCACGAAGCTGCGGCGCCCGTCGAGAGCCACGCCTGAGAAGCTTCCTGAAAAGGGCGGTTTGGGGCGACTTCGTCCTTCCAAATATCACTCGTTCTGGCGGGTCGCGGCCACATTTGTGGCCACCACCCGCCAGAAGGGAAGTGCGAGGGGTTATGCCCCCGCGCACCCCTTTTTCAAACAAGCTCTGGGTATGCTTCAATTTGGGACAATAAATGTTAAAGCTGGTTTGAGACATGCTAGGACTTACGCAGTTGGCGACCTCAGCCTTCGGTAGAGCGGTACTCTATCTCCATATCGTGTCCATTTTTCGCGCAGAGCGCGGAAAATTGACACAGAAGATGAGCAAGTACCATGCTGCCGCAGGCTCAATCTCGTCGTTTGAGGAAGCCGAATCACGTAAGTGCGTAACTCCTAACATGCCTAACGGAGAGAATGCATGAGCATGGGAAAAGCGCTCGCCGGACGCGGCAAACCGGGCCTGCTCGACGCGGCCGGCCCCGAGCTGGCGCAGCTGGTAGTGGTTGGCCTGTGGGCCTCGACATTTATCGTCACCAAGCACGCCTTCGCCGAGCTATCGCCGCTGGCGTTCACATTTGTGCGCTTCGGGCTGATGACGACGCTGGCCTTCGTGGTGCTGGCGGCGCGGCGCCGTGCCGCGCCGGGCACGCCGATCGGCGTGCGGCGGCGCGACATTCCGCGCTTCGTGGCGGCTGGGCTGGCCGGCTACACCTTCTACCAGCTTGGCTTCGTGCTCGGGCTGCACGAGACATCGCCATTCGCCAGCTCGCTGCTGATCGCCATGGTGCCGCTGTTCACCACCGGCTTTCTGGCGCTGCGCGGCGAGCGCACCAGCGCGCGCGGCTGGGCCGGCCTGGCGATCGCGCTCGCTGGCGTCGGCATCTTTCTGGCCGACCAGTGGAACCGCGGCGCGCCGGGCTCGCTGCTGGGCGACGCGCTGAGCCTAGGCGCGGCGGTGTCGTTCGCGCTGTACGGGCTGGTGAACCGACCGCTGGTGCGCGATTACCCGCCGGCCACGTATACCGCCTACACGCTGCTGGCCGGCAGCCTGCCGCTGCTGGCGCTGGCCACGCCTGCGGCGCTGGCCCAGGACTGGGGCCGGGTGTCGGCGATCGGCTGGATCGAGATCGTCTACATGGTAGTATTGCCGGTGTACGTGGCGTACATGCTCTGGAACTGGGCAATCGCCCGGCGCGGCGCCGCAGCCGCCACCAGCTTCTCGCTGCTTGTGCCGGTTGCCAGCGGCACGCTCTCGGCCTGGCTGTTCGCCGAGCCATTTGGCGCGGCCAAGCTGCTCGGCGCCGCGCTCGTGCTGGGCGGCCTGGCGATCATCCGCACCCCGGCGCGCCGCGCCGAGCCAAACGAATAGGCACACTGTGAACATGCTCTTCGCAAGGCGCCAGGCCGCCGCCGAGCGCGGCCACCGGCTGGGGATCGCGCTGGCGCTGCTGGCGGTGTACATCATCTGGGGCTCGACCTACCTGGCCATCCGCTACACGCTCAGCAGCTTCCCGCCGTTTCTGATGGCCGGAATGCGCTTCACGCTGGCGGGCGCGCTGCTGCTGGGCCTGGCGCGCTGGCGCGGCGCGGCGCTGCCCAGCCGGAAGCAGTGGCGCAACGCCGCGCTGATCGGCGGGCTGCTGCTGGTGAGTGGCAATGGCGTGGTGGTGTTCGCCGAGCAATGGGTCACCTCGACCATGACCGCGCTGATGCTGGCGACCGTGCCGATCTGGACGGCGCTGATCGCCGGGGTGTGGGGCCGCTGGCCTGGCCGCGCCGAGTGGGCCGGGCTCGTGCTTGGCTTTCTCGGCATTGTGCTGCTGAACATGGAAGGAAACCTACGCGCCAACCCGCTCGGCGCGGCGCTGATGCTCGCCGCAGCAATCAGCTGGTCGCTCGGCTCGGCGCTCAGCCGGCGCCTCGAGCTGCCGGCCGGGCTGATGGGCAGCGGCGCCGAGATGCTCTGCGCCGGCCTGATGCTCGCGCTGCTCAGCCTTGGCCGGGGCGAGCATATGGCCGCCGCGCCAAACGCCGCCGCGCTGGCCGCGTTCATCTACCTGATCATCTTCGGCGCGCTGGTGGCCTTCAGCGCCTACGGCTTCCTGCTGGCGCACGCCCGGCCGGCGCTGGCGACCAGCTACGCCTATGTCAACCCGGTGGTGGCCGTGGCGCTCGGCGTGGGCCTGGCCGGCGAGCATATTGGCCCGACCGGCCTGGCCGCGATGCTGATCATCCTGGCCGCCGTCGGCCTGGTGATGCTGGCGCGGCGCTAGCGCGTTGCCCGTTGCCCTGATCTATGTTAGACTCGCGGCCTGATCAGGCAAGGGCACAGCATGAGGCGCGATTCGACAGCCTACTCGGCACCGGCGGCCGACACACCCAGCCCCGCACGCGCAGCGCGGCGGCTGAGCGGCATCGCCACGCTGGCGCGGCTGGCGGCCGCGATGCTGCTCGGCGCGCTGCTGATCGCGCTGGCCTACCAGCTCCCTACCGCCCACACTGTCGACATCGGCGGCTACGACGCGGCCTACGTCCAGGGCTTCTACGACCCCGAGCGCGCCGCGCCTGAGCTGGCCGGCTCCGACGGCAGCGCCCGCTGGACGCGCGACACCGCCGATCTGCTGTTTCCCCAGGCCGGCCTGCCTGCCCAGGTGTCGCTGCGGCTGCGCGCCCCCGACGGCGCGGCGCGCGACGTGACGGTGCTGCTGAATGGCGCGCAGGTGCTGGGGCGCTTCACGGCTGGCCCTGCGTGGCAGGAGCATAACTTTGCCATCAGCGGCGGCCTGCTGAAGCCCAACGACGTGGTGATCGAGATCCGCTCGTCCAGCGCGCCGCGCTCGCCCGACGACCCGCGCCCGGTGGGCGTGCTGATCGACCGCGCGGTGTACCGCGCCGGGCCGGCGCCGCTGCTGCCCTACCCGCCCCAGCTGGTCTATGCCGCGCTGGCCGCAGGGATGCTGTATCTCCTGACCGCACCTTGGCGAGCGGCAAGGCTGCCAGGCGACACACCGCCAGGTACGCGCCTTTCGTTCTGGCCTCCTGGTATCGTGGTCTGGGGCTCGGGCGTGGCGCTGCTGGCGCTCGCCTTTCTGCTGCTGTACCGCGCGCAGCCGCCCTACCCCTACCCCCTGCTGCGGCTGCTGCCTGCCATCGACGCGCTGCTGGCGGCGGCGCTGGCGCTGCGCTACGCCCCGGCGCTGGGCCGCCGCACGGCGCTGCTCGACGCGCTTGCGCTCGGCGGGGTGGCGGCCTGGGCAGGCGCGGTGCTGCTCGCCGCCCGCGATCACCTGACGCTGTCGGTGCCGGGTGTTGAGAAAGATTTTCGCGTGTTCGCGCTGCGCTCGGCGCACCTGGCCGGCAGCTTCCCGGCTGGAACGACCGACCCGGCGCTCGACGGCGTGCTGCGCGCTGACGGCTTCTACAACCTGGGCTACCCGCTGCTGCTCTGGCTCACGCGGCCGCTCGCCAGCGACAACCCGTTTCTCGCGGCGCGGCTGCTGGCTGCGTTCGCCGGCGCGCTGCTGCTGCTGGCAGGCTGGCTGCTGGCGCGGCGTCTGCTTGGCGCCGCACCGGCGCTGCTGGCACTGCTGCTGCTGGCGCTCAGCCCGCTGGTGGTGCAGGGCGCGCTCACGCTCGGCACCGATATGCCCTTCGCCGCCGCGAGCGCGCTGGCGCTCGCGCTGCTCGTCCCGCCGCCCACTGGCCGGCTAGCGCCCTGGCGCTATGCGCTCGCCGGGCTGATCGCCGGGCTGGCGTTCCTGCTGCGCCACCCCGGCCTGCTGCTGCTGCCGTTCGGCTGGCTGGCGATCGGCCTGGGCGCAGCCCCCGGCGCGCCACACAATCCACGCAGGGCGGGCCTGCTCGCCTTCTCGCTGGCCTTCGCCGTGGCGGTCGCGCCGCAGCTATACGTAAACCTGCGCGACGCCGGCGCGCCGCTGTACAGCCAGCAGGGCAAGAATGTCTGGCAGGCGGTGTTTGGCGAAGGCGACTGGGGCCGCTGGGCCGAGGCGCGCAACGACATCGGCGTCGCCCAGGTGATCGCCCAGGACCCGGCGCGCTTCGCCCAGAACTGGTGGAACAACCTGCGCGGCTTTGCCGGCACCGGCGGCGAAGATACCCGCGAGTTCGGCCAGGCGCTCCAGCTGCGGCTGCTCGGCTTCCCGGCCAACTGGCTGGCGCTGGCCGGGCTGCTGGGCTGGGCTGCCGCGCTGTTTACGCCACGTGGAAGCCGCGAGGGCCAGATTGGAAGGCCGGAAAGCAAGCACGGCGGCGTCTTGTCACGTTTCTCCTTGCCCGGCCTTGCGCTGCTGCTGGCCTGGGTCGCGATCTACGTGGTGGCGATCAGCGTCGGCCTGCCGCTGCAGGGCCGCTTTGTGCTGCCGCTGGCGCCGATCTATGCCGCCGCCGCAGTGTGGCTGCTGGGCGCGCTGGCGGGCCACATTTCAAACACTGCCGGCCAGGCAAGCGCAGGCGCTGCGGCTCGCACCGTGCGCCGCGCGCCTACGCTGCTGGCTGCCCTGCTGCTGCTGCCGCTGCTGTGGGGCGGCTTCGCGATCGGCGCCGGCCAGGTGCTGCGCAGCCGCCCGGTCGACGAGCCCGCGCGCGCGCGCGCCGAGGGCCGCGCCGAGCTTCCGGGCCAGCCCGCCGACGAGCACGAAATAATCGCCCAGGCGCTGGCGCGCCTCCAAGCTGGCGAGCGCCTGATCGTGCGGGCCGCGCCGGGCGCGCCGATCGGCAAGTACTCGGCGCTGGCCCACCTGGTGCTGCCCGCCCCCGCCGGCGACCGCCCGGCCGCGCTGCGCGCCAGCGGCGCGGCCTACCTGATCTGGTCCACGGCGCTCGGCAAGGCGCCGGATCTCGGGCCGCCGCTCGCCAGCGCCGGCACCTACCAGCTCTACCGACTGAGCCAATGACCAACACCATCCCCGCTAGCTCGCCCCGCCCGCGCCCGAACTGGCCGCTCCTGCTGCTGGTGCTCGTCGGCGTGGCGCTCCGGCTCTGGCTCATCGCCGCTAGCCCGCTCGACCCGCGCTTCTCCACCGCCGACGACGGCGACTACTACCGCCGCGCGCTGCACTTTGCCGTCACCGGCCAGTATGTCGACGACAGCTGGCTGATCCGCCCGCCGCTGCACGTGTTCTTCTTCGCCTTCTGGCTGAAGCTTGCGCTGCTGCTCGGCAACCCCACGCTGGGCGTGCGCCTGATCCAGCTGGCCCAGGTTGCCATCGGCGCGCTGACAATCGTGCTGGGCTACGCTAGCGCCCGGCGCCTGTTCGCCAGCCGCGCGGCCGGGCTGTGGTTCGCGGCTTTTCTGGCGCTGTGGTATTCGTTCGCCGAGCAGCCCAGCGTGCTATTTAGCGAGCTGCTGTACCTGGCGCTGTTTCTGCTCCACTTCTGGCTGCTGCTGCGCTTCGACGCCAACGGCCGCCGCCGCGACCTGGCGCTCTCGGGCGTGGCGCTCGGCGCCGCCGCGCTCACACGCTCGCCGGCGCTCTACTCGCTGGCGTTTGTGGTGCTGTGGCTGCTGCTGCGCCACGCCCGAGCCACGCATCCCGAACCGCAAGCTGGCCGCACAAGCGCCACGGCTGGCTCTTGGCTCGCGCTTCTCGGCACGATCGCGCTCTTCGTCGCCTGCACGCTCGCGGTCGTGCTGCCCTGGACGGCGCGCAACTACGTGGTGTACCACAAGCTCATCCCGGTCGATACCCTCGGCCAGATCAACCTGTGGCTCGACCTCGACAGCGTCGACATGCGCGACAAGCACATCAACGAGCTGCGCAAGCTGCCGCAGGCCGAGCGCGCCGGCTACGCGCTCGCCAAAGCCCGCGCCATCCTCGCCGCCGACCCGCTGCGACCCTTCCGGCCAATGTGGGACACGTTCAGGCATATCTGGAAAGCTCAGTTCGTCGAGGACTATTTCGTCAAGCGCAGCTTCTTCACCCGGCCGCTGCGCGCCACCGCGGCGCTCGGGCTACCGGGCGACCTGCTCTGGCTGGCGTACACCCTCGCCGGGCTCGTGGGCCTGGCGCGGCCGCCGCGCGAAGGCTGGCACAACCGGCTGTTCATACTGGCCTGGCTGGGCTACTCGTTCTTCACCGTGCTGATCTTCCATGTCGAGCCGCGCTACCTGCTGCCGATCTGGACGCTGCTCGGCCTGTACGGCGCGTGGGCGCTCTCGGGCATACGCAGGCCTAGCCGCAAGCTGGCGCAGCCACCCGGCAAGAAGCGCGGCGCCTGGCGCTCACAGCTCTGGATCCTCGCGCAAGCGCTGCTGGTGGCCGCCTTCCTGGCGCTGCTGCTGAGCTACCGCAACTACCCCGCGATCGTCGCGGCGGGCGCGGCGCGCGAGTGGCATATGGCCGCCGGCGACCGCGCCTACGCCGCGGGCAACTACCCCGCCGCCGAGCAGGCGTTTCGCGCCGCGCTGGCCGCTCAGCCCGAGTTCATCGACGCGCGCGCCAGCCTGGCGCTGGCGCTGGCCGCGCAGGGCCGCTACGCCGAGGGCCGCGCCCTGCTCAAGCCGAACGAGTCGCGGCGCAGCGATGTCGTGCTCGGCGCGCTGGCGCGCGACGCGGGCGACCTCAAGGCCGCGCGCGAGCCGCTGGCCAGCGCCGAGGGTCGTGCCGGCGAAGACATCCAGCTCTGGGCGCTCGAATGGCTGCGGCCGCCGGTCACCGGCACGCTCGCGCTCGGCGGCGGCTTCGACCTGGGCTATATCGACGGTTTCACCGAGGCCGAGAGCGGGCCGCTTGGTAGCTTCCGCTGGCTGGCTGGCAACGGCCGCGTGGTGCTGCCGCTCAGCGCGCCGCTCCGCCCGGGCAGCAGCTTGCTGCTGCGGCTCGCCAGCGGGCGGCCCGGCAGCGTGCCGCTGGAAGTGTGGGCCGGCGGCCAGCTGATCGGCCAGGTGCAGGTAGCCAGCGGCGAGTGGCGCACCTACCGCCTGCCCCTGCCAGGCAACCTCGCCGGCCAGTCGCGCGTCGAGCTGGGCCTGCGCGCGCCGGCATTCGTGCCCGCGCACGAGTTCGCCGGCAGCGACGACGCGCGCATGCTCAGCTTGATGATCAGCCAGGTTCGGGTACAATAGGGCGCCTGCGGTGGCCTGAACCAGGCGCGCGCTCGGCCCCGGCGCCGCCGCGCCTTCAGCAGTCGCGCTCGCGCTATATTCGAACTATCGCACACTGGAGATACTCCATGCCATCCCAACCAACACTGCTTGCCACCGACCTTGAGGGCGTGCTCGTGCCCGAGATCTGGGTCGCCGTCGCCGAGCGCACCGGCATCGAGCGGCTGCGCCTCACCACCCGCGAGATCCCCGACTACGACGCGCTGATGCGCGGCCGCATCGAGCTGCTGCACCAGCATCACCTGCGCCTGAGCGACATCCAGGCGGTGATCGACACGATCGATCCGCTGCCGGGCGCGCGCGAGTTCCTCGATTGGGCGCGCGCGCGCATGCCGCTGATCATTCTGTCCGACACATTCTACGAGTTCGCCGCGCCGCTCATGGCCAAGCTTGGCCAGCCCACGCTGTTCTGCAATACGCTCCACACCGACGAAGCCGGCAGCGTCAGCGGCTATACGCTGCGCCAGGCCGATGGCAAGCGCACGGCCGTGGCGGCGCTGCGCGCGCTTAACTTCCGCGTGATCGCCATGGGCGACTCGTATAACGATACCGCCATGCTCGCCGAGGCCGACCACGGTGTTCTGTTTTGCCCGCCCGCTAATATCGTCGCCGAGTTCCCGCACTTCCCGGTGCACACTGAGTACGCGCCATTGCGAAAGTATATTATGTCAATTATTAGTGCCGCGCCCAATCCCAGTAGTTAGGCGCTTGTTTGAAATAGTGCCCTGAAAGTGGCGCGGAGCGCCAAAATCCGAGTACGACATCACGCAGCAGCCAACATCCAGAAATGCCAAGAGCGCATTGGAGCAGGTTATGTCAATATTAAGTATCGAGCAGGCGCAGGCCCAGCCAGCCGCACGCCCGCCGGCCACGCAGTGGCCATTCAGCATCAGCATCGTCATCCCGGCCATGAACGAGGCCGCGACGATCGGCCAGGTGATCGCCGGCGTGCGCGACCACTGCCCCGACGCCGAGATCGTCGTCGTCGACGACGCCTCGCGCGACACTACCGCAGAGGTGGCTGCGGCCGCCGGCGCGCGGGTGATCCGCCGGCCCTACAATGTCGGCAATGGCGCCGGCGTGAAGACCGGCGTGCGCGCCGCCACCGGCGACGTGGTGGTGATCGTCGACGGCGACGGCCAGATGAACCCGGCCGATCTACCGCTGCTGCTGCGCCACATCGGCCCCTACGATATGGTGATCGGCGAGCGCGACCGCGCCGGCCAGCAGAACGCGCTGCGCTGGCTCGGCAACACCGCGCTCAATCGCTTCGGCAGCTACCTGGTGGGCATGGAAATGCGCGACCTGACGTCGGGCTTTCGCGCGTTTCGCCGCAGTGTGATGCTCGAATTCCTGCACCTGCTGCCCAACCGCTTTTCGTGGCCCACCACCAGCGCCATGGCCTTCGCCAAGGCCGGCTACCACATCCGCTTCGAGCCGATCGCCATGCGCCGGCGCCAGGGCGGCCAAAGCACCCAGAAGCTCATGCGCAACGGCGTGCGCTTCGGCCTGATCATCCTGCGGATCGTCACGCTGTTCAGCCCGCTGCGGGTGTTCTTCCCGATCTTCCTGGCGCTAGAGGCGCTGGCGCTCGCCGCGTACTTCTGGTCGGTCGCCAATGGCGATCGCTGGCTACACATTCCACCTTCCACCGGGATCTTCTTCCTCGGCGGGATCATTATCTTCCTGTTCGGCCTGATCTCCGAGCAGATCGCCAGCCTGCGCTTTAAAGGGCCAGAACGATGAACAAATACGCCCGCTGGGCCATCCGCCTGATTGGCCCGGCGCTGCTCGTGCTGTTTCTGTGGCGCACCGACTTTAGCCGGCTCGCCGAGGGGCTCGCCCGCGTGCAGATCTGGCCGCTGGTGCTCTCGCTGGCGCTGTTCTTGCCGTTTATCGCCGTGAAGTCGTGGCGCTGGAATATGCTTATGCGCGAGCTGGGCATGCAGCCGCCGTCGCTCGGCTTCGCCATGGCGCTCTATATGATCGGCCTGTACCTGGGCGGCACTACGCCCGGCCAGTCGGGCGATTTCGTCAAGGCCTGGTACCTGCGCGAGCGCGGCCAGCCGCTGGCGCCGGCGCTGTTCAGCATCCTGCTCGACCGGCTGTTCGATTTCGTGATCATGGCGCTGCTGGCACTGCTGGCGCTGGTCGCGTTTCTCGACGTGCTGCCGCAGTCGGCTCAGCTCGCCACGATCGGCTTCGCGCTGGCGGTGTTTCTCGCAACCCCCGCGCTCATGGCGCGCGGCCCGCGCGAGTGGCTGTTCGCGCGCGTGCTGCCGATCGCGCCGGCCGGCATCCGCGCGCGCCTTGAGCGCTGGCGCGAGCAGTTCGCTCAGCTCAGCCTGCGCCCTGGCCCGGCCGCGCGCCTCATGCTCGCCTCGGTCGGCTCGGCTACCTCGACGATGCTGCGGATCTACCTGCTGTTCGTGGCAATGCAGCTGCCGAACGTCCCGCTGCTGGCGATCGTCTCGTCGACGGCGCTGATCTCGATCCTGCAGGCGCTGCCGATCAGCTTCTCGGGCATTGGCGTGCGCGACGCGATTCTGATCGCCATGCTGGCGCGCTACGGCTACTCGAAAGAGCTGGCGCTGATCCTTTCCGCGCTGTACCTGATCGTCAATATCGAGCACATGCTGCTAGGCTTCTTTGTGTCGCTGCGCTACCCGCTTGGCGCGCCACCCGCCGAGCTCGGCAGCGACCGCTCGCCGCTCGAAGGCTGAGGCATGTTTCAGTTCATACGTAGGAATTACGCAGTTGGCGCCCTCAGCCTTCGGTAGAAATGATCGACAAGTATCATTGTGCGGGCGCGCTATCGTGCCCCTATGCCTTTGCTGCGGGTTTGGGCCGGCTTCGCCGCACTGCAAGGTAGACAGGAGCGAACGCAATGCTGAGATTCTTTACTGTGCTCGCGGCTGTGGCGCTGCTGCTGTGCGCGTGTGGCGGGGCGGGCGCGCGGCCGGGCTACACCGCCACCCAGCAGGCCAGCGATGGCGTCACAATCACGCTCGAGCGCCCAAGCAGCGTGACACTACTACAAGACTACGAGTTCTTCGTAACGCTGAGCGACGCTGGCGGCCAGCCGATCGACGGCGCGACGGTGTTTCTCGAGCAAGACATGCCGGCCATGCCCATGGGCACCAACCAGCCGCTCGGCGAGCCGCTTGGGAAGGGCCAGTATCGCATCAAAGGGGTGTTCACCATGGATGGCCAGTGGATCGTCAAGATCCACGCCAGCATCGCGGGGAAAGAGCACGTCGCGACCTTCGAGCAGAGTGTCGCTCCGGTGAAGTAGCGCCAGCTTGCGCCGCTGCGTTCTAGGCCGCCGGGATGGCCAGGCTAAAGGTACTGCCCTCGCCAAGCGTGCTGCGCACCCAGATCCGGCCGCCAAACAGCTCGATCAGCGGCCGCACCAGCGAAAGCCCCAGGCCGGTGCCGCCGGCCTCGATCTTTAGCGGGTTCTCGGCACGGTAGAAACGCTCGAAGATGCGCTCGAGATCCGCGGGCGCGATGCCCACGCCGGTGTCGCGCACTTCCACCAGCGCAAAGCGGCCCTTCGGGTTCAGCCCCTCGCGCAGCTCGGCGGGCAGCGCCTCGCAGTCGATCTCGCGCGCCTCCAGCGCGATCTTGCCGCCGCGCGGCGTATACTTCACCGCGTTCGAAAGCACGTTGCCGATGATCTGGTTCAGACGCTTGGCATCGGCGCGCACCAGCGGCAGCCCTGGCGGCAGGCTGATCGCCAGGTCGTGCTGGCGCTCGCGGATGGCCGGCTGCAGCTCGAGCATCGCGGTGCTCAGCGTCTCGGCCAGGTGCAGCGGCCGCAGATCCAGCTCGACGCTGCCCGTCTCGATCTTGGTGATGTCCAGCAGGTCGTTGATAATCGAGATCATGCGCTCGGCGTTCGCCTGAATGATCTGCAAAAACTCGCGCTGCGTGTCGTTTACCGCACCCAGGCTGCCCATCGAGAGCAGCTGCGTAAAGCCTTTGATCGAGGTCATCGGCGTGCGCAGCTCGTGCGACACGGTGCCGATAAACTCGGTCTTCAGCCGATCCGACTCGATCTCGCGCGTGATGTCGCGGAACACCACCACCGCGCCCATGAGCGCGTCTTTGCTGGTGAGCACCGGGCCGAGCGAGATGCTGATCATACGCGTGCCAAGCTGAAACACGCCGGCGAACGCGCGCGGCCGGTGGCGCTCGTCGATCGGCCGCGCCAGCAGATCTTCGATCGGCAGCTCGTCGGCGCGGCGGCCCAGCAGGCGGCGTAGCAGCTCGGGCAGGTTCCAGATCACCAGCTCCTCGACCGGGCGATCGAGAATGCGCTCGCAGGCCGGGTTGGCCGTCAGCACCGCGCCATCCTCGCCGCACACAATCACGCCGTCGGTCAGGCTTTGCAGGATCGCCTGGCTCTGGCTGGCTTCGGCCTCCTGGCGCTGAAGCATATCGCTGCGGTGCATCAGCTCTTTTTCTAGCTCGGTGTACAGCTGGGCATTGTTGATGCCGATCGCAATCTGGCCAGCCGAGGCGATCAGCAGCCGCAGGTGGTCGTCGTTGAAGTAGCCGATCGCGTCGTGCGAGAGCAGCAGCACGCCTAACGTCTGGTGGTGCGCGATCAGCGGCACCGCGATCAGCGATCCACCGGTCTTGTGCAGCTCGCCGTGCATGTCCGGCAGATCCAGCCAGCGCGGGTCCTTCGTCACGTCGGCGACGATCGCCGGGCGCTTGTGCTGCGCCACCCAGCCGACGATGCCCTGGCCCATCGCAAAGCGCGTGAAGCCGAGCGCGTCGCCACGGCCAAGCACGGCGCAGTCCACCAGGTGCTCGGTCTCCGGCTCCACCAGCATGATCGAGCCATAGCGCACGCCCACCAGCTCGGCCAGCGCGCTGAGCGAGGCTTCGAGCAGCGAGTCACGGTCGAGCGTGCTGCTGGTCTCGATCGCGATCTGGTTGACGGTCTCGAGCGTATCGCGCTCGATCTGCAGCTGGCGCGTGCGCTCGGCGATGCGCTGTTCGAGCACCGAATTGAAGCCCAGCACCTCGTTGTACAGCCGGGTATTTTCGAGCGCAATCGCCGCCTGGCTGGCGGCCGACTTCACGAAATCGTGCTGCGACCGGTCGCCAAGCGCGTCGGCCGAGGGGTCGAGGATGGCGATCACGCCGATCACCTGGCCCTGGCTGATCATCGGCACCGCCAGCACCGCGAAGCCAGCGCGGTACCAGGCACCCTGCTGCGCAGCGGCGGCGCCGGGCTGGAAAATGATCTCGGCGTCGCGAAACGCCCGCACGATCAGGTCGTCGGGGCTGGCGCTGCCGAGCGCCAGCGGCGGCGGGGCAGCTTCGCCGTCGGGGGTACAGCGCTCGGGCCGCAGCAGCTGCGATTGCTCGTCGTACAGCCAGATCGACAGCATCGCCACTTCAAGCGTCGACTGCAGCTTCTCGGCCACGATCGCCAGCTGCTGATCGCGATTCATGCTGGCGGCAAGGCCCTGCGCAATCTGGTTCAGGTTCGACACCTGCAGGGTTGTGCGGTCGGTCGCCTCGGCGTCGTGGTACAGGCTCTCGACGAGCAGCGTGGTTTCGCTCAGCTCGTGGCGCACCTGGTCGGCGGCGGCAGCCCACTGCGCCGCCAGCTCGGCGGCGGTGCGCTCAAGCAGCGCGTCGAGCGCCTCGACGAGCTGGCTCCAGTCGCGAAAGGCGCGCGGGCTAGCGGGCCGGTGCTCGGCGTCGGTCAGCAGCTCCCAGGCGGCGCGGCGCAGCTTGGTGGTAAGCGCAACATACCGCGGCAGATCGCCAACGCTGGCGTGGGCCAGCAGGGCCTGGGCAGCGTGCAGATGCGCGCCGATCGGCGTGTCACCGTCGGCAGCGGCCAGCAGCGCATCGTACAGCGCGTGCTGGAAGCTCGCCAGATTGCTCAGCGGCGGCGCGGCCTCCTCGGCGCCTGAGTCGGCTAGGCCGGCCGGGGCCAGCGCGTACGCCGGCGCCACGGCCAGCGCGTACCAGCGCGCCAGGAGCGGCTCACGATATTGGGTCAGCCACAGCTGCAAAGGCGTCTTCATGGTCGCTCTGTTGTTTTGATCACCACGGCCGTCGCGTCGTCGCTGAGCTTGCCATAGCCTGCGAGCAGCTGCTCGGCCATGCGCTGTGGCGGCTGCTTAAGGTCGATCGTGCCGTCTTGCGCGAAGCCGCCCGAAATGCCATCGCTGTAGAGCACGAAGATGTCGCCGGGGTCGTACGCATAGCGCAGCTCGAGCAAGGTTGGCAGGCGGAAGCCGAGGATGCCATTTTTGGAGATCGGCTTGATCGGCTGGCGGCTGTACACCTGTACGCCAATATTGCCAACCCCGGTATACAAAGCCAGGTGCTGCGCCTGCTCGAGCCGCAGCAGGCCGATCACGGCGCCGCGGGTTGCGTGCAGTGCGGTGTGGGCGCGGCGCAGCAGCTCTTGCAGCGGGTAATCGGGGAACTGCAGCAGCACCTGGCGCGCCAGCAGCGCCGCGTGGGCCGCCTCTTCGCCGCCGCCAAGCCCATCGATCACCGTGGCCAGAAGCATACCTGGGGCGTACTCGTGCACCAGGTACACATCGCCAGACACCGGCTGGCCCTGTTTTGCGCGGCACACCGCGCCCCACGAGATCGTCACGATTGGCGCCCTCCGCTGAGGCGCTCCCGCCGCTTGCTCAGCCACTTTACCGCGCGCACCGTGGTGCCGCTCCCCACGCGCGACTCAATCGCAAATTCGTCCATCAGCCGGCGCACGCCCGGCAGCCCGGCGCCGAGTGTATGCGCGGTGCTGTAGCCATCGCGCAGCGCAAGCTCGATGTCGGCGATGCCCGGCCCGGCGTCGCTGGCGGTGATCGCCATGCCGCACCGCACGCCGTCGTCGATCTGCTCAAGCCCAAGCTCACCGCTGACAGCATGCACCAGAATATTCCGCGTCAGCTCGAGGATCGCAATTTCGATCCGGGTGCGGTCGATCTCGTCGAAGCCGACTGTTGCCGCCATCTCGCGCCCGCGGGCGATGGCGATATAGATATCGACTTCGCGCCCGATCGCGCAGTTTACTACGCCCATGAGTGTACCCCTGGATAGAGGCTGCGGCTAGCCTGCCGAATTACAATTCGCTGACACGCCCAGGCACGCCGCTGACAGTAGTGTAACCCGAGGGGGCAATCGCGCGCCTGATCAAAACGGCAGCGATCCGGGTACGGTTCGGTAGAAGTGGCGCAAACCGCCGATTGCGACACCGTGTCGGAGGTGGGGTTAGCTGCGCGCACCGCGCCACTGCAGCCAGCGCTGCCGCAGCTGGTCGACCGTCCAGCTCGAAGGCAGGTACGCGCCCTCGCCGGTGACGACGATCGCGCGCACGTTGGCGGGTACGCGGCCATATGCGCGCGTAATTCGTGCGTCGAGCGAAGCGTTATATTGGAGTATCGCCGCTACATCGCCGTAGCGCACCGATAGCCCATCGTACCCAAGCCAAAGTAGTTCCATGCAGTACGGCAGATCATCAGCGGGGGAGATTGCAGATCGAGCGCTGCAATCCGCAATCTCCCCCTGTAGTGCGCGCTAGTCGCCGAAGCTCACGCCCAGGCCACGGGCGGTACGCACGAGGTCGCTGTGCGGCCGCACCGTCTTGAGGTGGCCGCATGCTTCTTCGAGCGGAACCGTGATGATATCTTGCGCGCGCAGCGATACCATCTCGCCCGTAATACCGTCGTTGAGCGCATTGACCGCGGCGGCGCCGAAGCGCGTGGCCAGGATACGGTCGTAGGGCGTTGGCGGGCCGCCGCGCTGCAGGTGGCCCAGCACCACCGCGCGGCAGTCCTTGCCGGTGATCTGCGCCAGCTGCTCGGTGAGCGTGGTGCCGACGCCGCCAAGCCGGCCGGGGGCCATATAGAAGGCGGTGCCGCCTTTGGGCATCGCGCCCTCGGCCACCACCACAATGCTGAAGGTGCTGCCGCGCTGCTCGCGCTCCATGATCTTGTCGGCCACCTTCTGCACGTCAAAGGCGATCTCGGGAATGAGGATCACATCCGAGCCGCCGGCGATGCCCGAGTGCAGCGCGATCCAGCCAGCGTGGCGACCCATCACCTCGAGCACCATGACGCGGTTGTGGCTAGCCGCGGTGGTATGCAGGCGGTCGATCGCGTCGGTGGCCACCTGCAGCGCGGTATCGAAGCCGAAAGTGCGGTCGGTGCCGGCCAGGTCGTTGTCGATCGTCTTGGGCACACCGATCACCGGCGCGCCCATCTGCGCCAGCTCGAGGCCGATCGCCTGGGTGCCCTCGCCGCCGATGGTGATCAGGCCGTTGAGGCCGAGCTTCTTGATATTTTCGAGCGCTTCCAGGTATGGGTCGTTCTCGGCGCCAACCACGCGCTTCCCGCCGAAATGGCCTTTGTTGGTGGTTTGCAGCATTGTGCCGCCCATGGGCAGCAGGCCGCGCACATCGGCGCCCGTCAGAATGCGATAGTCGGTATCACCCAACAAGCCCTCGTAGCCGCGCTGAATCCCGAGTACCTCGTAGCCGTAGCCGTTCGCGGTTTTCACCACTGCGCGGATCACCGCGTTGAGACCAGGCGCGTCGCCGCCGCTGGTCAACACGCCGATACGACGCCCCTTTTTGCCAGTCATTCATGCCTCCATAGTACCTAATTGTTTTCTGGCATACGTGGTCGTGGCGACCAGCTCAGTCCGCCTACCAAGCTGGAAACGTCGTTGTCTCGAGTATATGCGCCGCACACGAGCATTCTAGGCCCATTATACACCAGCTAAACCAGATTCCTTCTGTTGTTTGCTGCGGCATGCTCTACCAGGCACCATAGCGCTCGACGCGCGCAACCACATCGCGCAGAAACGCGTCGGCGCGGGCTTGATCGGCGACGCGCGCGTCGTACGCTAGTGTCAGCAGCGCGATCGGGCGCGCCACGATCTGGTCGGCGCCGCCGCTGGCGCGCACCACCGGCCGCAGCTGCGTAGCGCCGATCGTCAGCGCGGCGGCGCAGCGCGGGGCGTACGGCTGAGCGAACCGGGCGCCGGCAGCGACGATGCCAAACGTGCCGCCCGGCGCATCTGCCGGGCCAGCCGCGAGCGCGCGCGCCATGCCGCGCAGATTCAGGTCTTGCGCCTCGGCGATCAGGCCGGCCCAGCCCGGCGCCTCGACCCGCACATGCACCCGCTGCGGCACGACAATGCGCTCGTCGTCCCACCAGCCATTGAGCAGCGGGAAGCTGAGCAGCGCCTGCACGGCGGCGTGGGCCACGCACAGCCACGGCTCGATCGCCAGGCCACGCCGGGCAAGCGCGGGCGCCAGGCGTGCGCAGGCATCGATCGCCATCGCCATATCGGCTTCCATCGCGCTGAGCACTGCGGTGTCGGGCGGCGCGAAGGCCCCCACCAGCGGCGCGCCCTGCGGCACTGGCGCTGCATGCTGCTGCGGCACAGGCGTATCGGCGCCGACCGCCGCCAGCACATCGGCCGCGACGACGCGCCCGGATGGGCCGCCGCCAGCAACGCCGCGCAGATCGAGGCCGTGTGCCGCGGCGATGCGCCGGGCCAGCGGCGTGGCGCTCGGCGCGCCACGCGCCGGTGGCGCTGTGGGCGAAAGCGCTGGCGCGGGCTCCCCCAGGGCAAGCACAGCCACCGCCGCGCCGACGGCGGCGCTCGCGCCGGCGGGCACGAGCACGCGCTCGACGCGGCCGTCGCTGGGCGCGGGAAGCACTGCCTCGACGCGATCGTTAAGCGCGATCAGCAGCGGCTCGCCGGCGAGCACTGGCTGGCCGGGCGCTTTCAGCCAGCGCAGAATGGCAATATCGGCGCCGCCAAGCGGCAGCGCGGGCAGGCAGTACTCGGTCGACATCATTGTCTCGCTTGTTTCAAAACGCAATCAGCGCGTGCCAAACACCTGCGTCCAGTATGCGCGGTACCCCAGCCGATCGTCCGGATCGTCGACATAGCCCACACCGGTGTCGCGCAGCGCGCAGTTGAGCATGTTGGCGCGGTGAGGCGGGCTATTGAGCCACTGCGCCACGGCGTCGGCGGGCGTGCGGCCGCCGGCCGCGAGGTTCTCGGCCGCGCGGCGGTACGCATATCCGGCGTCGGTCATCCGCTGAAACGACGAGCGGCCATCCGAGCCGGTATGGCTAAAGAAATCGTGCGCCGCCATGTCCTGGCTATGGGCCTGCGCCACTTGAACCAGCGTGGCGTCGGGCGCGAGCGCCGGGCAGCCTGCAGCGGCCCGCTGGGCATTCACCAGATCGAGCACCTGGGCCGCCTCGGGCGGCATAGTCGGGGCGGCCGAGCGCGAGCCCGCCTGCTCGGCGCCGAGCAGCCCCAGCAGCACCACGTAGGGCGTGCCGGCGTTCTCCGGGTGGTACTCGAAACGCGCGCGCTCGAACCACTGCGTCAGGTAGGTTCGGCCGTCGGTTGGATGCTGCTCGCGGGCAGCCTCGGAGAGCGGCATACCAAACAGCGCCAGGCTTTCGGCGAAGCTTGCGCCGGGCCGCCCGTCGAACTCGAGGCCCTGGCTCGACCAGGAGCGCCAGAACTCGGGCGCGATCGCGTGGCCGGTTTCGGCGAAGCGATGCGCGGCGCCGGCCCTGGCCTTGGGAAAGCTATACCAATCGCGGCCGGCACGCGCGAGCGCGTCGGCGCCCTGGCGGCCCAGCAGCACATCATACGGCGCGGCGTTCTCGGGATGTAGCTCCAGCCGCTCGCGCTCGAACAGCTGGGCCTGAACCTGGCGCCCTTCGACCGCCTGGGCAGCCTGCGCTGAGATCGGCAGGCCAAACACCGGCAGGCCACCATTCTGCTCCCAGTAGCTCAGCAGGCGGCCACATACCCGCTGGCCAGTTTCAGAAAAATCGCGGCAGCGCTCTTGCGCGCCGGCCCGGGGCGGAACCAGGCCGGCGAGCGCGAGCAGCATCAGCGCGACTGCTAATCGCCGGTACGTGTGGATCATGGCTTCCGCGATGCGCGCTGCCGGCGGCCTGGCGTCGCGCACTAATAACCGAATGAACAGGCGTGCATTATACCATCTCGCCTGGCGCATGCTGGCCTCACACGGCAAATGCGGCGCCAAACCATCCCGAAGGGAGTTGGTCACAAGGCTTTCCATCGCCCTTGGTACAGGCTCATGCAGGTTCGATCCGCGTTTTCAGGGCAACTGACGAAAGGCGAAAGACGGCGCTAATTCGTCTTTCGTCTTCGTCAAACTCGGTTCGGATGTGTGATAGCCTGCACTTAGAGCCGCGTAATTGCCGCTTGACAGCGTACGGCACATAGTAGTACATTTGTGCTGCAAGAAACGGCTTCCCACATAATTTCCAAGGAGTGACGCATGGCCACCGACACGCCGGCCGATTTCGACAAACTATGGGACTACAGCCAGCCAGCCGCGAGCGAGGCGCGCTTTCAAGCGCTGCTGCCACAGGCCGAGCGCGCCGGCGACGCCAGCTACCTCGCGCAGCTTCTCGCCCATCTGGCGCGGGCGCAGGGCTTGCAGAACCACTTCGATTCAGCGCACGCCACGCTCGACCGCGCCGCCGTGCTGATCACGCCCGAGCTGCACAGTGCGCAGGCACTCTACCTGCTCGAGCGCGGGCGGGTCTTCAACTCGGCCGAGCAGCCCGAGCAAGCGCGCGCGCTGTTTCTGCAGGCTTGGGAGCTGGCACGAGCGCACGCCGACGACGGCAACGCCGTCGACGCCGCGCACATGCTTGGCATTGTCGAGCCGCCGGCGCAGAAGCTGGAGTGGGAGCGGCGGGCGTTTGAGCTGGCCGAGCGCAGCGAGCAGCCGGCGGCGCGCAAGTGGTACGCGACGCTGCTCAACAACATGGGCTGGTCGCACCACGAGCTTGGCGAACACGAGCAGGCGCTGGCGCTATTCGAGCGGGCGCTGGCCGCGCGAGAGGCGGCCGGCGACGCGCAGCTGATACACATCGCGCGCTGGTGCATCGCGCGCGAGCTGCGCGCGCTGGGCCGCTACGGCGAGGCGCTGGCAATGCAGCAGCAGCTTGCCGCCGCCCTGGAGCAATCCGGCGCGAGCGATGGCTATGTCGACGAAGAGATTGCCGAAAACCTGCTGGTGCTCGGCCAGAGCGACGCGGCGCGCCCATACTTCGCGCGGGCGCATGCCGCCCTATCGCAGAATGCCTGGCTGGCGCGCAGCGAAGCCGCGCGGCTGGAGCGGCTCAAAGCCCTGGCCGAGGCAGATGCGCGAGGTGATAGCTAGCAATACGCGGCAAGTGGCAGGCAGCAGAAGGCAGCAGGCACGCTAAATGCCTGCTGCCTTCTGTTTACGAGCCCGCGCTAGTGGCTGGCGCGCTTCTTAATCTCGTTGGTGAGCAGCGGCAGCAGCTCGTTCACATCGCCGACGACGCCATAGCTCGCCACGCGGAAGATCGGCGCCTCGGGATCCTTGTTGATCGCGACGATCGTGCGCGAGGTGCGCATACCCGCCAGGTGCTGGATCGCGCCGGAGATACCGCAGGCCACGTACAGCTTCGGGCTGACGGTCTTGCCCGTCTGGCCGACCTGGTGCTCGTAGGGCACCCAGCCGGCATCGACCACCGCGCGCGACGCGCCGTACGCGCCGCCGACCGACTCGGCCAGCGGCGGGATCAGCTTGAAGTAGTTCTCGGCGTTGCCCAGGCCGCGCCCGCCCGACACAATAATCGAGGCGTCGGCCAGGTTCACCGCGCCCTGCTTGGGCGCCACATTTGTCACCTTGGTGCGGATAGCAACGGCAGGCAGCGGCTCGCTCAGCACCTCGCCGGTGCGGCCGGCCTGCTCGGCGGCCTCGGCAAAGCTCTGCTTGCGCACCGACACCACCGCAGGCCGCGCGGCGCCGAACACCAGCGTATTGACGACATTGCCGCCGTGCGAAGGCCGCGTCGCGCTGATCTGGTCGCCGTCGATCGCCAGGTTGGTAGCGTCGGCGGCCAGGCCCACGCCCAGCTCGGCGGCCAGCGCGCCGCTGAAATCGCGCATCTGGAAGCTGGCGCCGGTGAGCACAAGCTGTGGCTGGTACTTCTGCGCCAGCGCCGCCGCCGCGCCCACGAAGCCGTCGGTGGTGTACTGCGCCAGCGCCGGGTCGTCGACCACATACGCTTTGTCGGCGCCGTAGGCGAACGCGCGCTCGGCCAACGCGCCAACGCCCGCGCCCAGCACGAGCGCGGCCAGCGGCGCGCCGCTCGCGTCGGCAAGCTGGCGGCCCTTGCCCAGCAACTCGCGCGAGATCGCCGCGATATTCTCGCCCTGGCGGGCCTTCTCGATCAGAACCCAGATTTCATTCGACATACTATGCTCCTGAGAATTCAGAATTCAGAGTTCAGGAGTCAGAAGTTCAATATCGCAGATCCGAGGCGCCTCACATGCAGGCGCTGCGGCGGCGATCTTCTGTTTTCTGACTTCTGGCTTCCAAATGCTCAAATCACCTGGTTTTCCATCAGCTTGTCGACCAGCTTGCGAACTTTTTCCGCCCCGTCGGCGCCCTCGACCAGCTCGCCCTTGGGGCGCGGCGGCGGGGGTACGCGCGCGGTAATGCTGGCGGCCGTGCCATCGGCGCTTACGCCCAGGTCGGCGGCGCCCCAGGTCGGGATCTCGACCTTGGCGACTTTTTTGATGCGCAGCAGCGAGGGATAGCGCGGCTCGTTGATGTCTTTCACCACGGTTGCCACCACCGGCAGCCCGGCCTCGACCGTCTCGATCTGCTCTTCCAGGTGGCGCTCGACCACGATCTTCTTGGCGCTATCGCTGATGTCGAGGAACTTGCCGACATACGTCAGCTGCGCCCAGCCGAGCGCGCGCGCCAGCGCCGGGCCAAACGCCCCGCTCTCGTCGTCGGTCGAGTTGCGGCCGGCGATCACCAGATCGACATCGCCGAGCTTCTTGATCGCCGCGGCGACAGCCTTGGCGGCGCCCAGCACGTCGAGCTTGGCGAACGAGGGATCGTTCAGCAGCAGCGAGTCGGTGGCGCCCATGGCCAGGGCGCGGCGGATCTGATCTTTCCACTCGTCGGGGCCGAGCGAAAGCACGGTGACTTTGCCGCCGAGCTTCTCGTTCCACTGGAGCGCCTCTTCGACGGCATACTCGTCGAACAGATTCATGATCTGCTCGATGCCTTCGGCGTTGATGCTCAGGTCGGCGTTGATCTTCACCGAGTTATCACGCGGAACCTGTTTCATACATACGACGATATGCATTGACACTCTCCTATCGAAATCAAGGGGTATAACGCGCTGCATTGTAGCATACGCCCCGCGCCCCATTAAGATCGAATTGACAACTGTACTGTGCATGTCGGCAACTCAGCCGCACAGATCGTGGCGTTTACTCCCACTCGGCGGGATCGTAGGCCGGCAGCTCGCGGCGCAGCGGCTTGTTCTCGCGATTGCCAAGCGCGAAGTCGGCCTGGAGCAGCTCTTGCAGCTCGCGCGTGCCCTCGTAGATGATCGCGCCGCGGGCGTTGCGCAGGTAGCGCTCGACCGGGTACTCGTCGGAGTAGCCATACGCGCCGTGCACCTGTATCGCGTCGTCGGCGGCCTCGAAGCTGCTGACGGTGGCGTGCCACTTGGCCAGGGTGGTTTCGCGGGTGTTGCGGCGGCCTTGGTTCTTCATCCAGCCGGCGCGGTACACCAGCAGGCGGCTGGTGTCGAGCTTGCGCACCATGTGGCTGAGCATGCGCTTCACCAGCTGGTGATCGGCGATCGGCACGCCGAACGTCTGGCGCTCGACGGCGTACTTGAGGCTGGCCTCGAGGCTGGCCTGGATCAGGCCGGTGGCGCCGGCAGCTACAGTGTAGCGGCCGTTGTCGAGCGCGGCCATGGCGATCTTGAAGCCCTCGCCCTCCTCGCCCAGCAGGTTGGCCGCCGGGACGCGCACGTCCTGCAGCACCACCGAGCCGGTGTTGCCGGCGCGCACGCCTAGCTTGCCGTGGATCGGGTGGCTGCTGACGCCCGCAAACGCGCGCTCGACGATGAAGCACGAGATGCCGCGGTTGCCCTTGGAGGTGTCGGTCTTGGCGAACACCAGAAAGTGGTCGGCAATATCGGCCAGGCTGATCCAGGTCTTCTCGCCATTCAGGATGTAGTCGTCGCCGTCGCGGCGCGCGGTGGCAAGCATCGCGCCGGCGTCGGTGCCGCTGTTCGGCTCGGTGAGGCAGTAGCCCGCGAACTTGGTGCCCTGCGCCTGTGGCGCAAGGTACTTCTGCTTCTGCTCTTCGCTGCCCCACTGCAGAAGCGAGAGCGAGTTCAGGCCGGTGTGCACGCTCAGCACCACGCGCAGCGCGCTATCGATGCGCTCGAGCTCTTCGCACACTACCGCCAGCGCCAGGTAGTCCATGCCGGCGCCGCCGTACTTCGCCGGGATGCAGATGCCGAGGAAGCCCAGCGCGCCCATCTTCTGCAGCAGCGGCCGGATGTGTGGGCGCGCCTCGGGGCCTTCGGCCTGCGCGCCGCTGCGATCCCACTCGCGGATGTACGGCGCCACCTCTTTCTCGGCGAACTCGCGCACGCTCTTGCGCAGCAGCTCGTGCTCTTCGCCCAGAAACATGTCGTAGTTGGCGGTGAAGTCCATAGCCACTCCTTATCGATGCGGGTTACAGGTTTACAGGTTCGCGGTTGCAGTATATGTTGCGCGCCTAGGCATTGCGCCGAATTTGTGCCTTTCTGGCTAGTTGAAACGTATTGGCGCTAGCCGCGCGCAGCGGCGTAGCCCAGCGCACGCGAGATCCGATCGGCGGTGGCCACGACGGCGGGCGCCAGCTCGCGCTCGAGGCGCGCGCGGCTGATGGTGGCCGCTGGCCCCGAGGCGTTGATCGCCGCCACCGCGCGCCGCGTATGGTCGCGGATGGGCGCTGCGACGCCGCGCAGCCCCACCGCCAGCTCCTGGTCGCTCACTGCATAGCCGCGCGCGCGGATGGCCGCCAGCTCGGCTAGCAGCGCCTCCCGGTCGCCAATCGTGTGCTCGGTCGTGCGCGCGAGCTCGGCCTGGCTCAGGCGCGCGGCCAGCTCGGCCTCGGGTAGCTCGGCCAGCAGCACTTTGCCCAGCGAGGTGCTGTGCGCCGGCAGGCGCGAGCCAAGCCCCAGCACCAGGCCGACGATCGCGCGATTGCGCACGCGGTCGATGTAAATGATGTCGAGGCGCTCGAGCACCGCCAGGCTCACGGTCTCGTCGAGCCGCTGGGCGAGCCATTCGAGCTGTGGGCGCGCCAGCTGCGGCAGCTCGAGGCCGGCAAGCGCCGCGAACCCCAGCTGGAAGACCTTCAGCCCCGGCCGGTAGCGCCGCTTCTCGGCGTCGTGCTCGAGGTAGCCCTGCTGCTCGAGCGTGCTGATGATGCGAAACACGCTGCTCTTCGGCAGCCCAAGCTCCGCCACGATCTCGTGAAACGACAGCGCCGGCCGCGCGGCCGTGAAGAGTGTGAGCACCTCCAGGCCGCGCGCCAGCGCTTCGATCGTATATCGCGACTTCGTTGTCGGCTCAAGTTGTTCCATTAGATGAAACTTTGTTTTATTGGGCGAACCTGCCCGATTGTAGCACTGCAGCTCGTGCTTGTCAATGCTGGTCGGATGCCGGCCAGGGCTCGTGCAACGTCGGCCCTCACCCCCTTCCTCCCCTCTCCCGCGCGCCGGGAGGGGGATTATTGTTGGCGGTGTGGTGCGATCGCGGCGACGACCGCACCACACCGCCAGCTGTGTTCACCCCGTCCCCTGACAGGGGAGGGGTAGGGGGAGGGGTTGACAGACTTTGCACGAGCCCTGGGATGCTGGCGCCCGGCGCGAGCACCCGACCAGACAAGCAACACTACGGCTTGGCGCTGAGCTGCTCGGCAAACTGCATCTGGTAGAGCCGGTGATAGTAGCCGCGCCGCGCGAGTAGCTCGTCGTGGCTGCCGTCTTCGACGATATGGCCCTTGTGCATCACGATGATCCGGTCGACATCGCGCACAGTCGAGAGGCGATGCGCGATCACGATGCTGGTGCGGCCGTGCAGCAGCCGCGCGAGCGCGGCCTGGATCAGCGCCTCGGTCTCGGTGTCGACGCTGCTGGTGGCTTCGTCGAGGATCAGCAGCACCTCGGGGTTGAAGGCTATCGCGCGCGCGAATGCCAGCAGCTGGCGCTGGCCGACCGACAGGTTCGAGCCGCGCTCGCGCACGGTGTAGCTGTAGCCGCCGGGCAGCCGGGCGATGAACGGCGCGGCGTTGGCCACTTCGGCGGCGCGCTGGAGCTGCTCGTCGTCGATCTGCTCGTTGTGCAGCCGGATGTTCGAGGCGATCGTGCCGCTGAAGCACACCGGATCCTGCGGCACGGCGGCGATGTGGCGGCGCAGCTCGGCCTGCGCCAGCTCGCGGATGTCGACGCCGTCGAGCGTAATCGTGCCGCGCTGGATGTCGTAGAAGCGTGCCAGCAGGCTGATCAGCGAGGTTTTGCCCGCGCCGGTCGCGCCCACCACCGCCACCGACTGGCCGGCCGGGATCTTCAGCGAGATGCCGCGCAGCACCCAGTCGGCATCGGTGGGCTGCTGGCCGTAGCTGAACCACACGTCCTTCAGCTCGATCTCGCCGCGCACCGGCTGAGGCAGCGCGCGCGGGTGCTCGGCCTCGCGCACGTCGGCCTGGGTGTCGAGGATGCGGAAGATGCGCTCCGACGAGGCCATGGCGCTCTGCAGCGTGTTGTAGTTTTCGGCGATCTGCCGGATGGGGCCGAATGTTTGGTCGGTATACTGGATGAAGGCCACGAGCACGCCGATGCTGGCCAGGCCGCCCAGCACCATGGTGCCACCCAGGTTCAGCAGCAGCACGGTAGCCGCCACGCCCAGGAAGCTAACGGTGGGGAAGAACAGGGCGAACGCCATCAGCACGCCGAACTGCGCCCGCCGGTAGTCGGTGCTGAGGTCGTCGAAGCGCAGGCGGCTCTGCTCTTCGCGGTTGAACAGCTGCGTCACCAGAATGCCGGTGATCTGCTCGTTGAGGTAGGCATTGATCCGCGCCAGCCGCTGACGCACCGCGCGGAATGCCGAGCGCATCACGCGCTGGAACAGCATCGTAGCGACGCCCATGACCGGCAGCATGATGAAGCTGATCAGCGCCAGGCGCCAGTTCAGCGCCAGCATGGTGATCACCACCAGCACCAGCCGCGCGCTGTCGCCCAGCAGCGCGACCATGCCCTGCGCCAGGAACTCATTCAGCGCGTCGACATCGTTCGTCAGGCGCGTCAGCAGGCGCCCGACCGGGTTGCGGTCGAAGAACGACAGGCTCATGCGCTGGATGTGGCTGAAGATGCGCATGCGGATGTCGACCATGATCTGCTGGCCCGACGACTGCATGATATACGTCTGGCCGTAGCGGCAGGCGAACGCGGTAAGCAGCGCCAGCAGGTACAGCACGAAGATCGGGATGACGCCTGCGGGGTCGCGCGCGGCGATCGGCCCGTCGATCGCCCGGCTCACCAGGTAGGGCGGCGCCAGCTCGGCGAACGCCGCGCCGAACAGCAGCAGCATCGCCACTGCCAGGCGCCGCCAGTACGGCCGCACAAACACCAGCAGCCGGCGCATCAGCCGGCCATCGTAGGCCTTGCCAAGTATCTCGTCGTCTTCGAAGTTGGTCTGAGACATGGATACCTCCTCGTTCGACGGGAGCCAGGAACCAGCGGCCAGCAGCGCTTTGGTGCGTGTATCTTCGCCTGCTTCCTGCCTTGCGCTGCCTACTCTTCGTCACCCAGCTCGGCCTCCAGCAGCTCGCGCCGGTACATTGCTGCGTAGCGCCCGCCCTGCTGCAGCAGCTCGCGGTGGCTGCCCTGCTCGTCGATGTGGCCCTCGTGCAGCACAATCACCTGGTCGGCGTCTTTCACCGTGGCGATGCGCTGGGCGATGATGATGCTGGTGCGCTCGCGCATGACATCGCGCAGCCCGGCGAGGATCTGCGCGGCGGTGTGCGTATCGACGCTCGAGAGCGCGTCGTCGAGCACCAGAATGGCCGGGTCGCGCAGCACGGCACGCGCAATCGCGGTGCGCTGCTTCTGCCCGCCCGAGAGCGTCACGCCGCGCTCGCCGATCAGCGTGTCGAGGCCGCCGGGCAGCTGTGCCAGATCGTTGCTCAGGCGCGCGATCGTCACGGCACGCTCGATCGCATCGTCGCCGGCGTTGGGCCGGCCGAAGGTTACGTTCTCGCGCAGCGGCACGCTGAACAGAAACGTGTCTTGCGGCACGTAGCCGATCGCGCGGCGCAGCTGCTCGAGCGGCAGGCTGCGGATGTCGTGCCCGTCGATCAGCACCTGGCCCTCGTCGGGGTCGCGCACGCGCGCCAGCAGGTTCACCAGCGTGGTTTTGCCCACGCCAGTCGCGCCGACGATCGCGAGCGACGAGCCAACCGGTACGCTGAACGAGATATGGCGCAGCACCCAGCTGCCACGCGCAGGCACGCCGTGCAGATCGGGTGCTACGGCGTGCGCGGCGCTGTCTTTGTCTGCGCCGCGCTTTGCTTCTTCCTCGTGCGAGAAGCGGACGCCGACATCGCGGAACTCGATTGTCCCGGCGAGCGTCGCCGGATCGGCCGGCAGCTCGGGCGAGGCAATGCCGGGCTTGCGGTGCAGCACCTCGGCGATGCGGCCCATCGAGGCCGACGCCTGCTGATACAGGTTCACCGTCCAGCCGAGGTTGACCATCGGCCAGGCCAGCAGGGCCAGGTAGGTGTTGAACAGCACCAGGTCGCCGAGCGACATCGCGCCCGAGGCTACGAAGCGGCCGCCTACCAGCAGCACCACCGCGCCGATCAGGCCCATCACCACGGTGATCGCGGGCCAGAGCAGGCCGCTGAGCAGCACGTAGCGTACATTCGACGCGCGGTAGCGCTCGTTCTCGGCATGAAACATGCGGATCTCGTCGTCTTCCTGGGCGTAGGCCTTGATCGTGCGGATGCCGCTGAAGTTCTCCTGCGCGCGGGTCGAGAGATCGCCGAACTGATCCTGCACGCCGCGAAAGATCCGCTGCATGCGCCCGCCGATCGCCACGAACAGGATGGTAATGATCGGCAGCAGCGCCAGCACCAGCAGCGCCAGCAGCGCATTGGTGCGGAACAGCAGCGTGCCGGCGATCGAGATGAACAGCGTGGCGGTCATCAGCGAGTTGAGGCCGGGGCCAAGAAACTGGCGCACCGCCGAGAGATCGTTGGTCACGCGGGTCATCAGGTCGCCGGTGTGCGCGCCGCCGTAAAAGCCCTGGTCGAGCGTCAGCAGGCGGCGGAACAGCGCGCCGCGCATGTCGAACTCCACCAGGTAGGCGGCGCCGGCCACGAACAGGCGCTGCCCGAAGCGGCACAGGCTGTCGGCCAGCGCCAGCAGCAGCATCACCCCGCCGGCGCGCAGCAGGTCGCCGGCAACCACGCCGCGCGTATTCAGCTCGTCGACCACCGCGCGCAGTATCTGCGGGATGATCGCGGTAAGCACGGCCGACCCAGCCGCGCACATGAGGCCGAAGATCAGCCGGCGGCGGTAGCGTGCCACAAACGGTAGGACATGGCGCAGATGTTCCACGGCGGCACCTCCTTTGCGGGTAGCGAGGACGGAGTGGGGACGGCAAGAAACGCGCCATTGCACATGGCGCGTCAAACCTGGACAGTATAGCACCAGCAGTTGGGCGAGTCAGTAGGACTTTTGACGGAGGTTTGTGGCGAAGCGCACGCGCGGCGTCAGCCAAGGCCGCGCGTGCGTGCAGGCTCGCTAGGCAAACACCAGCCGATCGACGACCATGGCCACGAACAGCAGCGCGAGGTAGAGCAGCGAGTACTTATACAGCGCCCACGCGGCCGGGATCGTGCCGTCGCGGCGCAGCAGCAGGGCGTAGCGCAGGAAGATCGCGCCGAACGCCAGCGCCATGAGCATGTACGGCAGGCCAAACATCCCCAGCGGCGTGGGCAGCAGCGACACCACCAGCATGATCAGGGTATAAACGACGATCTGGCGGTGCGTCTCAGCCTCGCCGGCCACCACCGGCAGCATCGGCACGCCCGCGCGGGCGTAGTCCTTCGCGCGGATGAGCGCCAGCGCCCAGAAGTGTGGCGGCGTCCAGTAAAAGATGATCGCGAACAGCAGCAGCGACGGCAGCGAGAGCCCGCCGGTAACGGCAGCCCAGCCGACCAGTGGCGGGAACGCGCCCGCGCCGCCGCCGATCACGATATTCTGCGCGGTGCTGCGCTTGAGCCAGCGGGTATAAATGATCACATAGTACAAGTAGCCGGCCAGCGAGAGCAGCGCGGCGACGAGGTTCACAAATACCGCGAGGATGGCGAAGGCCAGCGCGCCAAGCGCAATGCCAAGCACCAGCGCGTGCCAGGCCGGAATACGGCCGCTGGGGATCGGCCGGCGGCTGGTGCGGCCCATGTTGATGTCGATATCGCGGTCGGCCCAGCAGTTCACCGCGTGCGCGCCCGACGCCATCAGCCAGCCGCCGAGGCACGTCCAGGCCACCAGCGCCAGCCCCGGCACGCCAGCCGGCGTAATATACATACCCACGATCGTGGTAAGGATCAGCAGCGTGATCACGCCCGGCTTGGTCAGGCTGATGTAGTCTTTCAGCTTCGAGGGCTGCGTGCTGCGCGCCACGGGCTGCGCGCGATCGGCGGCCTTGTACGCCTGAAACGACTGCGGCGGCAGGTACATCACCAGCGCCACCTGCACAATCAGCGCGGCCCAGGCGGCCACGCCCATCGCGAGGTGCGCGCCACGGATCGCATAGAGCGACATGATCGCCCCATTCAGCGCCAGCGCTACCTGGATCATGCCGACGACCACCTGCACCGCCATGAACGTAAGCGCCCAGAACGCCGCGCGATGCACCGAGCGCACCGCGCCTTGGCGCCAGCCGGCATACGCCAGCAGCCACACGCTCAGAGCGGCGATGCCGGCAAACACGCGGTGGCCGAGCGCAATCAGCGCGAGGTTATGCTGCAGATCGCCGACATCGCCGGCCGCGCAGAATGGCAGCGCCAGGCAGGCCCACAGCGCGCCGGAGTTGGCCACCAGCGTGCCGGCCACCAGCGTTAGGTACACCAGCGCCAGCGTCACCAGCGCCAGCCTGCGGTAGCGCTGCAACGCGTGCTGCGCCCGGCCGCCCAGCCTGGCAGCCTCGCGGCCAGGCATGCGCGCGCCCACAAACGCAAACAGCGCCACGCCCAGCACCGCCAGCGCGGCCGCGCAGAGCGCAGTGGCCCCGAACGCCGGCGCGGCGCCGCTGATCACGGCTACGAGGTACGCCAGCGCCGCAGCGACGATCAGCAGGCGTTGCGCTGTGGCAGTACGAGCAAGCGAGGCGATGGTTGTGTCCATGGCGTCTTTCCAGCAATGGCTGCGCGCCAGCACAGGGCCGGCTCACAGATGGTGATAAGCATTGGTTCTGGATCGGCGCGAGTGTAGCATAGGTGCATAGCTGTGTCAAACATCACAAAAATTGACACGCCGCATTGTTTTGCCCTGCATGCGGTCATCGCTCGGCGCGCGCCACGCGGGCGGGCTGACTCAGGGCAGCTTCGCCAGCTCGGCATCCACCAGCGCGCGCTGCTTTTCGTCTTTCGCTTCGGCCGCCAGCCGCAGCGCTTCCTGAAAGTCCTCGCGCGCGCCTGCGGTATCGCCTGAGGCCGCGCGCGCCTTGCCACGCTCGAAGTACACCACAAACGTGCCGTCCTGCTCGGCCGCGCCGTTCAACGCCTGCAGCGCGTCGTTGGGCTGGCCGAGCGCCTGATATGCGCGCGCCAGGTCGACCGAGGGCATCGCGCTTGTGCCGTAGAACAGCTCGCCGGTGCTTCCGACTTGGTCGGGGTGCTCGCGCGCGGCTTTGAGATCTTCGAGCGCTTCGCGCGCGCGGCCCTGCGCCAGCAGCACGACGCCGCGGCCATAGCGCGCAGGCCAGGCGGCGTCGCCGCCAATCAGCAGCGCCTGCTCAAACGCCGCCAGCGCCTGGTCCTCGCGGCCAAGCGCGTGGAGGATGAAGCCACGTAGCCCGTGCGCCTCGGGCGAGGCTACGTCGAGCGCCACAAGCCGGTCGGCGTCGGGCAGGGCGGTGGCGTAGTCGCTCTGCCGCACCAGAAACCTGGCCCGGTCGATGATCACGTTGCGGTCGTCGGGCGCGGCCGCCACTGCCGCGTCGAAATCGCGCCGCGCCTCGGCCACATGCCCCTGGCGCTCGTTCAGCAGCGCGCGCAGGTACAGCGCACTGCTGAGCTTGGGCTCGAGCTTGAGCACATAGTTGGCGTCGCTCAGCGCGCCGTCGAGCTCGTCGGAGTAGTACTGTATCCACGCGCGATCAATACGCGCCGGCACAAAATCAGGGCCGACCTCGACCGCGCGATCGAGATCGCGTCGCTTGCCGGCGGCGTCGTTCTTCGGGTAGCCGAGCAAGCTCGCGCGCTGGTAGTATGCGCGCACAAGCGTCGGCTCTAGCTCGATCGCGCGCGTGTAGTCGGCGATGGCTTCGTCGACTTTGCTGGTGCGCCCGTTCAGGTAGCCGCGCGCGTAGTATGCGAGCGCGTTGTTTGGCTCAAGGCTCAGCGCACGCTCGATATCGGCGCGGGCCGGCTCGGCCCCGTTGTAGATCGCGTTGGCCACGCCGCGCGCCGCAAGCAGGCTGGCGTCGTCGGGGTGGGCTGCCAGCGCGGGCGCGAGCGTCTCGAGCGCCGCCGAGCCGTCGTTGATGTCGAGCTGGCGCATGGCCGCTTCGAGCGCCTGGCGCGCGTCGACCGCCGGTGCACCTGTTGCGGCGGCAGCGGCAGGCACTGCCGGCGTAGCAGCCGTCTCTGTGGCGCCGCCGCCGCGTGTCAGCGCAAACGCCAGCGCGGCTACAATCACCAGCGCGAGGGCGCCCGCGCCAACCAGCCACGCGCGCGAACCTGGCCGCCGGGGTGCTGCACTCGCGCCCTGGACTGTCGCGGGCGGCGCCACGGCGCTCGCGGCGCTGGGGCCAGGTTCGGCGGCCAGCTCGGGCAGCGTGAGCGTCGCGGGGCGGCCGGGCTCGGCGGCCGGTGCCGCCACCGCAGCGCGCAGCGCCCGTGCAAACACCACACAATCTTGGAAGCGGTCGTCGGGATTCTTGGCGAGGGCGCGCAGCACCACGCGCTCGATCGGCTCGGGGATCGCCGGGTTCAGCTGGCGCGGCGGGCGCAGCGGGTTGTGGATGTGCATCAGCGCAACTGCCAGCGGCGTCTCGGCTATGAATGGGCACTCGCCCGTAAGCGCCTGGTATAGCACCACGCCAAGCGAGTAGATATCGGTGCGCGCGTCGACGGCCTGGCCGCGCAGCTGCTCGGGCGCCATATACGCCGGCGTGCCTACCATCATGCCCTCGCCGGTGAGCTGCGAGGTATCGCTGTAGATCTTGGCGATGCCGAAATCGGACAGCAGCGCGTCGCCGTCGCGGCCGATCAGCACATTCGCCGGCTTGACATCGCGGTGGATCACGCCAAGGCTGTGGGCGTAGGCCAGCGCGTCGGCCACCTGCGCGACAAGCTCGGCAGCCCGCGCGGTCGTCAGCCCGCCGGCAGCGATCAGGTCGGCCAGGTCGCCGCCGTCGGTGAAGCGCATCACCAGGTACGGCACGCCATCGTCCTCGGCGACATCGTACACCGGCAGGATGTGGCGGTGCTCGAGCCGGGCGATCGTGCGCGCCTCGCGCTCGAAGCGTGCGCGAAAGCCTGCCTCGCGCGCGAGGTGCTCGGGCAGCACTTTGATCGCCACATAGCGATCCATCGCCGCGTGATACGCTTTGTACACTGTCGCCATGCCGCCAACGCCAAGCTGCTCGAGCACCCGGTACGGACCAAGCTCACGGCCAATCAGGTCAGGCATTTCGCGCCTCGCTTGCAAGCTGTCTGATGCTGGATGGTGCTGAGTATACCATGCCAGGCTACTCCCCGAAGCCACGCGCAGAGCAGCTGTGGTACACTACCTGCGATATTGGCACAGCGTCGAGGCAAGCACTATGGCCGCCATTCTGGTCTTCACCGGCGCCGCCAGCTCGGGCATTCTCAGCGCCGCGGCCGCCACCGCCCTCCATGCCGCGTCGCAGCAGCGCGTGCTGCTGCTCAGCGTCGGCGCCCCAGGCGCGCTCGGCGCGCTGCTGGGCGCGCCAGCCGGCTTCGCGCCGGCCGAGGTCGCGCCCGGCCTCGACGCGCTGGCGATCGACGGGCTGGCCGAGGCCGCCGCAGCCTGGGAGCGCAGCCGCAGCCGCATGCCTACTGGCGCGGCGGCCGTCGCCGGCGACGAGCTGCCGATCGTGCCGGGCGCCGAGATGGCTTTCGCGCTGGCGCGGCTGCGCGAGCTGGCCCCGCGCTACGATCTGGTGGTGGCCGATGCCGGCCCGCACGACATGCTGCTGCGCGCGCTGGCGCTGCCCGACGCGCTACGCTGGGGCGTGCGCCTGCTGTTCGGCCTCGATCGCGGGCCGGGCAAGAGCAACGACTCGATCGGCCGCGCGCTGCTGCCCACCAGCCTCATTCCCACCGACGCCTACTCCGGCATCCAGGACGCGCGCGTCGGCATTGAGTCGCTGCGCGACATGCTGCTGGAGCCGGGCGCTGCGGCCGTGCGCTACGTGCTGCGCCCCGACGCGCCGGCCTTCGCCGAGGCGCAGCTGGCCGTGCCGGCGCTGCAGCTGCACGGCCTGGCGGTGCAGGCGATCGTCGCCGGGCCGCTGCTGCCCGCGTCGCTGGCGGGTACGCCGCTTGGCGGCGCGCTCGCGGCCCAGGATCGGCTGCTCGAGAGCGCGCGCTCGGCCTGGCCCTCGCGCTCATTCCAGCGCTTCGAGCTGGCCGACGGCACAGGGCTCGGCGCACTACGCGCGCAGGGCGCGCAGCTGGCCGCTGCGCCGCCCGGCCCGGCCGCCGCGCCGATCGCGACGGTATGGCAGGGCGCGCCGGCGCTGGCGATTGCGCTGCCGGGGTTGCCCAAGGGCGCGCTGCAGCTCACGCTCAGCGGCGACGAGCTGATCGTGCGCGTGGGGCCATACCGCCGCCACCTGCTGCTGCCCGATTCGCTACGCGGCGTGGCGAATATCAGGGCCACCCGCGAGGGCGAGCACCTGGTGGTGCGGCGGCGCTAGCACACCCCCGCAGGGCTCCGCCGCATCCCAGGCGTCAGCACCGAGCCGGCCGGGTGGCCGGCGGCGGCCTACCGCGATGCGCGCGCGCAGGCCAGCGCTCGGCAGAGCGGCCGGGGCCGTTGGGCACAAAACCGACACGTTTTAGCTACCGTTTAGAGCATGCATCCCCGCTCGTTTCCCCGTATACTGAGGCAGTCGGGTCGCGCTGGTAGGCTCAGCATACGTAAGCACGAGTTCCTTCTCGGCGTTCAGCCAACGTTGAAAAGTGAAGATCGCCGTACAGCGTATGAAGTGGATGGTGGTGGTGGGGAAGATCGCTGGTACGACAAGAGAAGCAGGCAGTGGCGACCGTGGTGCATGCCACGGCGACGTGTGAAGAAACGGCAGCGACGGCTGAAGATCGGCGGCCAACGCCCGAAGTAGCCGGCGATGCACATCACACCGGCAGCCACGCAGCCTGCCCGGCATACGCGCCCCTGGCCAAACGCGTATGTCCGCTCTTCGCGATCTCTGCCAGCGCGCACCGACACCCGGTATTGGTTAGGCATGGTTCAAACAACTTCCCAGGTCGTTGCCCTAAAGGCGTTCCGGCGCGAGCAATCGCGCCGGTACAGTTTCACGCCGAAACCCTGTGAAATAACCCTGCCTTCGCATCGAGCATGAGCGAAAAAGCGGCGCTCGACGCGCTTAGCGCGTGGATTGCGCGCTACCACAAGATTGCGAAGATTGCGCTACGCGACAAGCCCGCGCTGATCGAGAAGATCGGCGGCAGCTCGCGCAACAGCCGCACTTCAGCCCAGCGTGGCGCGCCGAAGAAGGCTGCCGCTACGCGCGCGGCCAAAAAGAACGCTTAGCTCCGCACGATCTCCGCGTAGCCGCGCTGCCTTGCGGCGCGGCTGCCCCTCCAGCAGCGTGCTGCCCCCCGGTTGCTTCAGCCTCAACCCGTAGTACAATAGCTGCCCGCACAGCGCAGTGTGGGAACAGCGAAGCCGCTTGGAACAACGCCCATTTTGCTACTGGAGGAGCAACGATGCGTATCGGTATTCTGACCGGCGGCGGCGATGTACCGGGCCTGAACCCGTGCATCAAGGCGGTGGTCAACCGCGCCGGCGACGCCGGCTGGGATGTAGTCGGCATTCGCCGCGGCTGGGGCGGATTGCTCAACTTCAACCCCGACGACCCCGCCAGCGCCGATGAATGGATTCAGCCGCTCACTCCCGCCTCCGTCCGCACCATCGATCGCTACGGCGGCACCCACCTGCATACCTCCCGCACCAACCCGGCGCGCGTCGGCGAAGCAATGATGCCCGAGTTTCTGCGCGGCAAGTTTGCATTCACTGGCGCCAAGAACACGGCCGACTGCACGGCGCACGCGCTGCGCGTGCTCGAGCACCTCGGCATCGACGCGCTCATCCCGATCGGCGGCGACGATACGCTCTCGTTTGCCGTGCGCATGCACAAAGAGGGCGTGCGCGTCGTGGCCATCCCCAAGACCATGGACAACGACGTGTTCGGCACCGACTACTGCATCGGCTTCTCCACCGCCGTCACGCGCTCGGTCGAGTTCATCAACTCGCTGCGCACCCCCACCGGCTCGCACGAGCGCATCGCGGTGGTCGAGCTGTTCGGCCGCAACTCGGGCGAGACGGCGCTGATCTCGGCGTACCTGGCCGATGTCGACCGCGCGCTGATCTCCGAGGTGCCGTTTGATGTCGAGCGCCTGGCGCGCCAGGTTGCCGACGATAAACGCGCGAATCCCAGCAACTACGCGATGGTGGTGATCTCGGAGGGCGCGTCGATGCTCGGTGGGCAGGTGGTCGAGTATGGGCAAGAAGACGCGTACGGGCACAAGAAGCTGGGCGGGATCGGGCAGATCACCGGTGAGGCGCTCAAGCAGCTGACGGGCATCGACATTGTGCACCAGCAGATCGCCTACCTGATGCGCGCCGGGGCGCCGGACTCGCTGGACCGGATGGTGGCGATCAGCTACGCGAACCTGGCGGTGGATCAGCTGCTGCAGGGGCACAGCGGGCGGATGGTGGCGCTACAGAACGGGCAGTACACGACGGTGCCGGTGGACACGTGCACGCAGGGGCTGAAGCGCGTGGACGTGAACGAGCTGTACGACACCGAGGCCTACCGCCCCAAGGTGCGCCACGTGCTCGCCAAGCCTATGTTCCTGTACTAGCGCCCTTTTTGCGGCCGTACATGCTTGGCCGTCAACCGCGCCCGTTCCCCGACAAACACGAGAACGCGGTGTCCTCGCGCGTGGCAGGCTTGGAGGGCGCAAGCCCTCCAACATGACTCTTTTTAGCTGGTCGCGGCCACGGCGGTGGCCGCGACCAGCTAAAAAGATGGCATTGTCAGCGTGTCATCTCTGCGCGCGCTCCTTGCCATACGCCTCGATCTCGGCTAAAAACCGCGAGGGCTTGGCCTGCGCGCCGCGCACACGCCCCGCCGACCACGAGAGGTGCAGCCGTTCGCCGGCGCGCGTCAGCGCCACGTAGCACAGCCGGCGCTCTTCCTCGATGCCTTCGGGCGAAACCAGGCTGCGCTCGTGCGGCAGCGTGCCCTCTTCCAGCCCGGCCACAAACACGATCGGCCACTCAAGCCCCTTGGCCGAATGAATCGTCAGCAGCTGCACCTGATCGCGCTCGTCGTCTTTCTCGTCGGCGCTGGTCAGCAGCGCCACCTCCTGCAAGAACGCGCTCAGGTCGGTGTGCTCGGCTGCGGCGGTCATCAGCTCCTGCAGGTGCTCGCGCGCGTCGGGCAGCTCTTCGGCCGAGAAGCGCTTTTCGAGCGCGGCCACGTACCCGCTGCGCTCGAGCACGTCGGCCAGCAGGCTGTCGGGCGGGGTGGTGCCTGCGGCGAACGTGCGCCAGCGCGCCAGCAGCGACGCCAGCAGGCGCGCACCATCCACCGCCTTGGCCGAGAGCGCCTTCCAGGCCGCCGGCTGGGCCAGCGCCGCCGAGAGCGACACGCCGTTCTGCGAGGCGTAGCCCGAGAGTGCTGCCAGCGCCTGGGCGCCCAGGCCGCGCGCGGGAACATTCGCGATCCGCACGAGGCTCAGGTTGTCGCTGGGGTTGGCGATTGCGCGCAGGTAGGCCAGCGCGTCGCGGACGACCGCGCGATCGTAGAAGCCGGTGCTGCCGCGCACGCTGTAGGGGATGCGCGCGTGGCGTAGCGCCGCCTCGAAGCCGCGGCTGAGGTGGCGGGTGCGGTACAGAATCGCGATCTCGCGGAACTTGCGCCCCTGGCGCGCCAGCTCGTTGATGCTGCGCGCGATCTGCTCGGCCTCGTCGCGGCCATCTTTCGCATCAAAGATCAGCAGCGGCGACGCAATCGCCCCGGCCGACGCGCGGCCCGAGGCCGCTTGCGCATGCTTCGCTGCCGCATCGGGCAGGGCCGAGCGCAGCGCCATAGGCGCCACAGCCTTGCTGTGCCGGATGATCGCGTAGGCCGCGTCGAGGATCGGCTGGCGACTGCGATAGTTCGTGGCTAGCTCGATCACGCGCGCATCGGGGAAGTCGTTCTGGAAGCGCGCGATGATCGTATGGTCGGCGTTGCGGAAGCCGTAGATCGCCTGCATGCCATCGCCCACCGCGAATAGCGAGCGCGGGCGCCCGGCCACCGGGCGCGTCAGCAGCTCGACCAGCGCATACTGGCTCGGGTCGGTGTCCTGGTACTCGTCGACCAGCACATGGCGCCACTTGGCCTGGTAGGCTTCGAGCACATCGGGGTGCTCGGCGAACAGCTGGTGCGTCAGCAGGATCATGTCGTCGAAGTCGAGCGCGTTATGTCGCGCCAGCGACTGCTGGTAGCGGCGGTAGCAGCCGGCAACAAACGCGTCGAGCGGCGTCTGGGCGAAGCGCGCAGCCATGCGCGGCGAGAGCAGCCGGCTTTTGGCGCGCGAGATCTGGCGCAGCAGGTCTTCCGGCTCGAGCAGCGCCGGCGGCCGGTCTTTCGCGGCGTCGAGCGCGTCGGCCGCGAGCTGTAGCTGCTCGTCGGCGGCGTAGATCGTGAAGTCGGCGGTGTAGTGGCCGATCCGCCCGGCGATCTCGGCGCGCAGGATCGCGCCGCAGACCGCGTGGAATGTGCCGGTGGTAAGCCCGCGCGTGCGGCCGCCGAGGATCGCGCGCAGGCGCTCGCGCATCTCCTTCGCAGCCTTGTTGGTGAACGTCAGCGCCAGGATCTGGCCGGGCGGCACCTGGTGCGTTTCGATCAAGTAGGCGATCCGCAGCGTCAGCACGCGCGTCTTGCCGCTGCCGGCGCCGGCGCGCACCAGCACCGGCCCGATCGGCGCAGTGACGGCGGCGCGCTGCTCGGGGTTGAGCGAGGCCAGAATATCCATGAGCGCAGTGGAGCCCTTCTGCTGTGCGATTCCAGTACCTGAAGCGGCCACGATTGAGCCGGCCGGCGCGGTATTATCCCACACCCCACCGAAGAGTCAAGCCCTGGGGGCGCACGCACGGCGCGGTGAAAGTCCTTTGCCCACCCCCGCGCTCCCTTTCCCGCACCTAGAAGAAAGGGTAGGTGGTGGCGTTGAAAGCCAAGCACGCTGCGCTACCGCTGGCGCCGCATCGCCCGCGAAAATTAACACTTTTTTCATCTATTATTTCTTCCTCTTGATCGGTTTAGAAGCCGTGATATACTCAGATCATCCATCGAACGGCGCCACACATTTCAAAACTCGCCATGCTTTGCCACGCCCTACCGCGGCGCGCAGCAGTGGGGCAGGCTGCCACAGGCCGGTGATCACGCGGCGCTGCTCGAGCTAATCGGTTCTCGTGCAAAGGAGCAAGTATGTACCGTCCACGCAACCAACGCTGGTTCGCCCTCCTTGCCATGCTCGGCGTGATGCTCGCGGCGCTGGTGCAGCCGGCGCGCACGCCCGCCGCGCTCGCCGCCGGCGACCCCAGCAGCGTCACCATCGCCGGGACGCTGCAGAAGGCCGCCGGGTGCGACAATAACTGGGATGCCGCCTGCGCGACCACACACCTCAGCTACGACCAGAACGACGACGTATGGCAGGGCAGCTTCACGCTGTCGGCCGACAGCTACGAGTACAAAGCCACGTTGAACGACCAGTGGATCGAGAGCTACGGCCTGAATGGCGGCGGCGACAACATTCCGCTGAACCTGGCCGCCAGCACTGCAGTGAAGTTCTACTACGACAACAAAAGCCACTGGATCACCGACAACCAGCGCTCGGTGATCGCCGTGGCGGCCGGCAGCTTCCAGAAGCAGCTCGGCTGCCTGGAGAACTGGGACGCAGGCTGCCTGCGCTCGTGGCTGCAGGATCTCGACGGCGACGGCACCTACACCTTTGAAACCACAGCGCTGCTGGCCGGCAGCTACGAGGCCAAGGTGACGATCAACGAGAGCTGGGACGAAAACTACGGCCAGGGCGGCGTGCCCGGCGGCGCGAATATCGGCTTCAACGTGCCGACCGACAACGCCAAAGTCTCGTTCAGCTACAACGCCACCAGCCACGTGCTGAGCATCCTTGCCGGCCACGCCCCCGACAACAACGTCGAGTGGAATGGCCTGCGCCACGACTCGCGCGACACGCTGTACCGCAGCCCCGGCGGCGCAGTGCCGGCCGGCACGCCGGTGACAATCCGCTTCCGCACCTTCCACAACGACGTCACCAGCGTCAAGCTGCGGCTCTACGACCTGAACGCCAGCGGCCAGCGCCTGGTGCCAATGACGATCGCGGCCAGCGACACGCCGTGCTACCAGCCCGGCCTCGAAAGCGAGACCTGCGACTTCTGGGCCGCAACGCTGCCGAACGATGCGCCGAATAACTACTGGTACCGCTTTGTCGTCAGCGACGGCAGCAAGACGGCCTACTACGCCGACAACACCAGCGCGCTCGACGGCGGCCTTGGCGCGCCAAGCGCCGACCCGCTCGACCAGAGCTGGGCGCTGATGGTGTACGCCGGCAACTTCAAGGCGCCAGCTTGGGCCAAAGATGCGGTGATCTACCAGATCTTCCCGGATCGCTTCCGCAACGGCCGGGCCGACAACGACGCCAAAACCGGCGACGTACGCTACGACGACCCGGTGCTGCGGCTGCCGTGGGGCACGCTGCCCGAGGGCTACTGCCGCAACTACGCAGGCGCCACCACCACCAGCTGCCCGTGGCGCTTCGGCGCGCCGCCGAACACGCCGGCCACCCAGCTCGAGACGCCGCGCGGCCGCGACTACATGGGCGGCGACCTCAAAGGCGTCGACCAGAAGCTCGACTACCTGAAATCGCTCGGCATCAACACGCTGTACTTCAACCCGATCTTCGACGCCGGCTCGAACCACAGCTACGACACCCAGGATTACTTCAAGATCGACCCATACTTCGGCACGCAGAAAGACTGGGAGAACCTGAACAAGCACGCCGACCAGCTGGGCATCCGGATCATTCTCGACGGCGTGTTCAACCACATGTCGTCGGACAGCCCGTTCTTCGACCGCTACCACCACTACAGCACCGTCGGCGCGTGCGAGTCGGCGGCGTCGCCCTACCGCGGCTGGTTCCACTTCCGCGCCCCGCAGGGCAACGAGCCGGGGGTGTGCGCGCCCTCGACGCCCGGCGGCAGCGACACCTATTACGACGGCTGGTTCGGCTTCGATAGCATCCCGGTGCTGACGAAGAGCAACGCCGATCTGCAGAAGTATTTCCTGACGGCGCCTGCGAGCGTGTCGAAGTACTGGCTGGATGCCGGCGCCGAGGGCTGGCGGCTCGACGTGATGGGCGACGCATCGTTCCCGAATGGCTACTGGGAAACCTTCCGCCGCGTCGTGAAGCAGAAGAACAAAGACGCGCTGATCATCGGCGAGCTGTGGCAGAAAGACAGCACGCTGCTGCGCTTCCTGCGCGGCGACCGCGCCGACGCGACCATGAACTACCGCCTGCGCGACGCGGTGATCGGCCTGCTTGCGCCACAGAACTTCGACGCGAAGGGCTTCGCCGACAGCGGGCACCCGATCAAGCCATCGGAGTTTGCCGCGCGCCTGGCCTCGATCCGCGAGGACTACAGCGACGCGACTTTCTACGCGCTGATGAACCTGCTGGGCAGCCACGACACCGCGCGGCTGCTGTGGGCGCTGACCCCTGGCGCCGAGAATCCCACCGACAAAGAGCAGAACGCCGCGAACCTGGCCGCCGGCAAGCAGCGCCAGCGCCTGGCCGCGCTGATCCAGTTCACTGTTCCCGGCGCGCCAACCGTGTACTACGGCGACGAGGTGGGCATGACCGGCGCCGACGATCCCGACGACCGCCGCACCTACCCATGGGCCGACCTGGGCGGCAGCCCGGACACGGGCATGTTTGGCCACTACCGCAGCCTGGCGACACTGCGCCGCAGCAATGGCGCGCTCACCGACGGCGATTTCCAGGTACTGCTGGCCGACGACGCCAACGACACAGTCGCCTATGGCCGCAAGACCACCGCGCAGGCTGCGATTGTGGCGCTGAATCGCAGCGCGCAGACCCGCACGCTGAGCATCCCGCTCGGCGGCTACATCCCCAACGGCAAGGTGTTCAAGGCGCTCTATGGGGTTGGCAACAGCGCCGGCGCAAGCTTCAGCGTAACAAACGGCGCGCTCCAGCTGACGCTCGCTCCGCTGAGCGGCATGCTGCTGGCGACTGGCAACACCGACCTCAACCCGCCGCCCGCGCCGAAGAGACTCGCGATCACCGGCGAGGGCAATGGCAGCATCAGCCTGCGCTGGCAGGCGTCCAGCGGCGCGGCCGGCTACACGATCTACCGCAGCCCGCTGAGCGGCGGCGGCTGGGTGAAAGTCAACAGCAGCCCGCTGGCTGGCCTGAGCTTCACCGACAGTGGCCTGCAGAACGCGCGCCGCTACTACTACGTCGTGAAAGCGCTCGACAGCGCCGGCAACGAGAGCGCGGCGTCGAACGAAGTCAACGGCCTGCCGCACCTGACGATCGGCTGGGCCAATCTGCAGTGGCCGCCCACGCTGAACCACACCATCAGCACATCCACGCGCACCGACAATGTCTACGGCCAGGTATACATCGCCGGCGTGACCAACCAGCCCGGCGCGACGCCGAGCCTGGTCGCGCAGCTTGGCTTCGGCCCAGCCGGCAGCAACCCGGCCGGCAACGCCAGCTGGACCTGGGTCGACGCCACGTTCAACAAGGACGACAACAACAACGACGAGTTCGTGGCAAGCCTGCTGCCCGAGCAGGCCGGCACGTTCGACTACCTCTACCGCTACACCACCACGGCCGGCCGCGACTGGATCTACGCCGATCAGAACGGCCTGATCGCGGCTGGCCAGCTGCCCGCCAAACCCGGCAAGCTCACGGTCAACGCGAGCACCGACACCACCGCGCCGTCGAAGCCGGGCAATCTGCGCGTGGTGGCGGCTTCGCCGGCCGGCATTCAGCTGGCCTGGGACGCGGCTACCGACGATGTCGCGGTGTATGGCTACGAAGTGCGCCGCAGCAACACGCCCGGCGGCCCCTACACCACCATCGCGCTGGCGGGCGGCGGCGCCACAACCTACAACGACACGACGGTGGCCGAGGGCACAAGCTACTCGTACGTGGTGCGCGCGGTCGACACCTCGTTCAACCGCTCGGCGGACTCGAACGAGGTTGCCGCCACCGCACAGCTGCGTACCGTAACGCTGGTGTTCAACGTCACGGTGCCGGCCAGCACCGACGGCACCGGTAAGTCGGTGTACATCGCCGGCTTCCTCGACCGTCTAGACGGCAACTTGCCGCAGTGGAACCCCGGCGGCGTGGCGCTCACCCGCGTCGACGCGACGCACTGGACGATCACGCTCACCGGCAAAGAGAGCACGCAGATCGAGTATAAGTACGCGCTCGGCGCGTGGGATTATGTCGAAAAAGACGGAACCTGCGGCGAGGTCAACAACCGCCAGCTGACGCTGAGCTACGGCAGCAACGGCACCCAGGCGGTCAACGACACGATCGCGAACTGGCGCAACGTGTCGCCGTGCGGTAACTGATCGGCTCCTGACACCGCTGATCTGTTGGGCTCTGTGAGCGCAACAGCCAACACCCCGGCCCTGGTCTCGGCGGCAATGCCGCCGAGACCAGGGCCACACCAACGATCACGTGAACCAATCTGCTCTCATCGTGCACGCTTCTAAACCCCATCAGGCTCAGCACGGAGTACAATGCCCCCACGCAATCGCCCGCCCTGCCGAAGCCGAAGGTGCCAGGTTGCCCGCTGGGTTGCCCTGCATATACGCACGCAGCCAGCCCAGGCATCTCCACGGCAACAATACTCCTGAAGGAGGTGGGTTATGCGACGAAAACCAACACCTGTGCAGCCTCCACGCTGGCACTTTGCCTGCGTCGGCGCGCTGCTATGCGCCAGCCTACTGCTCGGCTGCATACCCAAGGCAGCCGTGGCGCAAAGCTCGTTCGACACGATCGTCCAGCACGATCTCGACTTCGCCGCGCGCCAGCTCGGTGCAAGCCTGAGCAGTATTAGTTCGGCCAGCAGCTATCCCTCGACAACCAAAACCTCCGGCGCTTGGAACACCACCGGCGCCAGCAGCTGGACCAGCGGGTTCTTCCCCGGCGCGCTCTGGCGCATGTACGAGCGCTCGGCCGACGCCTCCTGGAGAACCGCCGCAGCTCAACGCCAGACCGGTATCGCCGGGCAAAAAACCAACGCCGGAGATCACGACATCGGCTTCAAGGTTTTCACCAGCTTCGGCAACGGCTACCGCCTCACCGGCGACGACGCCTACCGCCAGGTTGTGCTCACGGCTGCAGGCACGCTCGCCAGCCGCTACAGCCCAACCGTCGGCTGCATCCGCTCGTGGGGCTCGATCTCCGACGCGAAAGACTTCGAGGTGATCGTCGACAACATGATCAACCTCGAGCTTTTGTTCTGGGCCTCGAAGCATGGCGGGAAAAGCGAGTGGTACCAGATGGCGCTCAGCCACGCGCTCAAGACGCGCGAGAACCACGTGCGCCCCGACGGCAGCACCTACCACGTGGTCGACTATAACCCAGCCACCGGCGCGGTGAAGAGCAAGCGCTCGGCCCAGGGCTACAACACCGAGTCGACCTGGGCGCGCGGGCAGGCCTGGGCGGTCTATGGCTTCACAATGGCCTATCGCGAGACGAGCGACCCGCGCTTCCTCGATACTGCCCGCGCCACCGCCGACTACTTCATCGGCCATCTGCCCAGCGACAAGGTGCCCTACTGGGACTTTGAGCTGCCCAGCCTGGCCGGCCAGCCGCGCGACAGCTCGGCCGCCGCGATCGCCGCCTCGGGCCTGCTCGAACTAAGCCAGCTCGAAACCGACGCCGCGCGCAAGCAGACCTACCTGGACAGCGCCAGGGCCATCCTGACCTCGCTCTCGTCGCCGGGCTACCTGGCCGAGGGCACCAGCTACCGTTCGATCCTGCTGCACGGCACGCGCAACAACAACTCGAGTAGCGCCGACGGGCACGATACTGGGCTGATCTATGGGGATTATTACTTTGTCGAAGCGCTGCTGCGCACCGGTGCCCACCCAACGATCACTGGCAGCATCACCGGCCGCGTGACCGACCGCACAACCAGCCAGCCGATCGCGGGCGCGACGGTCGCGGCCAGTGGCGCCAGCGCCACTACCGCCGCCGACGGTAGCTACACGCTTGCCGGTATCGCCGCCGGCAGCCAGTCGCTCACCGCAGCTGCGGCCGGCTACGATCCGGCCCAGCAAGCCGTAACCGTGCCAGAAAACGCGAGCGTCACCGCTGATTTCGCGCTCAGCCCGGTATCAGGCGCGCCGATCAAGGCGCTCACATTCGAGGGCGGCAGCCTGGTCGGCCCCAGCGGCGCCGAGAGTGTCTCGGGCACCGGCGCCACCCTCGACACCACCACGCCGCTCAAGGGCGCGGCCTCAGCGCGCCTCCAGGGCAACACCTACCTCCAGCAAGGCTTTGCCGCCGCCGACAACCTGTATCTTTCGCTGTACCTCAAGCTGAACGCCGCGCCCACCGCAGCTGTGCGGATCGTACGCGTGGCCAACGGCGGCACCACTGTCGGCAACCTCGTGCTCAACACCGACCGTACGCTCCAGCTGCGCAACGGCAGCTCATCGATCGGCAGCCACTCGGCCGCGCTGGCGCTCGGGGCGATCTACCGGGTCGGGCTGCATCAAAAGAAAGGCACGGGCGCCAACGCGGTGCTGGAGGTATTCCTGGCGCAGGGCGATGCGCCGTTCCCGGCAACGCCGTTCGCAACAATCGTGAACGGCACCTGGGCTAGCTCGGCCAGCCAGATCCAACTGGGCGCGACCAACGGCAAGGCGATCGACGCAACCTTCGACGACATCCGTCTCGACGCCGCAGCCATGCCCTAGTCACGGCAACGCAAAGCACAAGGCGTCGTGGCCTAGGCGCGTCTCACCCAGGCCACGATTTGGTGGGGGTTTGGGGGCGGCTTCGCCGCACCCAAGTTTCTTTTTCTTGTGCGGCGCCCGGCTTGCCGGGCGCCGCACAAGAAAACACAAGTAATCAAACGGAGTTGGTATCAGACAATCTCTAAAGCTAGACGAAGCGCTCGAACACATGGTTGCCGAGCATGCGGCCGCGCGCGCTCAGGCGCACTCCCAGCTCGTCGCGCTCGAGCAAGCCTAGCCCGGCCAACTCGGCCAGCTCGGCAGCGTAGACCTCGGCCATGTCGGCGCCACAGCGGTCGCGGAAATGCGCGTAGCTCACACCGGCGTTGATGCGCAGGCCCATAAACATCGTCTCGGCCTGCAGGTCGCGCGCGCTCAGCTCGGTGATCTCGGCGATTGGCGCGCGCCCGGAAGCCACGCGGCCGATATACTCGTCGATGCCCAGCACGTCGGCGTAGCGCCGTGGGAAGGCGTGGCCGTGCGCCCCCGCGCCGGCCGCGAGGTAGTCGGCGTTCAGCCAGTAGGCCAGGTTGTGGTGGCAGGCGTACGCCGGGATGGGCAGCTGCGCGGAGGCCGCGGCGTGGGGCGGCTGCGCAGTCGCCTGCGCGTCGGCGTGCCGCGCCCAGTTCGAAATCTCGTACTGCGCGTAGCCGGCCGCGCCGAGCAGCTCGATCGCGCGCTCGTACATCTCGCCGGTATCGTCGTCGTCGGGCACGCTGACGCGGCCGCCCTGCACCTGCGCGAACAGCGGCGTGCTCGGCTCGAGGATCAGCGAGTACAGCGAGAAGTGCTCGGCATCCCAGCCGGCAATCTCGCGCAGCGTCGCCTCCCACTGCGCGGGTGTCTGGCCCGGCAGGCCAAAGATGAAATCGAGGTTGACATTCTCAAAGCCGGCGCGGCGCGCGTCGGCATAGCTCGCGCGCGCCTCGGCCGCCGTGTGGATGCGCCCAAGCACACGCAGCGTCGGGTCGTGCAGGCTCTGTACGCCCATGCTCAGCCGGTTCACCCCCAGGCCGCGCAGGCCGCGCAGGTAGTCGCGGCCGAGCACAGTGCCAGGGTTGGCCTCGACGGTCACTTCGGCGCCGGCCAGCGGCACGATCGCGTCGGCGGCGGCCAGCACGCGCTCGAGCAGCGGCAGCGGCAGCATGCTCGGCGTGCCGCCGCCCAGAAACACCGTCGGCCGCAGGTCGGCGCGCAGCAGCGCCCCCGGCGGCGCGCCCGCCGGGCGCGGCAGCGCGAGGCGGGGCGCGCCCAGCGCCGCGCGCCACGCGTCCAGCTCGCGGCACAGCGCCAGCACGTACGCCTCCATGCGGTCGTCCATGTTCGCGTAGGTGTTGAAATCGCAGTAGGCGCAGCGGCGATGGCAAAACGGAATGTGGATGTACAGGTGGCGCGCGCTTGGCGGCGCGGCGACGCGCAGGTCGCCGGGGTAAGATGTCGCGGGTATCAGGTCGATCATAGCCGCCATGATACCATATCCGGCTCGCCCCTGGCGCGCAAGCGCCGCGCCTGCACGTTTGCCCGCCTCTGGCTGAGCATGTATAATCGGCCCGCATACTCAAAGAGAAACGAGGCCCGGATGAAGCTTCAGGGGCGGGTAGCAATAATAACCGGCGCGTCGAGCGGCGTCGGCTACGAGACGGCGCGGCTGCTGGCGCGCGAAGGCGCGGTGGTGGCTGCGGCGGCACGCCGGCGCGACAAGCTCGAATGGCTGGTTGGCGAGATCGCCGGCGATGGCGGCCAGGCACTCGCAATTCCCACCGACGTCACCGACTCGATCCAGGTGGCGCGGCTGGTCGACAGCATCTACAACCTGTTTGGGCGCGTCGATATTCTGGTGAACGCAGCCGGCGTTGTGCTCAAGGTCGCGCCACTCGAGCAGTTCAGCGATCAAGAGTTCCACGCCATTCTCAACACCAACCTCGGCGGCGCGTTCTACGCCGCGCGCGCGGTGATACCGCACATGAAGCGCCAGCGCAGCGGCACGATCGTCAACATTGGCTCGCGCGTCGGGCGGGTAGGCGTCGCGAACATCGCGCCGTTCTGCGCCGCCAAGTTCGCGCTCTCGGGCATGTCGCAGGCGCTTGGCAACGAGCTGCGGCCCTCGAATGTGTACGTCACCACGCTGTTCCCCGGCATGATCAACACCGACATCCACCCGCTCAACCCGAGTGAGGAGTTTCGCCGGCAGCTGATCACCGCCTACGACCTGGCGCAGATGGTGCTGTGGGCATGCACGCTGCCGCCGTCGCTGCGCATCGACGAGCTGCCGGTGATGCCGCGCCACGTCGACATGTGATCACGCTCAGAGCCTGCCTGATAAGGAGGTGTGCGAGGGGCATAGCCCCTCGCGACCTCCTCTGGCGTGTGGCGACCACATTCGTGGCGGCCACACGCCAGTGAGGGTGGTTTGGAGGGACGAAGTCCTCCAAAGCACTCTTTTCAGCCAGCTTCTCCGGGTACTAGGTCGTCGCGGCAATCCACCGCGCGCGCGCCGTAGGCGAAGGGGAAGGCGGTGCGCCAGCCGGCGCGGCCGACGATCGGGGGCAGGATGTCACGGTGGGCGTAGTTGCGCCGGATGTAAGCGCCGCGCGCGAAGATCGCCTGCCAGGCCCGCCACGTCACCAGCGGGTCGCCGGTGGCGCGCAACACCGCCGCCGCCAGGTCGCCCCACTCCTGCTGGGCGCGCGCGGCGCGCAGGGCCGCAGGCACCGCCCGAAACGCCGGCTCGTAGCGCAGATCGGCGTACGCCCGCGCGATCGCGTACTGGCTCAGCAGAATAGCCGTCAGCTCGTTGAACCAGGGCAGCCGCGCGTAGTGCTCGCCCTGGTCGCGCATGCGCGCGTGTATCACCGCGTGCACCTGCTCGTGCAGCAGCGTCTCGATAAACTCGATCTCGGCGAAGCGCCCGCCAATGATCGCGTCCATCTGCACTGCCACCGCCGAAAGCCAGGGCACATACTGGCCGGTGCTGTGGAGCTCGGGCGGCCTGAGCGCCACGTAGGCGTCGCAAAACGGGCGCGGGCCGGGCAGGCGCGCGCCGACGCGCTCGAGATGCCCCAGCGCGCACAGCGCCAGGTCGAGGTATGGCTGCGCCGCAAACCGCTCGAACCACGCCGCCGCCTGCTCGGCATAGCGCGTCGCGTGCGCGCGCCGTTGCTGGTCGCGCAGCAGCGCGCGCACCTTCTGCCCCAGCGCGTCGATCGCCGGCTCGCGCAGATCGCGGCCGCGCTGAAGCCTGGCGATCTGCTCGCTCACCAGCGCTGCCAGCTCGGGCAGGCCGGCATCATCGGGCCGCGCCATCACATACTGGCACAGCCGCGCGCAGAAGCCGGCCACGTCTTCGCGCTCGCGGAATTCGCTATACGTGTGCCAGGCATTCAGGCCGACCAGGCATTTCATCGTCGCGGCCGGCGAAATTCGCACGGTCAGCGTTCCGATCGTCACACGAGCCATAGCTATGCATCTGTGTTGAGTTCACGCCGCCAGCGGGTGGGGCGCGACTATACCACAGGTTGGCCGAGTCGAAAATGCCGCCTGTACTATAGACGTACGTCGCGGCGTTTTTTGCATATTGCCGTAAGAAAACGAGCGCCCGGCCGCTGTACAGCGGCCGGGCGAATGGTGGCGACGGCCGCGTGAGCAGCCGTGAGGCGGTAGAGGTGCGGCTGGGGGCTTCGTGTGAAGGTTCTATACTTGCGCCGGTGGCACGCGCCGCTCGTGTTCACCGTGTCTATGTATTCAAACGCTGGCGCGGGCAAAATTGTTCCATCCTGAAGATGAGAGAATGGTGAAATCTAGATGAGCGCGCGCTCGTGCGCGGCGATCAGCCGCGCGAACTGCTCGGCCAGCGCCGCGACGGTGCCTGGGGGCTGGCGGATCAGCTCGAACGCGGCGGCCTGCTGCGCCTGACGCTGCTGCGGCGTCAGGTATGGCAGTGTTGAGCGCCCCGCCACACGCGCCAGCAGCGTGCCAAGCGCGTGGCGCGTCGCGCGCGCCTCGAGGCCATTCAGCCATGGCACCGCGCCCAGACCCTCCGAGTAGCAGCGCCAGAAGTGCACGGCCGCGCCGAGCAAGGCATCGCGCCCCTCGGCTACATGGTTCGCCTTGCCGAGCAAATGCGCCAGCGCGAAGCCAGGGTCGAAGGCCGGGTCGCCGAAGTGCGCGGTCTCGTGGTCGATCAAAATCAGGCGTCCGGCGCGAATAAGCACATTCTTCGGGCTGTAGTCGCCATGCACCAGCACCTGCCGGCGCGTGCGCGTCTCGCTGATCAGCGCGTCGTAGAATGCGCCCGTGGCGGGCAGCTGCGTCCAGGTATAGACATAGTACGGCTCGATCCGCAGCGTTTCAAAGAACGAGCGGTCGTTGAACAGCGGCGCCAGTTCGCCGGCGCGCAGAAACGAGTTACGCTGCAGCGTGGCCAGGATGCTGCCATACTGCTCGACATACGCCGCGTCGACCTGGCCAGCCAGCAGGGCGGCCTTCCAGGCAGTGTGCGGCTCCGGCGCGGCGCGCATCGCGAGCAAGAACTGCGCGGGGTCTTCAAATACCAGCGGCGTGATCGTGCCCGCCGGGGTAAGCTGAGCCAGCCAGCGCAGCGCCAGCGCCTCGCAGTGGATGCGCTCGGGGCTGCTATACCACTCGACCGGCACGCGCAGCCGGCGCAGCGCCTGCTTCAGCACCCAGGCCTCGCCGCTTGGGCGCTCGACCAGCACCACGCGGTTCGAGACGCCCCCGCCGAGTGTGCGGATGGCTGGCTGCTCGGCTGCGCCAACTCGGCCGGTGGCGCGCAGGTATGCCAGCAGCGCCTCGGGCTGCTCGATATCGATTGTCATAGCTGGGCCGGCCGTGAATTGGGTGGGATGTTTAATTTCATAGTGCTGAATCGTACCACGCCGCGCGAGCCGGCTGCATCCGCATTTTGGCGTAATTCGCCTGCCTGCATGGTACTGTACTTTCTGTTGTGCTGAGAATTTGGCGCTTTGCGCCACATTCTCAGCGCCATCCGTGAAAAGTACCGCTCCGCCGAAGGCCAAAACGCGCACCGCTAATATGCTGTTCGCTTGATCACATATAGCATTGTGTTGCACGACGTGGCTTCGCCACGTCGTGCAACACAATACGAAATGGGGCGGCGAAGCCGCCCCAAACCCCCACCAAAGTGTCAGGAATCAAGCGAATTTGGTATAACATGCGCAGCCAGCTAGCTGCGCGGCCGGGGCTCGCGCAGCGCGGCCCACAGAAACAGCGGCACCGCCACCAGAATGCGCCGCCAGCGACGCGGCTGGCGGATCAGCCGGTACAGCCACTCCAGGCCGGCCCGCCGCATCCACGCGGGCGCGAGCGGCACTTCGCCGGCCAGGTAGTCGAACACACCGCCAACTCCAATCGCCACCGGCACGCCCAGCGCCGGCTGGTTGCGCGCGATCCACAGATCCTGAGCTGGGTGGCCATACGCCACCAGCAGCACATCGGGCCGCGCCTGGGCAATCAGCGCGCGAATGCCCGGCTCGTCGGCCGGGCGCGGCGAGCCGGCATGGCAGCCCGCCACGCGCAGCCCCGGGTAAGCGCGCTCAAGCTCATCTGCGGCGCGCTCGGCCACGCCGGGCGCCGCGCCAAGCAGAAAGATCGACCAGCCGTCGCGGGCAGCGCGCGCCGCGATCTGGCCGGCCAGCGCCACGCCGGTGACACGGCCGCGCAGCGGGGTGCCGCGCCAGCGGGCCACCAGCAGCAGCCCAAAGCCGTCGGGGGTGGCCATGTCGGCGGCGGCCAGCACCTGGCGAAACACTGCGTTTCGCCGCGCCTCCATCACAAACTCGGGGTTGACCGTGACGACACGATGCGGCCCGCCTGCCGCGATATAGCCGGCCACACGCTCGATCGCCTCGCCCTCGAGCACGTCGTCGATCGCCACGCCGAGAATATTCACACGCCGGCGCGAATCTTCAGCAACCATGTTCGAAAATTGCCCTCAAAAGCTCTTGACAGACCCGATCGTTTCGGGTATAGTAACCGCAACATCCTGATATGCCGTTTAGGCGCAAAGGAGGTGATGCCCATGAGTAATGAGCGTAAGGGCATCACCGGGAGCACGGCTCGCTAGTCTGCTCCGGTGATGCCCGACCTTAGACGAAAGCCCTCGCCACTGGCGGGGGCTTTTGTATGCCCGCCAGCCGCAGAATATCGCAGCTCCGGCCGCGCGGCGATGTTTCGGAAGCATGGCACAGCGCGGCCCCCGCCAGTTGGCGGGGGCCGCGCCGCTCGGGCGCCTGCCAGCGCTACGCGCCGTTGCCGTCCTCGTCCTCACGCGTCTCGCGCACCAGCTCGGGCTCGGCCGCCGCCTCGCCGGCCTCGGCCTCTTCGGCCTCCTCAGGCCGCGTCTGCGTCAGGCTTACCACCAACTCGTCGGCCGGCGTCGCGATCTCGCCCTTGGTCTGAAGCACGATATCGCCGACGTGGATGCTCTTGTCGAAGCTATCGAGCCCGCTGACATCGATTTCGATGACCGAGGGGATATCGGTGGGCAGCGCGCGCACCTCCAGGCTCGTGAGCACCTGGTTCAGCAGCGCGTCGCCGCGGCGCACCAGCTCGGATTCGCCGACAATATGCAGCGGCACGTCGACCGTCACCTCGATGCGCAGGTCGACCGCCAGGAAATCGACGTGGGTGATGGCGCGCGTCACCGGGTGGCGCTGCAGGGAATGAATGAACACCGACACGCTCTTCTGGCCAGGGATATTCAGATCGAGCAGGCCAGTGCGCCCGGCGTGGCGATACGCGTCGCTGAACGTGCGCGCGTTCAGCTGCACCGTGAATGGCCCAACGCCTTTGCCATACACAGTCGCCGGCAGCAGGCCGGCGCGCCGCAGCTTGTTGACTTTCTTCCCGGTGAGTGTCCGGTTCTCAAGATCGAGGGTGATGCGATCAGCCATTGATGTTATGCTCCTTCAAAGCTGCCAATACCTTCGCTATAGCTAGGGGCATTGCCCGGTAGCTCCGAGTCGGAGAGTGTACCATAGAGCTTCCACACGCGCAAATCGCCACCGCACCTCAAGCGCCGCGCACGATCGCGTCGGCGATCCGCGCAGCGCGCACATTCATCTGGACATTATGCACGCGCACGATATCGGCGCCGGCGGCGATCGCCAGCGCCGTAACGGCGGCGGTACCTTCGTCGCGCTGGTGCGGCGGCAGGCCTAGCGGCAGTCCAATGAACGACTTGCGCGAGGCGCCGATCAGCAGCGGCAGCCCGAGCGCGCGCAGCTCGGCCAGGCGGCGCATCAGCTCAAGGTTCTGGGCCGGTGTTTTGCCAAAGCCGATGCCGGGGTCGGCGATGATGCGCCCGCGCGCGATGCCCTGGGCCTCGGCGTAGGCCACCGACTCGCGCAGCTCGGCGGCGATATCGCCGAGCAGATCGGCATACTCGACGCGCGGGTAGTGCCCGCCCAGCGCGCCGACGCGGGCCTCGGCGCGGCGGTTGTGCATCAGCACGATCGGCACGCGCCGCGCCGCCACCAGCTGCGCCAGCGGCGCGTTCCAGCCGCGATCGGGCGTGCGCAAGCCCCAGATATCGTTGATCATGCGCGCCCCGGCGTCGAGCGCGGCGGCGGCAACCTCGGCGTGGTAGGTATCGACCGAGATCGGCAGCGCAAGCTCTGCGGCGAGCGCGCGGATGGCCGGCAGCACCCGTCGCAATTCCTCCTCGATTCCGATCGGCTCGGCGCCCGGCCGCGTCGACTCGCCGCCGACATCGAGCAGGTCGGCGCCCTCGTCGGCGGCGCGGCGTGCCTGCGCCAGCGCTGCGGCGGCAATATCGGCGCCGGGCGTCGCCAGCCCGTCGGCGCTGAATGAGTCGGGGGTTACATTGATGATCGCCATCACATAGCTACGCGAGCCCCATACCAGCCGCGCATCGCCAAGTTCGAGCGTGGGTGAACCTGCTTGCTCGGGCACGCTTCGCCCCCTATCCATGAGTCGCCAGATCGCCAATACGACAAGATGACACGACCACAAGGTCGCCGAGCGAACTTGTCATCGTGCCATCTTGCTGGGCCTTATGATGCAGCTACAGCTACGGCTCGCGGGCCAGCGCAGCCGCGCGCTCGCGGCGGTAGGTGCGCAGGCCGACCCACAGCAGCAGCGGCACCAGCACCGGCCACCACGGCTGCAGATCGCGAAAGTTTTCGAGGAACAGCCGCAGCGGCGCAAGCTGCGGTATCGCCAGGGCCTGATCGACGATCGAGCCCTGCGCCTGCTCCGGCGGGCTGGGCAGCGGCTGCGAAAGCAGCTTCCGTAGGGTCATGGGCGGCCTCCATAGGCTTGTAGCGCCTTTGGCGCCCCGCGCATCCGCGTGAAGAGGCGGCCGGCGCGCCTAGACGGCCGGTGCCTTGGCGCGGCGCCGGCTGCGCAGATACTCGAACACCATCGGCAGCACCGAGATCAACACGATCGCCAGCGTCACAATCTCGAAGTTCTGTTTCACAAACGGTACGTTGCCGAACAGGTAGCCCAGAAACACAAAGATCGCGACCCAGGCCACGCCGCCAATGAAGTTGTACGTGATGAAGCGGCTGTAGTTCATACGGCCAACGCCGGCCACAAATGGCGCGAACGTGCGTACGATCGGCACAAAGCGTGCCAGAATGATTGTTTTGCCGCCGTACTTTTCGTAGAACTCGTAGGTCCGATCGAGGTGCTCTTTCTTCAGCAGCGGGATGTTGTACTCGAACAGCTTCACGCCCAGGCGCGCGCCAATCAGGTAGTTGATCGTATCGCCGAGCACCGCCGCAGCCGCCATGATCGCGAATAGCAAAAACACGTTCAGCGTGCCGCTGCTGTCGATCGCCGCCAGCGCGCCGGCCGCAAACAGCAGCGAGTCGCCGGGCAGAAACGGCGTGACCACCAGGCCAGTTTCACAAAAGATCACCACAAACAAAATCACATACGTCAGCGCGCCATACTGCTGGATGAACAAACTCAGATATTTGTCGATGTGCAAGACGAAGTCGATGATGCTGCCCATTGATCTAAATCCTTTACGATACGTACTAATAAACAGCAGCCCCACGCGATGCTAATCGCAGGGCACTGCGATCGATTGTACTTGATACTCGGAAGCGCTGTCAACCGCAGTTTGTAACAATCTGTTTAAGGAAGCGGTTCATTCGATGCGCGCGGCGCGGCGCGGATGGTGCGCTCGGCGTGGTAGCTCACCAGGCCGGCCGGGGCATCCGGGATGCGCCGCACCTGGCTGCGCCTGGCGATGTCGATCTCGACCGCGCTCTCGCCGCGGCCCTTCGAGTAGTAGGCCGCCAGCTCGGCGGCGCGGCGTAGGGTTGGCTCGGGAACCTCGCGGCCGGCGCTTTTGATCAGCACGTGGGCGCCGGGCATGCCGCGCGCGTGCAGCCACACGTCGTCGGCCGCGCCGATCTTGAATGTTACCTGCTCGTTCTGGCCGGCGCTGCGGCCAACGTAGATCGCATAGCCGTCGGGCGTGTCGACGCGCAGCGGCGGCTGGCGGCGCTGCTTGGCGCCCGGCCGGCCGGCGGCGCGCAGGTAGCCTTGCTCGGCGGCCTCGCGCGCGATGCCTTCAATCTGCTCGAATCCCTCGGCCAGATCGAGCAGCGCCAGCGTCTCGTCGAGCCCGGCCAGCCGCGCCTCGACCTCGTGCAGGCGCTCGGGCACGCCGGCCAGCGCGCCCTTGGCTTTGTCGTAGGCGCGAAAGCGATCCTGGGCATTCTCGGCCGGGGTTCGCTGCGGGTCGAGCGCGATCGTGCGGCCTTCGACCTCGAGCGCGGCCTGGCCCGGGCGCAGGCTGTGCAGAAACGCGTAGATCATCTCGCCCTCCCAGCGCAGCCGATCCAGCTCGGCGGCGCGCTGCAGCTCGGCGGCCAGGCTGTGGCGCTGGGCAAGCAGGCGCTCGCGCGCCTCGAGCAGCAGGGCGCGCACGGCATCGCGGCGCTGCTGGTGTGAGCTGAGCCGCTCGTGCGCGCCGTAGAACGCCTCGACCGCCGCGCTGGTCGACTCGGCCGGCGCCGCGCCGGGAAGGTGCGTCAGCATATACGGCGCGAAGGCCAGCGGCTCGCCCGTAGGGCCGCGCGCCAAGCTGGGCTCCGGCGCGTCGGCCCATAGGCCGCGCAGCGCCAGCGCCAGCCGGGCCCACGGCAGATCGGGCGCGAGCGGCGTATCGGCGCTGCCGGTGGCGCGAAACACCACCTCGCGGGCGGCCAGTGGCGAAAGGCCGCGGTAGGCCGCTACCATCGCGCGCGCCAGCTGTGGCTCGGAGCCGTCAAGCAGCGCGCGCAGGCCCTCGGCGGTGGCGTGGCGCGGGTCGCGCTTCTCCTGGCGCGGCGGCAGCTCGTACGGCTCGCGCGGCAGCACCGGCCGGCGGCTCAGGCGTGGCGGGATATGGCGCAGGCTCTCGAGGATCAGGTTGTCGTCGCCAACCAGGATGACATTGCCGCGGCGCTCCATGGCCTCGACAACCAGCTCGCAGCGGCGCGTCTCGCCCTCGGCCAGCGGCTCATCGTCTTCGGGCGGCTCGTCGGCTTCGTCGGCCGGCGTGTTGCGCGGTTGCGGCCCTTTGACTATACTTAGCAGCAGTACTCGTTCGAGATCGGGCTGCTCGATCGCGACGACGCGCCCGCCGACAACATACTTGCGCAGCAGCAGCAGCAGCGGCGTCGCCCGTTCGACCCCACGCGAAGGCTTGGCCGCGCTCAGGTGCGCGCGCGTGAACTGCGGATGCGCCGACAGCAACAGATGCCAGCGCCGGCCGGCCGCGTAGATCTCGAGCGCGACGCTCAGCTGGCTTGGCAGCAGCGCGCGCTGAACGCGCCCCCCTAGAATGGCTTCCCGTAGCTCTTCGGCTACCGCAGCGAGCGCGAGCGCATCGAAGTACATATGCCTGCCGATCGTCTTTCGGGCACCCGCCGAAACACGGCTATCTCAGGGTTTCGCGCTCGCAGAGCGGAAAACCAGACGCGAAACGATACCAGCATACCGCGGTGCCGCGGCCCGATGCGAGCAGCACAAGCGCCGGGCGCGAACGCCGCGCGATTGAGCCGAGATTATAGCATGCAGGAGCATCGATGAGCCAGACACAACTGAACCCGCTGCTTGAAGGCCACGCGGCCCCACCGATCCTGGTGGTGCTATCGGGGCCGTCGGGCGTCGGCAAAGATTCGATCCTGATGCGGATGCGCGACATCGGCTTCCCATTTCACTTCGTGGTGACGGCCACCAGCCGCCCGATGCGCCCGGGCGAGCGCGACGGCTACGACTACCACTTCGTCAGCGAGGCGCAGTTCAGCGAGATGATCGCCGCGGGCGATCTGCTGGAGTGGGCCGAGGTATATGGTCACTACAAAGGCATCCCCAAGAGCGAGGTGCGCCAGGCGTTGCAGAGCGGCCGCGACGTGATCCTGCGCATCGACGTGCAGGGTGCCTCGACGATCAAGCAGCTCGCGCCCGACGCCGTGTTCGTGTTTCTGGCGCCTGGCAGCTTCGACGAGCTGCGCAACCGCCTGCAGTGGCGCCGCACCGAATCACCCGACCAGATGGAGCGGCGGCTCGAGATGGCCCACCAGGAGATGGCCGCGCTCGACGAGTTCGATTATGTCGTGATCAACCGCGAGGATCACCTCGACGACGCGGTTGGCCAGATCCGTGCGATCATTGTGGCCGAGAAGCACCGCGTGCGCCCGCGCCGCGTCAGCCTGTGAGCCGCGCCGCGCTGTGGCGCGCCGGTTTCGGCTACATCTGCTACAATACAGGCGCATGTGTAGCGAGCTACTGGAAGACGATATGAATATACAAGAACAGCTTCAGCAGGATCTCAAAGCCGCCATGCGCGGCGGCGACCGCTTTCGCGTCGGCGTGATCCGCATGGCGCTGGCCGCGCTTCAGAACGCCCAGATGGCGCTAGTGAAGGCCGAGTTCGACGCCAGCGCGCCGGCCGAGGGCGACGCCAGCGGCGAGCCGATCGTCGTCGTACTCAGCGAGGCAGCCATGCAGGAAACGATGGTCAAAGAGGTGAAGCGCCGGCGCGACGCGGCTGAGCTATACCTGAAAGGCGGCCGGCCCGAGCTGGCCGAGCAAGAGCAGCGCGAGGCCGAGCTTCTAGAAACCTACCTACCGCGCCAGCTCACTGCCGCCGAGCTGCGCCCCATGCTGGCCGAGGCGATCGCCGGCCTGGGCGCGCGCGGCGTGGCCGACATGGGCAAGGTGATGCCGTCGCTGATGCAGCAGTTCAAAGGCCGCGCCGACGGTCGCCTGATCAGCCAGCTCGCACGCGAGATCCTGAGCAGCTAGACGCTAAGTAGGTGGAGCGATGCGACGCAAATGGGGGCTGCGGCTGGGGCGCAGCTGGCGCGAGAATCGCCAGCTGCGCGCGGCCGGCGAGGGCGATCAGTCGCTGATCGCCGCTCAGAACGAGGTGTACCAGCGCCGCATGCTCGTTGGCGTCTGCGTGCTACTGGGCCTGGCGCTCTGGTCGCTGCTCATGCTACGGCCGCTCACCAACCCCAACCTGCAGCCGGGCAGCCCCAGCCCGATCGAGATTCGCGCGCCGCGCACGGTGTCGTTCGCCAGCAAGCTGCTGACCGAGCAAGAGCGCATTCGCGTCGAGAGCGCGCCCGATACCGTCGTCTATACCCGCGATCCGAGCATTCCCGTCGAGCAGCGCGCCCAGCTCGCCAACGCGCTGCAGACGATCGAGCAGATCCGCAACGATCCCAGCCTTACCGGCGGCCAGAAGCGCGACAAGCTCGTGAGCCTGCCGTTGCCCAGCAGTACGCTTGCCATCTCGCCGGCGCTCGCGCTGCAGCTCACGCGCATGCCCAACGACGCCTGGAGCCTGGTGCGCGACCAGGCCCTGGTGGTGTACGACCGGGCGCTCAGCGACCACGACTACACCCTCAGCGAAGAGGATGTGCGCAACCTGCGCGAGCGCTCGATGCCGTACTGGAGCTCGCTGGTGGCGCGCGGCGAGCAGCAGCAGCTGGTGCTGCTGTTCAGCGAGGCGTTTGTACGGCCCAACCGGCTGCTCGACGCCGACGCCACCCAGGCGCGCAAGCAGGCGCTGCGCAATCAGGTGGCCTCGGTGCTCGTGACGATCCAGGAGGGCGAGAATATCGTTCACGCCGGCGATATCGTCACCCCGGCGATCCAGGAAAAGCTCGAGGCGCTCGATCTGCTCGAAACCCAGATCGACTGGCTGAGCGTCGGCGGTAAGGGGCTGCTGGCCGGGCTGCTGGTTGGCGTGTTTGGCATCTATGTCTACAAGATGCAGCGCAATATCTGGATGGTCAGCCGCACGCTGCTGGTGGTCGCGGTGCTGTTCGCGCTCACCGCGCTGGCCGCGCGGCTGGCGCTGCCGCTCGGGCGCAGCTGGGTCTACGCCTTCCCGCTCGGCATGACCGCGCTGCTGCTCGCCACGCTATTTCCGCGCGGGCTGGCGCTGATGTTGGTGACGCTGCTGGCCCTGGTGATCGCGTTTCTCGACGACAACCACGCCAACGCGGCCGTGGCGCTGCTGCTCGGCAGCATGGCCGGAATCCTGACGATCGGCCGTGGCGAGCGCTGGCTGCATTTCGCGGCGGCCGGCCTGACGATCGCCGTCGTCACTGGCCTCGCCCAGGCCGCGTTCTGGCTGAACGACCCCAGCGGCGCGCTTGGCAACCAGTGGCTGCAGATCGTGCTCTCGAGCGCGATCAATGGCGTGGCGTCGGCGTTTATCGCGCTGGGCCTGTTCAACCCGGTCGGCCACCTGGCCGACGTGGTGACGCCACAGCAGCTGATGGAGCTGGCCCACCCGGCCCAGCCGCTGCTGCGCAAGCTGATCCGCGAGGCGCCCGGCACCTACTACCATAGCCTCTCGGTCGGCAATCTGGCCGAGAGCGCGGCCGAGCAGATCGACGCCGACGCGCTGCTGCTGCGCGTCGCCTCGTACTACCACGACATCGGCAAAACCATCAGGCCCTACTTCTTCACCGATAACCAGAGCGACCGCGAAAACGTGCACAACGACCTCGACCCGCACACCAGCGCCGGGATCATCTGCGACCACGTGACCGAGGGCGAGAAGATGGCCCGCGCCGCCGGGCTGCCGCGCCAGGTGATCGAGTTCATCCGCGCGCACCACGGCACCAGCGTGATCAAGCACTTCTACCAGCTCGCGCTGCAGCAAGAGGATAGCGTGAATGTCGACGATTACCGCTACCCCGGCCCCAAGCCGCGCACCCGCGAGCAGGCGATCATGATGCTGGCCGACTCGGTCGAGGCGACGGTGCGCTCAAAGGCCCAGAGCGGCAAGATCTTCTCGGCGCGCGACGACGCGCACAACGGCAATGGGCGCGCGCGGCAGGGCATGCAGACGCTGGAAGAGCTGGTGAACTCGATCATCGACGAGCGCATCCGCAGCGGCCAGCTCGACGAAAGCAGCCTGACGCTGAGCGATATCGCCAAGATCCGCCAGGCTTTCATCTCGACTTTGCAGGGGATCTATCACCCGCGCGTCGACTATGCGCCCCAGGTGGTAAAGCATTCGTGATAGGCCGGCAGCCCAGCGCGCCAAACGCCCGCGTCCTGGCCATTCGCCCGTTACACGGTACTATTCTCGTATATTGCATGCGCTTGTTCCGCGCTCCGGGCCAAAAAAACGCATACAGAAACGTGCCTTAGGTGTAGTTGACAATGCTAGACGTAGACATCCAGATCGATGACCGGTTTGCCGATGCCGTCGACCCGGCGCTGATCGAGCGCGCAGTGGCGGCGGTGCTGGCGGCCGAGGCAGTCGCTGAGCCGATCGAGCTGAGCGTGCTGATCAGCGACGACGACGAGCTGCACGAGCTGAACCGCGCCTACCGCGGCGTCGACGCGCCCACCGACGTGCTGTCGTTCGGCGACGACGATGCCGACGATGGGCCGGCGTTCGTACGGCCGCCCGGCACGCCGCGCTACCTAGGCGACCTGGCGATCTCGTACGAGCGCGCCGTGGCCCAGGCCGCCGAGTACGGGCACTCGCGCGAGCGCGAGCTGGCCTACCTGGCCGTGCACGGCGTGCTGCACCTGCTGGGCTACGACCACGAGCGCGGGCCCGAGGACGCCGCAGCTATGCGCGCGCGCGAGGAGGCAGTGATGACCCAAATCGGCCTGCCGCGATAACGGCGCCCTGCAGCTGGCCACGCCGGCTGCGCGCCATTCATTAGACACACGCTATGATCGCTTCCCAGCCACCAACGCCACCCGGCGGCCATATGCGCGCGACAACCCTGCGATCGTCGTTTCGCTATGCCTTCGCCGGCCTGCGCTACCTGCTCTGGACCCAGCGCAACGCCAAGATCCACAGCGCGATCGGCCTGGCCGCCGCCGCACTTGGGCTGCTGCTCGGCTTCGACCGCTACGAGTGGCTGGCGCTGCTGATTACGATCGTGCTGGTGCTTGCGGCCGAGGGCGCTAACACCGCGATCGAGGCGGCGGTCGACCTGGCGTCGCCGGGCTACCATCCGCTCGCCAAAGTTGCCAAAGACGTTGGCGCCGGCACCGTGCTGCTGACTGCCATCGCCGCCGTGGCGATCGGCCTGGTGCTGTTTGTGCCGCACCTGTGGCCGATCGTGGTTGCGCTTGTCCGCAGGTTCGAAGGTTAAACGCCGTACGAGTTCGGAATACGCCGTGAACGTCTTGCTACTGTCGCCCTACCCGCCCTACCCGCCGCACGGCGGCGGGACCATGCGGATCTACCAGCTGATCCGCGGCCTGGCGCAGCGTCACACGCTCACCTGCCTGACGTTCGCGCCAGACCTCGCGGCCGAGCATGCGCTCGCGCCGCTGCAGCGTATCTGCCGGGTGATTACGGTGCGCGGGCCAGCCGAGCGCAGCCTGGCGCGCCGCGCCTGGACCACTCTGGCCTCGCCGCTGCCCGATATGGCGCTGCGCAACGCCGACATGGCCTACGCCGCCGCGCTGCGCGGGCTGCTCGCCACCGAGCACTTCGATATCATCCAGGCCGAGAGCATCGAGATGGCCGGCTACCTCCTGCAGGCCCAGACCTACGCGCGCCAGGCCGCTGCTGCCGACGTGGCGCATCCGCAGGCGCAGCGCACGAAACTGATCCTCGACCAGTTCAACGCCGAATATGTGATCCAGAAGCGCGCGTTTCTGGCCGACGCCCGGCGCCTGCGCCGCTGGCACGCCGCCGGCTATTCGCTGGCGCAGTGGCTCAAGCTGGCGCGCTACGAGGCCCAGGCCCTGCGCGGCTGCGACGCGGTGCTGGCCGTCGCCGACGACGACAAACGCATTCTTGGCCGCCTGGCGCCGCGCGTACCAATCGAGCTGGTGCCAAACGGCGTCGATACCGAGGGGTTCAGCCGGGCGGCGCTGCGCTACGAGCGCGCCGGGGCGCTGGTGTTCGAACCCGCGACGCTGGTATTCAGCGGCACGCTCGACTACCGGCCGAATGTCGACGCGCTGGTGTGGTTTGCAGCTAGTGTGCTGCCGCTGCTGCGCGCGCGCCGCCCCGACATTCGCCTGATCGCCGTAGGAAAGCGCCCCGCCCCGGCGCTTGAGCAGCTCGCCCGCGCTGGCATGCTCGCGCTTACAGGCCAGGTGGCCGACGCACGCCCGTTTATCGCTGCCGCGCCGGTATACGTCGTGCCGATGCGCATTGGCGGTGGTGTGCGGCTGAAGCTGCTCGAAGCGCTCGCGCTCGAGGCGCCGGTGGTGAGCACGCGCATGGGCGCCGAGGGCATCGCCGGGCTGCACGATGGCGAGCACTGCCTGCTGGCCGACCAGCCCGAGCAGTTCGCCGATGCGGTGCTGCGGCTGCTCGACGATCGGGCGCTAGGCCAGCGCCTGGGCGCAGCCGGCCGGGCGCTGGTGCGCCAGAGCTACGATTGGTCGGCGATCGTGCCGCGCCTCGAAGCAGTGTATCAGCACGCCTGAGCTGGTTATGCCCCCGTGCTATACTCACTCGTAGCGCCCTGGAATACGGCGCGTCGTGGCGATTCAGCGGCGCCGGGTGCCGCTGGCGTACGCATAAAGGGCAAGACATATGACCAACACCAGCCGCCAGCAACAGGTCGTCGAGCGCATTCTTGAAGACGAGCGCCTGCGCGGCGACCTCGACGACAGCGCCGCTAAAACGCTGCTCGATTGGGCCACCGCGCGCGCGGGGGGCGTCGCCGCCGACCCAACCCAATCCGACGAGCAGGTCGAATCCGCCGCGCGAGAGGTGCGCAAGGCGACGCTTGTGGCCGCCCGCTCCGGAGAGAGCGACCCGCGCCGGCTAGTGGCGCTGGCCGAAGCGGCGCTGCCCGAGCTAGCCGCCCCCACCGCAGCCATTCCCGCCCAGCGCGCCGATGCCCCCACCGCTGCCACCGGCCTGGCTGCCCAGGGCGCGCTTCAGGCCGGCGCTGGCGCGGGCGCTACGCCGATCGAGCGCGCGATCCAGCGGCCGCGCCGCAGCCGGCTGGCCCGGCTGCTGAAGCAGCTGCGCGGCAGATCGTGATGCCGCGCCGGTTTGGCGCCGCGCTCGCGCTGCTGCTCGCCATCGCCGGGCTGTGTGCCTGCCAAGGCGAGGGGCTGGCGCGCTTTGGCGGAGCCGCCGGCGCGACCACGCCCGATCGCGCGATCGACGTGTTTTTTACCACGCCCACACTGATCTACCCCGACAAACCCTGGCAGCGGCAGGCGGTGCCGCTGCTGCGCCGCTTTCTGGCCGACATCGACGCCGCGCGCAGCAGCATCGACCTGGCATCGTTTGATTTTGACCTTGGCGAGATCACCGACGCGCTGATCCGCGCCCGGCAGCGTGGCGTAACCGTGCGCCTGGTGATCGACAGCGAAAACCTGAGCGCGCCCGAGACATCCGAGCAGGCCGGGCGCTTCGCACGAGCGGGCGTGGCGCTGCGGGCCGACCGGCGCGAGCCGTTTATGCACCACAAGTTCGCGGTGATCGACGGCCGGCTGGCCTGGCTTGGCTCGTGGAATATGACCGAGAACGACACCTACCGCAACAACAACAACATGCTGCGCCTCGCCAGCCGCGAGCTTGCCGCCGACTACAGCCGCGAGTTCGAGCAGCTGTTTGCGGGGCGCTTTGGCGGCAGCAAAACCAGCGATACTCCCTTCCCGGCCACGCGCGTGGGTGAGGCGCGGCTGGCGGTATACTTCTCACCCGAAGACGGCGTCGCGCAGCATGTGCTCCAGCGCATCGCCAACGCCAGGCGCAGCATCGATTTCATGGCCTTCTCCTACACTGCCGCGCCGATCGCCGACGCAATGATCGCGCGCGCACGCGCCGGCGCCAGCGTGCGCGGCGTAGTCGAGGCCCAGAATGCGAATGGCAGCCAGGCGTCGTTCGGGCAGCTGCGCGCAGCCGGCATCGATGTGCTCACCGACGGCAACTGCTACATGATGCACCACAAAGTGATAGTAATCGACGAAGCGACGGTGATCACCGGATCGTACAACTTTACCAGCAGCGCCGAGCACGATAATGACGAAAACCTGATCATTATCGACGATGCCGCAGTAGCGCGGGCATACCTAGACGAATTCGAGCGCGTGTATCGCTGGGCGCGCAATCCGTCACGATGCCAATAAAAAACCACGTGGCCGAATACACATCGGCTGGCCACGTGGTTCCACACACAACTCGCCCAGGTAATGCACAAATACGCTAAGCGTTTTTCTTCTTGCGCCCGCGCCCTTTTGGCGCAACTGCCTCGGGGGCATCGGTTGAGACAGCCTGGGCTGCGGCAGTTACCTGAAACCGCAATAAATCGTCTTTTGTGCGCCGGAAATCAATCGTTAAGTTGCGTCGGCGCGCGGCGGCCTTCAATCGGTTGCGTACGGTTAAACGATTCTCGCCCGGATCCAACAGCGCCTCGCCATAGTCGCCTTCGCCATACTCACCTAGAATTTCGTCGTATTGCTCTTCAATTAGCTTACGCTGGCCCTTACCCTTGTTTTCGATCGCCCGCACTTCGTCCTGTGAGAGTTTGCGCACATTTGGCATTGTTCACCTCGCATAATAAGCGTATATACGGCTAATGCCCATCATAATACAGTTAACATTTTTTTGCAAGCATCATATTTGAAAACCGGCCATCGCTTGTTTTTGGCAATAAGCATTCGTGATCAGGCCGATAAGGTTATGTCGAAATAGCCAGGTGGGCTTTGTGCGTACGATTAGCCGGCATAAGCACAACCTGCCGATCAGGCTGCTTGACGCCTGTTTGCGCGGATTGCACAGCGTATTAGCCGCGCGATCACACATTCTGCCATGTCTGACCGAATAGTTATCTGGCGCACCGGCTTTTCTGGTATAATCGATGATAGAGGTGTTTGCTATGCGAAAAGCGTATCGACACCAGAATAGCATTGTGAAGGGAGAGCCCGCGCGCATGCAAGAGCAGTCATCGTCATCGACCCAGGCAACTCAAAAAGCAACCCTCAGCATGAACGCGCCAGTGCTCGCAGCACTCACTGCGATAGCTTGCGTACTCCTATCGTTTTTTGGCTACACCCAGCCGGTGATCATGGGCATTGTGCAAGGTTTAGGCGAATTTCTACCGATCTCGTCGTCGGCGCACTTGATTCTGGTGCCCTGGCTGTTTGGCTGGCATGGCGGCGTGATCGATTCGCTGACCTTCGATGTCGCGCTGCATATTGGCACGCTGGTGTCGCTGCTGATCTACTTTTGGAAAGATTGGCTGATGCTGCTGCGCGCCATACCCGGCCTGGCCGAGTGGGCGCTGGCCAAGATGCGCGGCGACCCGACGCGGCGGCGCAACCAGGCCGAGCACATCCTCAGCTCGGTGATCTTCGCTACCGTCCCCGGCGCACTGCTCGGCGTGCTGCTCGAAAAAGCCGCCGAGCAGGCGCTGCGCGCGCCACTGCTGATCGCCACAACTCTGACAATTATGGGCGTGCTGCTGTACGCCGCCGACCGGCTGCAGCCGCAGATCAAGCCGCTTGAAACGATCTCGTGGCGCGATTCGCTGCTGATTGGCCTGGCCCAGGCCTGCGCGCTGATCCCCGGCGTGTCGCGCTCGGGCGGTACGATCACCATGGGCCGGCTGCTGAAATTCGACCGCCAGGCCGCCGCGCGCTACTCGTTTCTGCTGAGCGCGCCGATCACCGGCGCCGCTGTGGCGCTGAAGCTGCCCGATATGCTGGCCATCCCGCGCAGCGAGATCGATGTCTTCCTGATCGGCGTGCTGGTTTCGGGCGTGGTCGGCGCGCTCGCGATCGGCTTTCTGCTCGATTACATCCGCCGCGCCGGCTTTGGCGTGTTCGCGCTCTACCGTGTGCTGCTGGCGCTGGTGATTGTGGCGGTGTACTTCACACGCTAGCCACCTGCATCGCGCCACGCCGGCCGCGTTTCAGTGCAAAGTCAGATTCTCTCCGCCTTTCCTGCTGCGGGAAAGCGGTAGATACAGCCCAGTGTGGCGGTTTCGGCAAGGCCGAAACCGCCACACTGGTTTGTGTTCGTCTCATGTGCCCGGGGCAGCAATCAAATGGCGTTGCGCTAGCCCGGCCGGAAGCGCCAGACGGTTGCCGCGCCCTCATGCCCATGCTATAATCCTGGCCGCGAACCTGCTTAACCCGTGAATAGCGCAGTACAACGCCACAGCGAAGGAAACCGTATGCGCCATAATCATAAACAACCGCAGCTTACGCGCGCAGCGCTGCGCCAGCGCCTGCTCCAGCTGGTGCGCCAGGGCGCGGCGGAAACGACGATCGACGCCCAGATCGACGACTTACTCGAAGAGATCCTGCACGACGAAGAGCTGATCGACGACGACCTGGTGGCGCAGCCCGCGCCGGCATGGGCCGACACGCGCGACGAAGACAGCCGCGTGGTAGTGACAGGGATGGGTGTGCTGACGCCGCTGGGCATTGGCTTGAGCGCGTTCTGGAGCGGCCTTGCCGCCGGACGCAGCGGCGTCGGGCCGATCACGCTGTGCAACCCCGGCGACTCGCCCAGCCGGATCGCCGCCGAAGTGCCTGGCTTCGAGCCACGCGATTACCTCGAAGCCAAAGAGGCCCGCCGGATCTCGCGCGCCAGCCAGTTCGCGGTAGCCGCCGCGCGCATGGCCCTGGCGGACTCGGGGCTGGCCGTGAGCGACGACAATCGGCGCGAGATCGGCGCGCTGATCGCCAATGGCAGCAGCTCGCCGCCCGACACCGAGCTTGCCGCGCGCACGCTGATCGAGCGCGGCTTCGGCAAGGTCAATCCGTTCTATATCACCGGCTCGCTGCCAAACATGCCCTCGTGCCAGGTGGCCATTCAGCTGGGCCTGCTGGGCTACAACACCGCGATCGCCACCGCCTGCGCCGCCAGCTCGCAGGCGATCGGCGAGGCCGCCGAGGTGATCCGCCGCGGCGACGCGGCGGTGATGCTGGCCGGCGGAACCGAGGCGCCGATCTGCCAGCTGACGCTGGCCAGCTTCTGCGCGATCCGCGCGCTCTCGACGCGCAACGACGACCCCGCGCGCGCCTCGCGGCCGTTCGACGCCGCGCGCGATGGCTTTGTGCTCGGCGAGGGCGCGGGCGTGCTGGTGCTCGAACGGCTCTCGGATGCGCGGCGCCGCGGCGCGCGGATCTACGCCGAGATCATCGGCTATGCCTCGACGTGCGACGCCTTCCACGTTACCGCGCCGCACCCCGAAGGCGACGGCGCCGCCCGCGCGATGGCCGCGGCGCTGGCCCGCGCCCGGCTCAGCCCGCAGCAGATCGATTACATCAACGCACACGCCACCAGCACGCCCGTCGGCGATGTGTCGGAAACGCTCGCGATCAAGCGCGCCTTCGGCGAGTATGCCAACAGCGTGCCGATCAGCTCGACCAAATCGATGATCGGGCACCTCACCAGCGCGGCCGGCGCGGTCGAGGCCGCCGCCACCATCCTGGCGCTCCAGCACGGCCTCATCCCGCCGACGATCAACCTCGAGCAGGCCGACGCAGTATGCGACCTGGACTACGTGCCGAACCAGGCGCGCCCGGCGGCGCTGCAGATCGCGATGTCGAACTCGTTCGGCTTTGGCGGGGTGAATGGCGTGCTGGTGTTTCAGAAGCCAGGGGGCGTGTAGGCCGCGATTATGCCGCCAGCGGCGCGCAGGGCATGTCCGGCAGCAGCCGCTCGATCCTGCGCAGCAGCTCGTCGATGTCGAATGGCTTGTCGACAAAGTCGGTGCAGCCGATCCGCCGCATCCAGGCCCACGGCAGCAGCGTGTCGTAGATCGTGGTTCCGAGAATTGGCGTGGCCGCCAGAACCGGCTCGGCGTGCAGCCGCCGCGTGGTCTCCCAGGCAGGCTGGCCGGGCAGCGACAGCGCCGAGAGGATCAGGTCGGGCTGGGCGCTGCGCGCGGTGCACAGCGCTTCGTCGCCAGGCGCCGCCTCGATCACCCGAAAGCCGACGCCACGCAACAGCCGCCCGACAATATCGCGGTGGTCGGATGCGTCGTCGATGATCATGATCGTGCGCTGTGCCATAGGGCGGCCTCACGAGCGGCTGCGTGCGGGTTCCACTTACTACAAATGCGCCGCCGCACAAAAAAGTTTCGCACACAAACTATTTTAACCGAACGTTAATTACTAGTGGCCGTCGCAGCGGCTATTTCGCAATCCAATGCGGAATCAAGTCGTGAGCAATTTGTAACGCTAATGCTGCGCTTACGCGCCGCCGGCCGATGGCCAGGGCGCCAAGGATACACGAATGAGCTGGGATATTGTCGGGCACGCCTGGGCGATCGATTTCCTGCGGCGCTCGATCGCCGGCGGCAGGGCGGCCCACGCCTACCTGATCAGCGGGCCGGCCGGCGTGGGCAAATCGCGGCTGGCGCTGCGGCTGGCCCAGGCGCTGAACTGCGAGCGCGGCGGCCCCGACCCGTGCCTGCAATGCCGAGCCTGCAAGCAGATCGAGCGCGGCAGCTACCCCGACGTGCGCGTCGCCGGCATGGCCAGCCAGACGGCCGGGCTCAAGCCCGAGGAAGCCGCGCGCCAGCGCGACCTGAAGATCGACACCGTGCGCGACTGGCTGGCCGATATCAACCTGCGCCCGTACGAGGGCCGGCGGCGCGTGTTCATCCTGCACGACGCCGAGCGGCTCACCGAGGCAGCCTCAAACGCAATGCTCAAGACGCTCGAGGAGCCGCCGCCCTACGCCACGCTGGTGCTGGTGGCCCACACCGCCGGCGAGCTGCTGCCGACGATCGTCTCGCGCTGCCAGCCGCTCAAGCTGCGGCCAGTGGCGCGCGCGGCGGTGGCGGCGGCGCTGCGCGAGCGCTTCAACCTCGCAACGGCCGACGCCGACCTGCTGGCGGCCTGGAGCGGCGGGCGGATCGGCTGGGCCATCCACATGATCGCGCACCCCGACGAGCTTGAAGCGCGCCAGGGCCAGCTCGACGAGCTGATCGCCATGCAGCTACAGCCGCGCGCGGCCGGCTTTCGCTGGGCCGAAGAGCGCGCCAAGCAGTACCGCTCGGGCGAGCAGGCCGCCGTGTTCGAGGCGCTCGGGCTATGGCAAAGCTGGTGGCGCGACGTGCTGGTGACGGCGGCAGGCTGCCCCGAGCAGATCATCCACATCGACCGGCGCGCCGAGATCGAGCAGGCGGCCGCACGCTTTCACCTGGCCGAGATCGAGCGCTTCGTGGCGCGTCTCAACGACACCGCCCGCCAGCTGCGCGAAAATGTCAATCCGCAGCTAGCGCTCGAGAATGCCCTGCTGCACCTACCTGGCGCGTAGCACGAGTATGGTATAATCGCCGCTATTCCCATTCCGGCCTCAATCGCTGTGCGTACTGGAGGAAGCTCGTGAAGGATGGCTATGCCATAGAGATGCGCGATGTCGTCAAGCGCTTTGGCGAAGTCAACGCAGTCGACCATGTGACGATGGAAATTCGAAATGGCGAGTTCTTCTCGATGCTCGGCCCCTCGGGCTGCGGGAAAACCACCAGTCTACGCATGATCGCCGGCTTCGAGTACCCCACTGCCGGCGAAATTCTGCTGAACGGCACGCCAATCGGCACGACCCCACCATTCCAGCGCAATGTGAATACGGTGTTCCAGTCGTATGCGCTGTTCCCGCACATGAGCGTGGCCGAAAATGTCGCCTTCGGGCTCGAGATGAAAAAGGTGCCGCGCGCCGACATCACCAGGCGCGTCGACGAGGCGCTCGACATGGTGCGCCTCAGCGGCTACGGCGAGCGCCGGCCGCGCCAGCTCTCGGGCGGCCAGCAGCAGCGCGTGGCGCTGGCGCGCGCGCTGGTGAACCGCCCCGACGTGCTGCTGCTCGACGAGCCGCTTGGCGCCCTCGATCTGAAGCTGCGCAAGGAAATGCAGATCGAGCTGAAACGCCTGCAGGAGCGCGTCGGCATTACGTTCATCTTTGTCACGCACGATCAAGAAGAGGCGCTGACGATGAGCGACCGGATCGCGGTGATGAGCGAGGGCAAGGCGCTGCAGATCGGCACGCCGACCGAGATTTACGAGCGGCCAAACTGCCGCTTTGTGGCTGATTTCATCGGCGAGTCGAATTTTATTCGCGGCCGCGTCAGCGACCTCAGCGCCGGCAGCGCGACGATCAGCGACGGCGCCGGGCTGACGCTGCGCGGCCAGCTGGTGCAGCCGCTCACCGTCGGCGACGAGGTGTATGTGTCGGTGCGGCCCGAGAAAGCACGCCTGTCGGTGCAGCGGCCGGCCGACCCGCCCGCGAACATGTTTCAGGTCACAGTCGATCGCGTCTCGTATATCGGCAGCGACACGCGCATCATGGTGCAGCTTGGCCAGGATCGCCTATTCAGCGTGTGGGAGCAAAACACGCGCTCGACCGTCGACCGCGACGCCTACTGGCAGCGCGGCGAGCAGGGCTATTTGTGGTGGCCGGTCGAGAACGCGCTCGTGCTGAAAGATTAAGCGCCCGGCCTGCCAAAGCACAACCCCGCTGCCGCAGGCTGCAACGCCTCGGCAGCATGCAGCACTGAAAGGGATCGCACCTTGACGACTGACACCGCTCCGATCAGCGAGGCGCGCCAGCAGGCGCTGTCCAAGGCGATCAATCGCAGCGAGCGCGGGCGGCTGTTCGCCCTGCTATTCCCCGGCCTGTTCTGGCTCAGCGTGTTCTTCGCCTTCCCGCTGTTCGTCATCCTGCTCTATAGCTTCCTCACCCCCGGCCCCACCGGCAATGTCATCTGGAAGTTCACACTCGGCAATTACGCCACGCTGTTCACCAAAGATCTGTATGTGAACGCCTACGTGCGCTCGCTGTGGATCGGCGTCATGACGACTGTGGTGTGCCTGCTGATCGGCTACCCGCTGGCGCTGTACATTGTGCAGCGGTCGCCGCGCTGGCGCAATGTGCTGCTGTTCCTGGTGCTGATCCCGTTCTGGACCAACTTCCTGGTGCGCACCTATGCCTGGATGATCATCCTGGCCAATAACGGCGTGATCAACTCGCTGCTGCAATCGATCGGCATGCCGCGCCTGACGCTGCTGAACACCACCGGCGCGGTGCTGGTGGGCCTGATCTATGGCGAGCTGCCGTTTATGGTGCTGCCGATCTATGCCTCGATCGACCGCTTCGACTTCACACTGCTCGAGGCCGCCTCCGACCTGGGGGCCGACCGGCGGCGGGCGTTTCTGCGGATCATGCTGCCGCTGACAATGCCCGGCGTGGCGGCCGGCTCGGTGCTGGTGTTCATCCCCACCGTCGGCCAGTTTGTCGTCTCCGACCTGCTGGGCGGCGCCAAGGTCGACATGCTCGGCAACCTGCTGCAGCGCCTGTTCACGCGCTCGAACCCGCCGAACTGGCCGCTCGGCTCGGCCATGGCGCTGATCTTCATGCTGGTGCTGACGATCGCGATTATCTTCTACTTCCGCACAACCACAGAGGAAGACCGATGATCGAAGCAAGCTCGCAATCGCAGGCGCGCCCTGCTACCGCCACGCGGGCCGCCGCGCGCACCAACTGGCGCACCGTGCTGCTGGGCGTGCACTCGGCGCTGATGTACGTGTTTCTGTACGCGCCGATCGTCATCCTGGTGCTGTTCTCGTTTACCACCGACAGCTTCGGCGCGCGGCTCACCGGCTTCACCTTCTCGTGGTACACCAAGCTGCTGCAGGACGAGCGCCTCATGGGCGCGGCCTGGAATACGCTGACCGTGGCGCTGGTGTCGACGATTATCTCGACGATCATTGGCACGCTGACGGCGCTGGCCATGGAGCGCTACCGCTTTCGCGGGCGCACCGGCATGGACGCGCTGCTGTACCTGCCGATCGTGATCCCCGAGATCGTCATGGCGCTGGCGCTGCTGGCGTTCTTCGCCTTCATGTTCGGCATCATCCAGAATATCACCGGCAGCCAGCTCAAGATGAGCCTCACCACCGTGATCATCTCGCATATCGCGTTTAGCATCTCGTTTGTGGTGGTGGTGGTGCGCGCCAGCCTGAAGGGCTTCGACCGGCGCCTCGAAGAGGCGGCGCGCGACCTGGGCGCGAATGAGTGGCAGACATTCTGGCGGATCACCTTCCCGCTGATCCTGCCCGGCATCATCGGCGGGGCGCTGCTGGCCTTCACGATCTCGCTCGACGACTTCATTATTAGCTTCTTCACCACCGGGCCCGGCACGTCGCTGCTGCCGATCGAGGTGTACGCCCAGGTTAAGCGCGCGGTTACCCCCAAGATCAACGCGATCTCCACGGTGATGCTGGTTATTTCGATGACGCTGGTGGCGCTCTCGCAGTTTGTGCAGCGCCAGCGCCGGTAGTTGGGCGCGGAGCGAAGCATAGAGGGTAGAGGATAGACAGCTGCCGCTATCCTCTATCCTCTTTGCCGCTCTCTGCTACCATCGCGTCTTCTGTCGGTATAGAAGGAGGATTTGCTCATGGCCCGCCTTAAGCTCTCGCTCGTACTTCTCGTGGTGCTGCTGGCGGTCTCCGCCTGCGGCGGCGGCGCAAGCTCGGAACCCACTGCCGCAAGCGGCGGCGCAAGCTCGGCGCCCACTGCCGCAAGCAGCGGCAGCACAAATGCCCAGGCCACCAGCGCGCCCGCGCCAACGCAAGCGGCTGCGCCGGCCGACCAGCCCACCGCGGCCAGCGCACCCGCAGCCGGCGAGCTGCAAGTCGACACGTCGAAGCTCTCGAAGGAGCTGCACATCTATAACTGGGCCGACTACCTGAACCCCGAAGTGCTGAAGAGCTTCGAGCAAGAATATGGCGTCAAGGTCACAATGGAGGTATACGACAACAACGAGGACATGATCGCCAAGATCCGGCCGGGCAACTCGGGCTACGATGTGGTGTTCCCGTCGGACTACGCCGTCGAGATCATGGCGCGCGATAAGCTGATCGCCACGCTCGACAAATCGCTGCTACCCAACCTGGCGCACCTGCGCAAGTCGAACCTCGACCTGTACTACGACAAAGGCAATGTCTACTCGATCCCGTATAACTATGGCACCACCGGCCTGGCCTACAACAAGAGCAAGTTCAGCGCGCCCGTCGACAGCTGGGGCGCCGTGTTCGACCCGAAGCAGGTCGAGCCGTACAAGGGCGAGGTGAGCATGCTCGACGACGAGCGCGAGGTGCCAGGCGCCGCGCTCCACTACCTCGGCAAATCGATGAACGACACCGATCCGGCCAATCTCAAGCAGGCCGAGGATCTGCTCAAGGCGCAGAAGCCATTCCTGGCCGCCTACGACAGCAGCAATGTCAGCCGCAAGCTCGCGGCCGGCGAGATCGTGATCGGCCAGATCTACAACAACAACGCAATGCAGGCGCGCACCGGCATCGACGGCGACTACTCCGGCAACGCCGACATCGTGTTCGTGGTGCCGAAGGAGGGCGGCACGATCTGGCAGGATAACGCCTGCATCGTGGCCGACTCGCCGAACATCTACACGGCGCACGTGTTTCTGAACTACCTGATGCGCCCCGAGATCGCCGCCAAGAATACGGCGTTCAACCAGGGCATCACCCCGAACGCCGACGCCGAGAAGCTGCTCGATCCGAAGATCCAGCAGCTGTATAAAGAAGGCTTCGCGCCCGACGACGCCACTATGAAGCGGCTCGAGTGGATCGTGAAGAACGAAAAGACCGTGGCGTTCACCGATCTGTGGACGGCGGTGAAGGGCGAGTAGCGCGGCACGGATTGCGGCTTGGGCGCACGGTCGCTTTTCGGCCGGCCGTGCGCCGGCATTTGGCCGAGGAAGCCATGGAGCTGTATTTTCGGCCATTGGCCTGGGCCGACGCGCTGGCGGTGGCGCGTTGGCGCTACCCGGCACCCTACCAGCTCTACGATCTGGCGCGCGGGCAGATGCTCGGCAGCGTGGCGATACACCGGGTTACGGCGCCGCTACGGCGCATCGGGTTCTATGCAGTGGCCTCGCACGACGACCCGCTGATAGGCGTGTTCTCGTTTCGCAAGCTTGGCTACGCGCTCGAGATCGGCCTGGGGCTGCGGCCGGATCTGACGGGGCAGCACCATGGCCTGGCGTTTGTGCGCGCCGGGCTGGCATTCGGGCGGGCTACCTACGCGCCCATAAGCTTCCGGCTCGACGTCGCTACCTTCAACCAGCGCGCCATCCGCGTCTACGAGCGCGCCGGCTTCGTCGCCGGCCGAAGCTTTACGCGCTACACCCGGCTAGGCGCCTACGAGTTCATTGAAATGACCCGGCCGGCGCACGATCCCACAGCCGCGCCGTAACGGTGATCCGCTCGCCGTCGCGGGTGATCGCAAACTCCAGCCAGCCGTCGCTCAGGTTGCGGATCGTCAGATCTTGCTCGCCTGGCCCGCCGCCTACCGCCCAGATCGACACGGTGTCGCGCGTGGGCACCCCGCTGAGATGCACGCCATTCGAGCGTACGTGGTTGACAAACCGAAAGGCCTTGGCCGGCAGCAGCGGCCGGGCGGCCATCACAAAGCGGCTGGCGAGGTCGCACAGGCCGCCGCCCTGGATCCGCTGCACGTCGGCGCTGCTAGCCGGCGCCGCCCCATCGGTCGGCGCTGGCGTCGGCTGCACTACCACGTACTTCCAGGGAAGCCGCTGCGGGCGCGGGCCAAGCAGCGCGTTGAACGAAAACACGTCGCCCGGCGCCAGCAGCACATGCGAGAGCGCGCCGCCATCCAGCGCTAGCGCAAGCCGAATATTCGCGCGCACCGCCCGGTTGGCCGGCGTGAACGAAACCGCCTTGGCTGCCAGCAGGCGCGGCGGCGGTGGCGTGGCGGTTGGGCTTGGCGACGGCGTGGGGCTCGGAGCCGCCGTGACGGTAGCGGTAGCGGTTGGGCTGGCCGTGGGGCTGGGCGTGTGCGTGGCCGTGGGGCTGGGTGCGCGGGTAGCTGTGGAGCTTGGCGCAAGCACGGCGTGCGGCGCCGCGCGTGCCACCGGGGCCTGGAACAGGCGCGCCTGCGGCTGCGCAAGGCCGAGCGCCAACAGCAGCATATCGAGCCCAAGCGCGATCGCGAGCAGAGCGACGAACAGGTAAAAACGCATCGCACTCCTTGTAGACGCAGGTACCGCCGTATACTAGCACAGGCACGCAGCCACGGCAAGGCGCGTGCGCAAAGCGCAAGATCGCGGTATAATGAGCCAGGGCAAGCGCCGCGGCAACGTCGGGGCGGCCCCGACGCTCAGCCAGACAACATGCAGCGGCCGGATGGCACGCATCGTGATGTAGCGCAAGCGCAACGCCTTGCGTTTCTTTTTGTTGGTAACACAGGAATCATAAAAACGTGACAGCAACCCCCACAACCAGCTTCGCCGACCTGGGCCTGAGCGAGGCCACCCTCCAGGCGATCGGCGAGCTCGGCTATGAAGAGCCAACCCCGATCCAGGCGCGCACGATCGTCAAGATGCTCGCGGGCGCCGATGTGATCGCCCAAGCGCAGACGGGCACCGGCAAAACAGCCGCCTTCGCCCTGCCGATCATCGAGCAGCTCGACCCTGAGCTGCGCGCCCCCCAGGCCCTGGTGATGACGCCCACGCGCGAGCTGGCCGTGCAGGTGGCCGAGGCATTCCACGCCTACGGCAAGTTCCACAAGCACGTCGCCATTCTGCCGGTGTACGGCGGCCAGCCGATCGATCGCCAGCTGCGCGCGCTGCGCGGCGGCGTGAACGTGGTGGTCGGCACGCCCGGCCGCCTGCTCGACCATATCCAGCGCGGCACGCTCAAGCTCGACCAGGTGCGCACCGTGGTGCTCGACGAGGCCGACGAGATGCTCGATATGGGCTTTATCGAGGATATCGAGGCGATCTTGAAAGAAACGCCGGCCACCCGGCGCACCGCGCTATTCTCGGCGACAATGCCCACCCCGATCGCGAACCTGGCCAAACAGTACATGCGCGAGCCGCAGCGGATCACCATTCAGGCCGAGCAGATGACCGTGCCGCAGATCCGCCAGATCTACTACGAGGCCGGCGGGCGCGATAAGTTCGAGATCCTCGCGCGCGTGCTCGACTTCGAAATGCCGACATCGGCGATCATCTTCTGCCGCACCAAGAGCGAGGTCGACTCGCTCGGCGAGCGCTTGGTCGCGCGGGCCTTCCCGGCCGAGACGCTGCACGGCGACCTCAGCCAGGTGCAGCGCGACCGGGTCATGCAGCGCTTCCGCACCGGCCAGGCCGAGCTGCTGGTGGCCACCGATGTGGCCGCGCGCGGCCTCGACATCGAGCACGTGTCGCATGTGATCAACTACGACATCCCGCTCGACCCGGAGATCTACGTGCACCGCATCGGCCGCACCGGCCGCGCCGGCCGCACCGGCAACGCCGTGACGCTTGTCACGCCGCGCGAGCGCCGCCAGCTCAACATGATCGAGCGCATGACCGGCGCGAAGATCCAGCGCATGCGCCTGCCCACCGTCGCCGACGTGATCGCGCGGCGCCGCGAAAGTTTCAAAGAAACGCTGCGCGAAACCATCACCAACGGCGGGCTCGAGCCATACCTGATCATGGCCGAGGATCTGGGCGAAGAGTTCAGCCCCACCGATCTCGCGGCGGCGGCGTTCAAGCTCCTGCTCGACCAGTCGCTGGTCGAGACCGAGGATACGCTGGCCGAGCAGCAGCAAGACCGCTTCGAGGATGAGCGCGATGGCCGGCCGCGCCGCGGACGCACCCGCGAGTTCGGGCCAAGCCAGGGCATGACCCGGCTGTACATCGACGTGGGCCGCGACGACGGCGTACGCCCGGCCGATATCGTCGGCGCGATTGCCAACGAGGCCGGCATCCCCGGCCGCGCAATCGGCGCGATCGAGCTGTTCGAAAGCTTCGCGCTGGTTGAGGTGCCGAACAATATGTCCGAGAAGGTCATCCGCGCGCTGCGCCACACTACCATCCGCGGCCGCAAGATCGCCCCCAGCATCGCCCGCCCGCCGCGGCGCTAAAGCGCCTTCGGCCAACAGCAAAACACCGCGGCCGCGCCAATGGCGCGGCCGCGGTGCGTTCGAGCGAAACGTTCAGCCTAGCCCAGGCCGCTATTGATCGAGCTGAACACCTGGCTGACCTTGCCGCCAAGCAGAGTCAGAATGCCGATCACCACGATCGCGATCAGCACCAGGATCAGCGCGTACTCTACCAGGCCCTGGCCCTCTTCCTTGGCGAAAAAGCTCCGGATCATTGCGTGCCTCCTTGAATAATTGCCGAATAAAGCATCATTAGTATAGAAGTACCTAGCGCATAACTCAATAGTCTGATGGTCCTATACTTCTTGGTACTTGCTTGACTCTTTGTTCATCGGAAGTTGCGTTTGGGCCACTGTTTTCGCTGCGCAAACGTTGCTCTGTTGCACAAATACATTTCGACAGACAAAATAAATTAACTACCAATCAAATGACAATCGCATCATAAATACTGCATTAGGAAGCCAAATTACGCAGCTATCGCATACGAAAGCCGGTCGTTTTAACGGAAACGACCGGCTTTCGTAGGTTCACGCTCTATCGCGCTATGGTGTTATGGTACCGGCACCACCGCAGCCACACGCGTACCGCGGCCGACCGAGCTTTCGATGCCGAACTCGCCGCGCAGCAGCGTCTCGGCTTGCTGGCGCAATGTCTCGATCCCCAGGTTACGCCGGCCGCTCTGCTCCGACAGCACCTCGTTGACGTGGAAGCCGGTGCCGTCGTCCTCGACCGATACGTGGATACTGCCGCCGCCGCTGTCGAGCAACACGCGGGCCTGGCTGGCGTTCGCGTGGCGCGCGACATTATTCAACGCCTCTTGGATGAAGCGGAACAGCGCGACCTCGTAGTGGCTAGGCAAGCGCGCGTCCATATTCTGCACCTGCAGGTTGACATCGAGCTTGTTTTTATCGCCGAACTGCTGCACATAGCGCCGCAGCGTCGGCACCAGGCCGAGGTCGTCGAGGATCATGGGGCGGAGGTCGAAAATAAAGCGCCGGGTATCTTGCAGCGTGGTGTTGATCGCACTTTTGAGCGCCACCAGCTCGCCGCGCGTCTGCTCGATGTCGCGGTCGAGCAGGCGCTGGCAGATCTCGGCGCGCAGCACCAGGTTGCTCATCGACTGGGCCGGGCCGTCGTGCATCTGCAGTGAGATGCGCAGGCGCTCGTTCTCCTGGGCCTGGATGATCGCGGCGATGCGCTCGACGCCATCGTCGGCGGCGCGCGGCCCGCCGCCAATATCGGCGCCAAGCAGCGGCTCGACCGCAGTGATGATCTCGTAGAGCTGCGACTGGCGGGTTTTCAGCAGCTGCTGGCGAAATTGCAGCTGCTCGAGCTGGCCGCGCATCATCAGCAGGCGCATCTGCACCTCTTGGGCCGAGGTGTAAAAGTTTTTGATGTCGGCCTTGCTATACTTATCGAGGTTTACCTCGAGATCGCGCAGGCGGTTGGCGACCGTCAGCTCGCGCTGGGCCAGCTTCTCGACCTCGGCATTGGTCTGACGCAGGAGCGTCTCCATCTCGTTTAGCTCGCGACGGGTTTTTTCAAGGTCGGCACCGATCGTACTGTGGATCTCTTCCAGCTTTTGCTGCGCTTGACTCGCTGCCACGGCGGATTCCCTTCGCTATTTCGGATTGTGCCTGCGGCAGCATGGTACTCGATCTGTTGGTACCGGCGACGTTTCCGCACGTAGCGTGGAAGCACGCACGCCGACACAAAAAAGTACTGCTCTGCCGAAGGCTGAGCGCGCCAGCTGCGCAAGGCCTACGTATATCGATTATAGCACATTACAATCGCGACATCGGCCGGCTGGACGATTGCACCGGCGATAGGCGCGTGGTATAATCGCGAGAACGACGACGACGGAGCACATGCCGTTGCCAGCTTCAGAGAGCCGCCGGTAGCTGCGAGGCGGTAGCTGGGCACGCGCCGATCCACTCCTGAGTCGCTGGGGAAGCGCCAACGCGCCCAACCCGGCCCGGGCACGCCCGTTACAGCGTTACGCGCTTCGGCGCGCCGAGGCCACGCGCTTAGCGTGGCGAACGAAGGTGGCACCACGGGGGCCTGTTGCTCTCGTCCTTCCGCACGTTGTGGGTTGTGGGTTGTAGGTGTTGAGCTGGCCGGGCTGGCCAATTCAGCGCCGCGAGCTACGAGCCGCGAACGATCGGGAAGGCGAGGGCTTTTTGATTCGACGAACAAGAGCGAGACGCTGATGACATTCTGGCAATACATCGAAAACGCGGCGCTCGGCTCGGCATACGCACTGGCGACGGGCGCGCGCGCGCTCGTCTGGCGGGCGCGCCGGCCTATGCTGATCGGGGTACGCGCGCTGATCGTGCGCGACGACATGGTTCTGCTGATCCGCCACCGTGCCGGCCGCACGCCATGGGCGCTGCCCGGCGGCGGCGTCGAGCGCTTCGAGCGCATGCAGGCGGCGGCCGCGCGCGAGGCCGCCGAAGAAAGCGGCGTGCGCATGCGCGTCGACTACTTCCTGGGGCTGTACGACCGCTTCGGCGGCGGCGCGAGCAACTACATTGGCGTGTTCGTGGGCGCGCCGCTGAACGAGCCAAAGCCGCCGCGCTCGGTCGAGATCGCCGAGGCGCGCTTTTTCCCGCTCGGCGCGCTGCCCACCAACACCGACGTGGCCACGCGCCGGCGCGTGGCCGAGTACCGCAGCGGCGCGCGCGGCCTATACCGCGATTGGTAAGCATTGATCGATGGAGTAGATTTCATGGCGGCGTATACTCCCATTCTGGCAACGCTTGGCTACGTGATGTCGCCGGATGGCGCGCAGGTGCTGATGATCCACCGCAACACCCGCCCCGACGACCTGCACTACGGCAAGTACAACGGCCTGGGCGGCAAGCTGGACAGCGACGAAGACGTGGTCAGCGGGATGCGCCGCGAGATCCGCGAGGAGGCCGGGATCGAAGCCGAGGAGCTGGTGCTGCGCGGCACAATCAGCTGGCCGGGCTTCGGCAAAAACGAAGAAGACTGGTTCGCGTTTATCTTTCGGATCGACCGCTGGAGCGGCACGCCGCTAGAGCGCAACCACGAGGGCACGCTCGAATGGGTGCCGGTCGAGCAGCTGCACAGCCTGAATATGTGGGACAGCGACCGCATGTGGCTCGACATGGTCTTCGAGCAGGGCAAGGTGTTTTACGGCATCGCGCCCTATAAAAACGGCGAGCTGGTGTCGTGGAGCTATACGCTGGTATAGGCTGCAAGGAGGCATATATGCTGGATATCAGGCTGCTGCGCGAGCAGACCGACGATGTAAAAGCGCAGCTAGGGCGCGCCGGCGTCGAGCCGGCCGCCGTCGACGCAGTGCTGGCCTACGACGAGCAGCGCCGCACGCTGCTGAAAGAGGTCGAGGCGCTGAAAGCCACGCGCAACGCGGTGTCGAAAGAGATCGGCAAGATGAAAGACGCCGCCGCGCGCGACACCAAGATCGCCGAGATGCGCGGCGTGGGCGACCGGATCGCCGAGCTGGATCGGCAGGTGGCGCAGGTGGAGGAGCAGCAGCGCATGGCCATTCTCGAGCTGCGCAACCTGCCGCACCCGAGCGTGCCCGACGGCCCCGACGAGGATCATAATGTCGTGATCGCGCAGGAGGGCCAGCCGCGCGCGTTCGACTTCACGCCCAAGCCGCACTGGGAGCTGGGCGAGCAGCTGGGGATCATCGACTTCGAGCGCGGCGTGAAGATCTCGGGCTCGCGCTTCTACGTGCTGAAGGGCCTGGGCGCCAAGCTTCAGCGCGCGGTGATCCAGTGGCTGCTCGACCTGCACGGCCGCCAGGGCTACACCGAGGTGTACACGCCTTTCGTGGTGAAAGAGGAGACCGTGTGGGCCTCGGGCCAGCTGCCGAAGTTCCGCGACAACCTGTACCGCGACGTGGAAGACGACCTGTGGCTGGTGCCAACCGCCGAGGTGCCGGTGACAAGCCTGCACCGCGACGAGATCATCGACGCGGCGCAGCTGCCGCTGCACTACTGCGCCTACACGCCGTGCTTCCGCCGCGAGAAGATGAGCGCCGGGCGCGACGTGCGCGGGATCAAGCGCGGCCACCAGTTCGACAAAGTCGAGATGTACAAGTTCGTGCACCCCGACACCAGCTACGCCGAGCTGGAGAAGCTGCGCGCCGACGCCGAGGAGTGCTGCCGCCTGCTCGGGATCCCGTTCCGCACCAAGGCGCTCTGCACTGGCGACCTGGGCTTTGCGGCCACGAAAACCTACGATGTCGAGATGTGGGCGCCTGGCCAGAGCGAGTGGCTCGAAGTCAGCTCGTGCTCGAATGTCGAGGCCTTCCAGGCACGCCGCGCGAACGCGCGCTTCCGGCCCGAGCCCGGCGCGCGGCCCGAGTTCGTGCATACGCTGAACGGCTCGGGCCTGGGCATGCCGCGTACGATTATCGCGATCATGGAGAACTACCAGCAGGCCAACGGCAGCATCGCCGTGCCTGAGGTGCTGCGGCCGTATATGGGCGGGATCGACGTGATTGGCTGACAACGGGACAAGGAGACAGCCTATGCATAGGCTGTTTCTTTGTCTCTCGACTCTTTCGCTACGGGGGCGCGGATGGGCGAGATCGACGAGCGGCTCGAGCGCGGCGTGGCGATCTATCGGCGCGCCGGCGACGACAGCGCGCTGCTGGGCGCGGCGCTGCTGGCATTTCACGCCGCGCTTGAGCGCGGCATCGACGCCGCGCTGCTGGAGCAGGCCGGCCTCGGCGACGCCGACCGCGCGCTGATCGAGGGCGGCAAGCTCGCCTGGCTGCGGCGGGCCGAGCTGGCCCAGCAGCACGAGCTGCTGGCTGGCGAAGCACGCGCCCTGGCGCTGGAATCGGCCCGCCAGCGCCTGGCGATTGCGCGCGGCGACGCCTGCGATTGGGCGCCCGAGCAGGTGCAGCAGCTCGGGCGGCTGGCCGCCAACCTGTGCGGCCGGCGCGAGCTGGTGCGCCAGATCGACCAGCGCGCCGAGCGCGCCCGTACCACGGCGGCGGTAGCCCCGCCGGTACAGCCGCCGCCGCGGCGGCCCTTTCCGTGGCTACGACTGGCCGCATCGCTGCTGTTTCTCGCGGCGCTGGTTGGCGTGCTGTGGGTGATCTACCAGCAGATCGACGGGCCACGCCTGCTGCGCGCGCTTGGCGCGCTGCCAGCGCCCACCGCCGAGCCAGCGCCATTCGACGCCGACCCCACACCCACGCCGCGTGCGCGCCGCGCCACCATCGCCGGCCTGAACGGCGCGCCCGGCTGGCTGCACGTCACCCCCGCGTTCGACAGCCCGACGCGCGCGATTCAGCTGGCCGACGGCATGCAGGTAACCCTGCGCGAGCAGCAGCAGGTCGACGCCAACAACACGCGCTGGCAGCTGATCGAGGCCGGCGGCTACGAGGGCTGGTGCCCCGAGGCGAACCTGGCGATCGGGCCATAGGCGCGAATAGTGCTACGCCTGGTAGCGCTTAAGGATCAGCGCGGAGTTATGGCCGCCCAGGCCGATCGAGTTCGAGAGCGCCACGTCGACGTGCGCCTCGCGCGCCACATTCGGCACATAGTCCAGATCGCAGGCTGGGTCGGGCTGCTGGAGGTTGATCGTTGGCGGGATGCGGCCGTCGTGCACGGCCAGCGCGCAGATCAGCGCCTCGACCGAGCCCGCCGCGCCCATGAGGTGGCCGAGCATCGACTTGGTGGAGCTGACCGCCAGGCGGTAGGCGTGGTCGCCGAACACGGTTTTGATCGCCTGGGTCTCGGCCGAGTCGTTCAGCGGCGTGCCGGTGCCGTGCGCGTTGATATAGCTCACCTGGTCGGGGCGCAGGCCCGACTTGCGCAGCGCCATCTTCATGGCGCGCGCCGCGCCGGCGCCGGTCTCGTCGGCGGCGATCATGTCGAGCGCGTCGGCGCTATTGCCATAGCCGACGATCTCGGCGACGATCGGCGCATTGCGCGCCAGCGCGTGGTCGAGGCTTTCGAGGATGAGCGCAGCCGCGCCTTCGGAGAGAATAAAGCCGCTGCGGCGCGCGTCGAACGGCTTGCATGCCAGCTCGGGGTGCTCGTTATCTTCGGCGAGGCCGCGCATGGTGGTGAACGACGCCACGATCGTCGGGTGGATCGGCGCCTCGCTGCTGCCCGTCACAATCACCTCGGCATCGCCGCGCCGCACTGTCTCGTAGGCCTCGCCGACGTTATGGCCGCCGGTGGAGCAGGCCGCAGTGACGGCCATATTCGGCCCTTGCGCGCCCAGCTGAATGGCGATATAGCCGCTGGCGGCATCGGGGATCATATTGGCGATCAGCGTAGGCGCCACGCGCCGGTAGCCGCGCTCGCGGTACACATCGTGGTTCTCGAAGATCAGGTCGAGCCCGCCCGAGCCAGTGCCGTAGATCACGCCGACCTGCTCAGTGTCTTCCTGGGCCATGTCGAGCCGGGCCGCGCGCACCGCCTCGAGCACCGCGTTCAGCGCGTAGCGAGTGTAGAGCGACTGCCGCCGGGCTTCGCGCGGCTCGACGCTCGGGTCGAGCGCAAAGCCCTTGACCTCGCCGGCGATACGGATGGGCATAGCCGAAGCATCGAAGCGCGTGATCGGCCCAACCCCGCTGGTGCCGCTCAGCAGCGCGCGCCACATCGTCGGCACGTCGTTCCCCACAGGCGTGACGGCGCCAAGGCCGGTGATCACAACACGGCGCATATATTCCTCCAGGATCAGAACGCATGAGGCACGCGCCGCAGGGCGGCTCTCGCCCTGCGGCGTAGCGATACTCGGGCTAGTCGCCGCTCGCCAGCAGCTTCACCACGTCGGCATCGGTGAGCGTCACCGGCTTGGCCTCGGGCGTAATGCGCTTGATCAGGCCCGAGAGCACCTGCTTCGGCCCGATCTCGACGATCGTGTCGACGCCCTCCGAGACCATCGCCTGCACCGAGCGCGTCCACTGCACTGGGCGTGTCAGCTGCTCGGACAGCTCGGCGCGCAGCTCGTCGACGGTCGTGAGCGCCTGGGCGCTGATATTGGCGATCAGCGGCACCTGCGGCGGGCGGAAGTGAATGCGGTTGATCAGCTCGGTGAAATGGAGCGAGGCCTGCTGCATGAGTGGCGAGTGCGAGGCGATGCTCACGGCCAGGCGCTGCACCATGCGCGCGCCGCGAGCCTTGGCCAGCTCCATAGCGCGCTGCAGCGCGGCAACCTCGCCCGAGAGCACCGTCTGGCCGGGCGAGTTGGCGTTTGCCAGCGTCACCACGCCTTCGGACTGCGCCTCTTGCACTACCTCGGCAAGCGTGTGCTCGTCGAGGCCGATCACCGCAGCCATGCCGCCGGGGCGCTGCTCGCCCGACTCTTTCATCAGGCGCCCGCGCTCGCGCACGAGCTTGAGCGCATCTTCGAAATCGAGCACGCCGGCAGCCACCAGCGCGGTGAATTCGCCCATGCTGTGGCCAGCCACGAGCTTGGGTGTACCCAGGTAACCAAGCGGGCCAAAGCGCTCTTTGAGCGCCTCGAGGCAGGCAATGCTGACGGTCAGGATCGCGGGCTGGGCGTTATAGGTATCGTCGAGCTCGTCCTGCGGGCCTTCGAAACATAGGGCCGAGAGCGGAAAACCGAGCACCGCGTCGGCCTTGTCGAAGATGCGCCGGGCGGCGGGTGAGGCATCGTAGAGCTGCTTGCCCATCCCCACGTACTGCGATCCCTGGCCGGGGAAGACGAAGGCGATCCGAGCCTTCATCGAATTGAGGATGTCCAAACTTCCCCTCCTGATGATATGGGCCATTTATCGGCGCCCGCATCATCACGGGCTATCACGCTTTACGACGCTGTAAACACGATTGAATACAAAAACTGGCAGAGTATAGCAAGCGGCATTACGCTTGTCAAATCGCAGCCCAGGCGCGGGCACGCCAGCCTGTGGTATAATTCTTGATAGATCAATGATTGATGGGTCAATTATTGCTCGCGCATTCGGCTAGGTGTTCGCCTGTATCGGAGCGCGGAAAACCGCACACAAGGTGGCTGAGCGGCATGGCCGCAGGCAGCACCAGCCCACGGCGCGTGTGCGTAACCTGGATCACGACAGGATGTTCTGAGGAGATCATGGCAGCACAATCAGAGAAGCTTGTTCCCCCGGCCCGCTCGCTCGAGCAGGGCATGAGCGGCCTGCCCGCGCTACTGGCGATGATCGGCATCGCGCTGACAGTGCTGCTCTCGGCGCTCGACCAGACGATCGTCGGCACGGCGCTGCCGCGGATCGTCGCCGAGCTGCACGGCTTCGAGGTGTACGCCTGGGTGGCGACCTCGTACCTGCTGACGTCGACGGTGATGGTGCCGATCATGGGCAAGCTGGGCGACCTCTACGGCCGCAAGCCGTTTTTGCTCGCGGCGATCACGGTGTTTGTAGCGGCGTCGCTGGCCTGCGGCGCGGCCAACAGCATGCTGTTTCTCATTCTGGCGCGCGGCGTGCAGGGCATTGGCGCCGGCATGCTCCAGGCCACCGCGTTTACCAGCGTCGGCGATATGTTTCCACAGCCCGAGCGCCGCGCGCGCTGGCAGGGCATCCTCACCAGCACCTTTGGCCTGGCGAGTGTGGTTGGCCCAAGCCTGGGCGGCATCATGACCGATACGCTTGGCTGGCGCTCGGTATTTTATGTAAATCTCCCGGTCGGCATCCTGGCAATCGCGGTGCTGACGCTCACACTGCCTGGCAACCTTTCGCCACGCACGCCGAATGCGCGCATCGACTGGGCCGGCGCGGCGCTGATCACCGCGGCGGTAAGCGCGTTCTTGCTGGCGGTAGAGTGGGGTGGCGGGCAGATGCCCTGGGGTTCGCCGACAATCGTAGGGCTGCTGGCGGGCAGCGCGCTGCTGCTAGCGGCGTTTGTGTGGGTCGAACGGCACGCGCCCGAGCCGCTGATGCCGCTCGACCTGTTTCAGATCCGCACGGTAGCGATCTGCTGCCTGATCTCGCTGCTGATCGGCTTCGCGCTGTTCGGCCTGGTGTTCTACACGCCGCTGCTCGCGCAGGGCGCGCTGCGGCTGAGCGCCAGCCAAGCCGGCGCGCTGCTGACGCCGCTGGTAACGAGCATGGCGGTTGGTTCGCTGCTCAGCGGCCAGCTGTTCGCGCGGATCGGCCGGGCGCCATTGCTGATGACCATCGGCGCGCTCGTGCTCAACGCTGGCGCACTGCTGCTCACGCGGGTATCGCTGTCGATCAACCACCTGCTGCTGGGCATCGAGCTGGGGATGTGCGGCCTGGGCGTGGGCATGCTGCTGCCAATGCTGACGATCCTGGTGCAATCGACGGTGCCGCGCCACCGGCTGGGCGTCGGCACTTCCACCATCCAGTTTCTGCGGCTGATCGGCAGCACGCTTGGCACGGCGATCGTGGGCGCGCTGGTGAACGGCCTGTTTGTGGCACGCCTCAGCGCGGCCGAGCCGGCCGGCACCGACCCGCGGCTGGCGGCGGCGCTGCACGACCCGCAGGCGCTGATCAGCCCCGACGCGCAGGCCGCGCTTGGCGCCCTGGCGCGCCAGGTAGGCGCCAGCGGCCCGGCGCAGCTGCAACAGCTGCTCGACCTGAGCCGCGGCGCGCTGGTGGGTGGCATCCGCGCCGGGTTCTGGCTGGCGTGCGTCGCGGCGATCGGCGTGCTGGCGCTGGTGCTGCTGATGCGCGGCGCGCGCGTCTCGGCCAGCGCGATCGAGCAGGCGCGCCGCGAGGGCCTGGACGAGGGCAGCCTGGGCGCGCTATAGCACGGCCAAACCCGATTGTAGGCGCGCATGGCGCGAATGAGGTGATGATGAGTAAAGGACCTGTGGCCGCGAGCGCGCCCGCAACCGAAACAGTGGTACAGCTGATCGCGCACGCCTACCACGCGCTGGTGCCGCCGTTCGAGCGCCATGTCGGCATGAGCCGGGCGCGCTGGCAGATCCTCGCAACCCTGCGCCGCGAGGGCGAGATCAGCCAGTCGGCGCTGCAGCAGCAGCTACAAGTCGACGGCGCGGCGATCACCCGGCAGGTGAAGCAGCTTGAAGAGGCCGGCCTGGTGTTTCGCCGCGCCGACCCGCACGACAACCGGTTTACGCTGGTGACGCTCGCGCCCGCCGGCGAAACACTGGCCGCCACGATGGACGAGCAGCGGATCACCTTTCAAGAGCTGCTCACCGCCGGCATCAGCGAGGGCGACATGGCCGTACTGCGGCAGTGCCTGAGGCGTATTCGCGAGAACGCGCTGGCGCTCGACGCCGGGTAGCCGCGCGTTCTCGCCCCTGCAGCGGCTACAGGCGCTCGAAGCGCGCCTGGAAGAAGCGCAGGTACTTCGGCTCGTAGACCATGCGCAGGCCGTGGGTGCACTCGCGCGCGTCGTACACCGCCTTCACCGCCTCGGCCACCACGTCCATGTGCGCCTGCGTGTACACGCGGCGCGGGATGGTCAGGCGCGTCAGCTCGAGCTTCGGGAAGTAGTGGTCGCCGGTGGCCGGGTCGCGCCCGGCGCTGGCAATGCCGCGCTCCATCGAGCGAATGCCGGAGTCGAGGTACAGCTCGGCGGCCAGCACCTGCGCCGGAAACTGCGCCTGCGGCAGGTGTGCATAGAAGCGCCGCGCGTCGAGGAACACCGCGTGGCCGCCCACCGGCTGCACGATCGGAATGGCCCAGTCGGTCAGCAGCTCGCCGAGGTAGCGTACCTGGCCGATGCGAGCGCGCACGTGATCGTCGTGCATCGACTCGCCGATGCCGATCGCCATGGCCTCGAGGTCGCGCCCGGCCAGGCCGCCGTAGGTATGCAGCCCCTCGAACACCACCACCAGGTTGCGCAGCTCTTCGAACAGCTGCTCGTCGTTCACCGCCAGCCAGCCGCCGATATTCACCAGGTTGTCCTTCTTGGCGCTCATCCAGGCGCCGTCGGTGTAGCCGCAGAACTCCTTCACGATCGTGGCGATCGGCGTTTCGGCGTAGCCTGGCTCGCGCTCCTGGATGAAGAAGGCATTCTCGACCATGCGCGTGGCGTCGAGGAACAGGCGCACGCCGTAGCGATCGCACAGCGCGCGCAGCTCGCGCACATTCGCCATGCTTACCGGCTGGCCGCCGGCCATGTTCACGGTGCCGGCCAGGCTCACATACGCGATCTTCTCAGCGCCTTCGCGCCGGATCAGCGCCTCGAGCTTGCCGAGGTCGATATTGCCTTTGAACGGGTGCAAACTGCTGGGATCGTGCGCCTCGTCGATGATCACGTCGGCGAAGATGCCGCCGGCCAGCTCCTGGTGCAGGCGCGTGGTGGTGAAGTACATGTTGCCAGGCACGAACTGGCCGCGCCGGATCGCCGCCTGGCTGATCAGGTGCTCGGCGCCGCGCCCCTGGTGCGTAGGCACGACATAGCGGTAGCCGTAGTAGTGCTGAATCGCCTCTTCGAGGTGGTAGAAGTTGCGGCTACCGGCGTATGCCTCGTCGCCGAGCAGCATGCCAGCCCACTGGCGGTCGCTCATTGCGCTGGTGCCGCTGTCGGTCAGCAAGTCGATATACACGTCGTCGGAGCGCAGCAGAAAGGTGTTGTAGCCAGCTTCGGCCAGCGCGCGCGCCCGCTCGTCGCGCGAGATCATGCGCAGCGGCTCGACCATCTTGATCTTCCAGGGCTCGGCCCACGATCGCCGGCCAAACTGCTGGCCCATTGTCTGAGGGTTGGGGTGGCTCATGGTTCGCCTCCTTGCGAGATCCATATCACAGCGCCAATCGCCTCAGTCTAATCGAAAGGCCGGCCACAGCAGCGTGCAGATGTGTGGCCCTGCGGTAAACGCTCGACAACCGGCGGGCGAGCGAATGAGCGCAGAGCGGGGAGCGCTTCTTGATACTGTATCGATGTGCGGCTTTTCCGCGCTTCGCGCGGAAAAGCCGCACACAACGATGGCTGAGTACCGTGCTGCCGCAGGCAAACGCGCCTATTTGAGGGAGCCGAACAGTGTAGCGAGAAGAGTCATATCACTATCGCTGCTCCCGGCTATAGCCGCGCGCGCCGTGGCCGCAGGCGCAGCGCCAGCAGCAGCAGCGTCGCGCTCGGCCAGAGCCAGGCCATGTCGCCGGGGCCGCCGGGGCCAGTGCGCGCGGCAGCGCGGCGGATGCGCACCAAGCAGTAGCCGGAGGTGGCGCGGGCGAGCGCGGCATCGTCCAGCCGATCGGGGTCGATGCCAGCCAGGCGCGCAGCAAAGCCACTCGCGCGCAGCACCGCGCGGAGCAGCGGCAGCCGCTCGGCACAGCCCGATACATCCTCGGCAACGCCTGCCCACCAGCCATCGGGCAGCCATAGCTCGACATCCGGCGCACGCAGGATGTTGCGATACCAGTCGGAGCCGGGGCCGAAGCCGGCGGCGCAGAAGATATCGCCGTCGGCGATGGTGTAGTTCAGCGGCGTGCGGCGGCGCTGGCCGCTGGCGCGCCCGGTGTGCGTCAGCACCATGATCCGGCCGCCAACCGAAGGCCACGCATTAAGCCAGGGCCCCAGGCCCAGCCGCCACAGCAGCACCATGAAGCGGTTGAACGCGCGAAAGGCACGGCGGGCCAGCACGCTAGCCGGCGGGGTATCGGTACGCATACATACTCCTTTGCTTCTGCCGATTGTAGTGCAGAGCAGCCGGCATGGGCGAAAAGATCTCGCTACGCGCGGGGCCAAAGCGTTCACCAGCCAGTAAAGAAATGTGCCCGGCGCGTGCTGGTTTCTTCCCGCACCACGCCACCGCGCGGGCGTACACTGATACCAACTCCGTTTGATCACTTTCGTTTTGCGATGTTCTACCCGGCGAAGCCGGGTAGAACATCGCAAACAAATAGGAGTTACGCACTTGCGCTGTTCGGCTTCCTCAAGCGACGAGATTGCGCCTGCGGCAGCATGGTACTCCTCTATCTTCTGTATGCGGTTTTTCCGCGCGGAGCGCATACCGTACACGAAGATAGTACCGCTCTGCCGAAGGCTGAGCGCGCCAACTGCGTAAGTCCTAACAAAATTGCGGGGGGCGGAAGCCACGCACGAATCTGCCACCACGCAAGTGATCAGCCGGATTTAGTGTGAGAAGCGTGTGGATGAACCAAGCAGGTGTGGAGGCAGCTATGAGTGAGCGCATGCGGATGTGGGTCGAGGTTGGCTTCAACATCGCGTACCTCCTAGTGGTATGGTGGCTGGTGGCGGCGATGTTCGCGCGGCGTGCCAGCGTAGCCGGCCGCGACGCGCCGGTGGCGCGCCGGATGCTGGCAGCATTCGCGCTGCTGGCGCTGGGCGACACCGGCCACGTAGGGCTGCGGGTGCTTGCGTATGCGCTAGGCGGGCTCGACGCCAGGCTGGCGCTGGGGAGCGCATCGGTGAGCTTGGTAGGCGCTGGCGCGCTGGCCACCGCTACCACGCTCACGCTGTTCTACATGCTGGTGCTCGACAGCTGGCGGGTGCGCTTCGGCCATGGCTGGGGTATTGCTGCGCTGGTGCTACTCGGCGCGGGCGTGGCGCGGCTGGCGATCATGGCGTTTCCGCAGAACGCCTGGGAGCAATCGGTGCCGCCGCAGCCGTGGTCGCTGTACCGCAACCTGCCGCTGATCGTGCAGGGGCTGGGCGTGGCCTTCCTGATGCTGCGCGATGCCCAGGCCCACGGCGACCGGCTGTTCCGCTGGATCGGCCGGCTGATCCTGGTATCGTACGCGTGCTACCTGCCAGTGGTGTTCTGGGTGCAGCGCGCGCCGATGATCGGCATGTTGATGATCCCGAAGACGCTGGCATACGTCGCGATCGCGATACTCGTCTACCGATCGCTGTACCGCGCGTCGGCTGCTTCGCTGCGGCCGCGCGCGCTGGCGACGCGGCCCCGCTAGCCTTGTATGCCAGCGGGGACGCATGTGTAGCCTCGCTCAACTAGCCACGAAGACCCGAAGAATGTATGGCCTCCGAGCGCCTTCGAGTCTTTGAGTCTTCGTGGCTATTCCGCTGGCCTTGGTATTCGAGCCAAGCTAGAGGCCTACCGGCGAGCGTAGCGCGTCAGCACGCCCACGCTGATCGCCCAGGCGAGCACGTGCATCAGCGAGAGCGCGAGCACCACCCCGGCGGTGGCGCCAGGGAACGGCGCCGCCTGCGGGTTGAACAGTATAAGCGTGTTCGGGATGAGCGATACGATCAGCGCCACAAGCGCCACGCGCCGGAACAGCGCGATCGGCTGGCGCCGCGCGAAGCGGCCGATCAGCGCGAATACAATCACCGCGCCCAGCACGCCGGCAAACGTGAAGATGATCGGCGGCCCCCAGCCCAGCGCTATGACCTCGGGTGCCGGGTTCAGCAGCGCGACGGCGATCACGCGTACAACTAGATTCGCGACGACGGCCGCGGCTATCGCCAGCGGGCCGGCCCACGCCAGCTTGCCCAGCGCGACCTGCTCGGGTGAAGCGGCCGCCGAATGCGAAAGTGTCGATTCCATACGATTGCCTCCCTATTCAGTAGTAATGTAGATCGCCACGCGGCCATTGATTGCCGCCCGCAGCTCGGCGTCGGTCGGCTCGCGCGTCGAGTCGAGCGACAGGCCGATCATGCGCGCGTTGCTCACGCCCTTGCGCGCCAGGTAGGCGCGCGTCTCGGCCAGCACCGTGGCGGAGTCCTCCGACACCTCGGCGGTGGCGCGCACCACGCGGCCGCGCAGCCGCAGCGTCACCGGCGCGCCGCCGCGCAGGTTTTTCCACCAGGGCGAGCCGGTGAACACCAGCAGGCGCTCGCCGCTGCGGGTGTATGTGACCGGCGTCGTGATTGAGGCGCCGCTCTTGCGGCCGGTGAATGTCAGCAAGAGGAGATCCTTGCTCACCAGGCCGTGCAGCGGCGAGCGCAGTACCACGCCGATCAGCTTGTTCATGAATGCCGGCGGCCGGCGCGGGGCGGTTGTGGTTGCTTCAGCCATACGAATCCTCCACGTTCTTCAGCTCGATCTTTCGGTAAAATTATCTTGTGGCCAAGAATCTAGGCGACTAAGTATATCTGCGAAGAAAAGCGCCGCGCGATCGAGCCCAGCGGCGCTGTA